>NZ_JAMYOG010000007.1:0-307865 GCF_040319725.1 Mesorhizobium sp. M0894 | reverse complement strand
CAGGCTTTGGTATTTGCCGCCCTACTCTCCCGACCTCAACCCGATCGAGCAGGCCTTTGCCAAAATCAAACACTGGATGCGCCAAACGCAGAAGCGTACCGTCGAGGACACTTGGCGCCACATCGGCCACCTCGTTGAAACGATCGAGGCAACCGAATGCAACAACTACTTCGCAAACGCCGGCTACGCTTCCGTCAAAACGTGAAAGACTCTAGCGGTTGAGCAGCCCCTTTGCCGCATCCTCGTCGGTGATCAGAACCGATACCTTGGTGTTGGCGAGTGCTGCCCGCATGATGGCAATCTTTTCCTGCCCTCCCGACACCAGGATGATGCTCGGGATATCCGACAGATCCTGCAGCGGATAGGCACAGACGCGGCGGTTCACCTCGTGGTCGACCGGGCGGCCCTCGGCGTCGATGAAATGACACAGAATATCGCCGACGGCGCCGGCCGCCTGCAGTTCCTCGAGTTCGCTTGGCTTGATGAAGCCGTAATTGGCGATCGGGCTGTCGTTGGAAAACGAGCCGACGCTGAGCACGGCAATGTTTGCCCGGCGTGCACGGAAGACAACGTCCTGAACGCTGCGCTGGCTCATGAACGCGTCGCGCTGTTCCGGCCGGTCGGCATAGACCGGCACCGGCAGCAGGAAGCACTCCGCACCGATCTTCTCGGCGAAATCCCAGGCGCTTTCTGTCGGGTTGAGCGGCTGTGCATGGGTCAGGCCGCCAAGCATCGAAACCACCGTGGTCTTGGCGATAGGCCGCCTTGGCAACTCATTGATGGCGAATTTCAGCGTCCGCCCCCAGCCCAGCGCAATGACATCGCCGGCATTCACATGGTCGGCCAGATAGGCGGCGGCGGCGTGGCCGATCATCAGCGGTGCGTTGCTTCGGTCGGCAGCCGACGGCACCACAACAGCCTGGCTGAGCCCGAACCTCTGCTTGAGGCTTTCTTCCAAAACCACGCATTCGACGACGCTGTCGCGGATGCGAAACTGGACGACACCCTCTTCGCGGGCGGCGGAGAGAATGCGATGTACCTTGATGCGGCCGACGCCGAGAATTTCGGAAATCCGCTCCTGTGTAAGACCCTCGACATAATAGTGCCAGGCGGCGCGGGCCTTGAGTTCGGCGTCGGGAAAGCGCGAGGCTCTTTCGTTCTCTACGATCGTCATCTGTTTGCCTTGCCGCAGCCGCCGGCTCTGCTCATGATATTCCAATCCGGCGACTTCGAAATGCCCAAGATTTCCGAGACCTTGCGTAAGGCAAACCGGCGGACAGCGCAAACCGTCGTCGAATGAAACGGCAGGCCTTGACAATTTTCCGACGAACAGTTTAGCTGAACAAAATTGCATGTTAAAGATAAATTGTTCACATGGAGGGGCCTGGTGAACAAAGTGGCCCGGTGATGCAGCGCCGGATTGCTGTGGAGGAGACGAAGTGGCTGTGAGCAACGACGCAAGCGAGTTGAAAGCAGGCTCTGGTACGCAGGCCACGACGGGCGCAAAGTTTTCGGCTGTCTTTGCCGGAACCATGGGCCCGCTGATCGGGCTGGTCCTGCTGTGCCTGGCGCTCTCGCTGACCACCGATACGTTCCTGACCATCCGCAACATGCTCAACGTGCTCGACCAGGTTACCGTACTCGGCATCATGGCGATCGGCATGACGCTGGTCATCCTGATCGGCGGCATCGACCTGTCCGTTGGCTCTGTGCTGGCGCTGGCTTCCATGGTGATGGGCTTCGTCGCCCATCCGGACTATCTCAATCTCGGCCTGCCGGCCGGCATCGCCGCAGCCCTCGTCGTCGCCGGCCTTTGCGGGCTGGTTTCGGGCCTGCTGGTGACGGTCACCAAGCTGCCGCCCTTCATCGCCACGCTGGCCATGATGTCGGTGGCGCGCGGTCTCGCCAATATGATCACCGACGGCTCGCAGATCGTCGGCTTTCCCGACTGGTTCACCAGCCTGTCGATCATCCGCCATTTCGGCTTCCTGTCGGTCACCGTCGGGCTGATGATCGTGCTTGCCGTCATTTTCGCGATCTTCCTGAATTATCGCGCCACCGGCCGCAGCCTCTACGCAATCGGCGGCAGCGCCGAAGTCGCCCGGCTGTCCGGCATACCGGTCAAGTCGCTGACAAACTGGGTCTATACGATCTGCGCCGTGCTGGCCGGTCTCGCCGGCATCGTGCTTGCCGCCCGGCTCGATTCCGTCCAGCCGAGCTCCGGCCTTGGCTACGAGCTCGACACCATCGCGGCGGTGGTTATCGGCGGCGCCAGCCTGTCGGGCGGCGTCGGTTCGATCGGCGGCACAGCCATCGGCGTCCTCATCATCGGCGTGCTGCGCAACGGACTGAACCTGCTCGGTGTCTCGCCCTTCATCCAGCAAGTGGTTATCGGCGTGGTGATCGCGCTGGCGGTGGCCACCGACACCTGGCGGCGCAGAGCACAATGAAAAATGGGGCACAATGAAGAATTGGGCTCAATGAGATTCACCCGGATATTCGGGCGAAAACGGATCGGTGATCCGAAACTGGGAGTTGTTCGGCCACGGGGCGCCGCGATGCGCGGGCAGGACAGATTGAACATCAACGGAGGAATAACATGCTGACTAAACGTTCATTGCTGCTTGCCGCCGCGGCCATCATCCCGCTGCTTAGCCTGTCCGACATGGCCTCGGCCAAGGAAGCCAAGAAGCTCGGCCTCGCCGTCGCCAATCTGCAGGCCGACTTCTTCAACCAGATCAAGCAGTCCGTCGAAGCCTACGGCAAGGAAAAGGGCATCGAGGTCGTCACCGTCGACGCCAAGGGCGATTCGGCGACCCAGGTCAGCCAGGTGCAGGATCTGATCACGCAGAATATCGATGCGCTGATCTACATTCCGGCCGGCGCCACCGCCGCCACCGTGCCGACCAAGACGGCCAAGGCTGCCAGCATCCCAGTCATCAATGTCGACCGCAACGCCGACGGCGCGCCCGGCGACACCTTCATCGCCACCAATAGCGTGGCATCGGCGAAAGCGGTTTGCGACTACATCGCCAAGCAGGCCGGCGGCAAGGGCGAGCTGATCATCATCCACGGCCAGAAGGGTACGACGCCCGAGGTCGATCGCTCGAAGGGCTGCGGCGAAGCGCTGAAGGGCTATCCCGACATCAAGGTCGTCGGCGAATTGTGGAGCGAAGGCTGGCACCAGGACGAAGGTTTCAAGCTGACGCAGGATCTGTTGCAGTCGCATCCCGACGTGTCGATCGTCATCGGCCAGGCCGATGCGCTGGCGCTCGGTGCGGCGCAGGCGGTCAAGGTCGCCAATCCCGGCCACAAGGTCTGGGTTGCCGGCTTCGACGGCGACGTGGCGGCGCTCAAGGCGCTGAAGGACGGCGTCTTCGACGTGACGGCGACGCAGCAGACCCAGGGCATGGGCCGGCTTGCCGTCGATGCGGCAATCAAGCTGGTGGCCGGCGAGACCATTCCCGCAGAACAGCTGCAGGATGCGACGCTGACCACCAAGGACAATGTCGAGCAGTTCATCGCCAAGCATCCCTGATTTAGACCAGTCCGGCAGTCGACGAGCGCAACAATGTCCACCGAACCTCGCCACACGCACAGCCCCAATCTGGGTCTCGTCGTCAGCGGCCTCTGCAAAAGCTACGGACCGGTGCAGGTCCTGGCCGATGCGAGCTTCGAGGTGCGGCCGGGCGAGGTCGTGGCGCTGCTTGGCGAAAACGGCGCCGGCAAGTCCACCGTCTCGAACATCATCGCCGGGTCGACCAAGCCCGATGCCGGCACCATCACCTGGCGGGGGAACGCTTATTCCCCCGCCAATCCTGCCGCGGCGATCGACGCCGGCATCGGCATGATCCACCAGGAGCTGAAGCTGCTGCCGGATCTGTCGGTCGCCGAAAACGTCTATGTCGGGCGCCTGCCGATGCGCGGCGGCCGCATCGACCGCGCGGCAATGAATGCACGGGCATCAGCCCAGTTGAAGCGCCTCGGGCTCGATGTCTCGCCCGAGCGCAAGGTGCGCACGCTGCGTATCGCCGCCCAGCAGCAGGTCGAGATTGCCAAGGCGCTGACGCTCAATGCCGAGCTGCTGATCTTCGATGAACCGACGGCAGCCCTTGGCGGCGAGGAAACGGAGCTCCTGTTCCAGCAGATCCGCAAGCTCAAGGCGGAAGGCATGTCCTTCATCTATATCAGCCACCGGCTGGACGAGATCGCCCAGATCGCCGATCGCGTGGTGGTGATGCGCGACGGGCGCATCGTCGCCCGGCACGAGCGCGCCGATATTCCGGTGCGCACTGTCGTCGAGCAGATGGTCGGCCGCAGCGTCGAGCGGATGTTCCCGACTTTGTCGGCGCCCCGCAATGACACGCTGCTCGAGGTCGAGAACCTGTCCTCGCCGGAACGCAGCTTTCAAAATGTCAGCTTTTCAGTGCGGGCCGGCGAAATCCTCGGCATTGCCGGGCTGATCGGCGCCGGCCGCACGGAGCTGGTGAGGGCGATCGCCGGCGCCGACCCGATCTCATCCGGCTCGGTGCGCGTCGCCGGCAAGCCGGTGCATCTCAATGGGCCGGCGGCGGCGATCAAGGCCGGCGTCGTGCTGGTGCCGGAAGACCGCAAGGCGCAAGGCGTGGTGCTCGACCAGACGATCGGCGAGAATCTGGCGATCGGCAATTTCGACCATGTCGCGCCGAATGGCTGGGTGTTCCCGAAGGCGGTGCAGAAATTCGCCGAGGCCGGTATTCGCCGGCTCGGCGTCAAAGGCCGGCCGAACCAGGCGGTCAGCAAGCTTTCAGGCGGCAACCAGCAGAAGGTGATCATTGCCAAATGGGTGTCGCGCCCGCCCAAGGTGTTTATCCTGGACGAGCCGACGCGCGGCATCGACGTTGGTGCCCGCGCCGCGATCTACGATGTCATCGCCGACCTTGCCCGTTCCGGCATGGCGGTGGTGGTGGTGAGTTCCGACCTCGAGGAAGTGCTCGGCCTGTCGCATCGCGTGCTCGTGCTGAGCCGCGGCCGTCAGCGCGGCATTCTCGACCGCAGTGATGCGAGCAATGTCGCCGTCATGGAACTCGCCACGAGCTAGGACAGCCCATCGAAACAAAGCGCAGCAGGTGGTATCCTCCCGGGCACCAGACCGCGCGGGGCGCCAGCAACAGAGTTGGCGCCCCTTTATTTCCGGAGGACGGCGGTTGGAGGAGAGGGACCGACGATGAAACTATTCGATCTTCATGGTGACGTGGCACTTGTGACAGGCGCCGGCAGCGGCATCGGGCAAGCAATCGCCATCGGCCTGGCCGAGGCCGGCGCCGACATAGCCTGCTTCGGCCACGCCTCCAAAGGCGGGCTGGAGGAGACCGCACACCAGATCACAGCACGCGGCCGCAAGGCACTGGTGCTGACCGGCACGGTGACTTCAGAGGCCGATCTCGCGGCCGCGATCGAGCGTACGGAGCAGGAACTCGGCGCGTTGACCATCGCAGTCAACAATGCCGGCGTCGCCGGAGCTGAGTCGGCAGAGACGCTGTCGCTGGAAAAGTGGCAGAAGCTCTATGACGTCAATGTCAGCGGCGTGTTCCTGTCCTGCCAGGCCGAGGCCCGTGCCATGCTGACGCGGCGCAAGGGCTCGATCATCAACATCGCCTCGATGTCGGGCTCGATTGTCAACCGCGGCCTGACCCAGGCGCATTACAACTCGTCGAAGGCCGCGGTCATCCACATGTCGAAGAGCCTCGCCATGGAATGGGCCGATCGCGGTCTACGCGTCAACGTCGTCAGCCCCGGCTATACGCTGACCCCGATGAACAAGCGACCGGAGGTCGCCGACCAGGTCAGGATCTTCGAGCGCGACACGCCGATGGGCCGCATGGCGGCGCCGGAAGAGATGGTCGGCCCGACCGTGTTCCTGGCCAGCCGCGCCGCGAGTTTCGTCACCGGCATCGACCTGATCGTCGATGGCGGCTTCGTCTGCTGGTAGGAGAAAAAATGCAGAAGCGATTCCAGGGAAAAACGGCGGTCATCACCGGCGCGAGCGGCGGCATTGGCGCGGCAATGGCCAGGCGCTTCGCCGTGGAAGGTGCTGCGGTCGTCGTCAGCGCCATCGACGCGCGCGTTGAAGAGGTTGCCGCCGATCTGAAGACTGCGGGCGCCAAGGTTGCGTGGATGCGCATGGACGTGACCAAAAAGGAAGAGGTCGTCGCGCTTTACGACCTGGCCGAGCAACAATTCGGCCGCGTCGACATCTCCGTGCAGAATGCCGGTGTCATCACCATCGCCAGGATCGAGGCGATGACCGAGGCCGAATGGGACAAGGTGATGGCGGTCAACACCAAGGGCGTGTTCCTGTGCTGCCAGGAGGCGATCGCGCGCATCCGCAAGCATGGCGACGGCGGCCGGCTGATCAACACGGCATCCGGCCAGGCGCGGCAGGGTTTTATCTACACGCCGCATTACGCCGCCTCGAAATTCGGCGTCGTCGGCATCACCCAGAGCCTCGCCAAGGAAGTGGCCAAGGAGAAGATCACCGTCAACGCGATCTGCCCCGGCATCATCGACACCGATATGTGGGCCTATAACGACGCCGCGTGGGGCAAGTTGATGGGCGACTACAAGCCCGGCGAGCTGATGGCCGAATGGGTGGAGAACATCCCGATGGGCCGCGCCGGCAGCGGCGAGGACGTCTCCGGCCTGGTCAGCTTTCTCGCCAGCGACGATGCGGCCTACATCACCGGGCAGACCATCAATGTCGATGGCGGCCTGATCATGTCGTGAGATACGACACAGGCCAACGTTCCATCCGCCGGATCTGAAAGCCGCTTCGCTGCATTCAGGCTGCTCGGCCGGCCCGCGCCAATCCATGTTCCACGAGCCGGTCGATGATTTCGGAATAGCTGACGCCGCTTGCCGCCATTGCCTTGGAGTACATGCTGATATCGGTGAAGCCGGGGATGGTGTTGATTTCATTGACCAAGAATTGCATGTCCGGTCTCAGGAAAAAGTCTATACGCGCCATCCCGTCACAGCCGACGGCTCTGAAAGCCCTTGCAGCCACATCCCGCATGCTTGCCTCGACCTCGGGCGGCAGTTCGGCCGGCACTTTTAGCGCCGCGCCTTTCTCGTCGATGTATTTGGCATCGTAGCTGTAGAAACCGTGGCTTTCCGCCGGCACGATCTCGCCTGGCCGCGAGACGAACAGGTCGCCTGCCGGGTCCTCCAACACGCTATATTCGATCTCGCGCCCATGAACGAATTCCTCGGCCAACAGCTTGCAATCGTGCTGGAAGGCTTCAGCAAGCGCTCCATCGAATTCCTGGCTGGCATTGATCTTTCCGACGCCGACAGACGATCCCTGACGCGCAGGTTTGATGAAGAACGGCAGGCCGAGTTCGCTTTCTAGTATGGCGAGGGCAGGCGCCGCACCTTCATGAATCGTCACTGAGCGCGCGATTGGCAGACCCGCCGCTTTCAGGAGCCGCTTGGTGATATCCTTGTCCAGTGCGGTTGCTGAACCCAGGATGCCGCAGCCGGCGAGCGGCACCAGAGCCACCTCGGCCACCCCCTGTACCGAGCCGTCTTCGCCATGGGGGCCGTGCAGGACGGGAAGCAGGATGTCGATCGTTGGCAGATCATAGGGCGTGCCGTCGGCCGGGATCGCCATCATCCGTCCGCGCCCACCCGGAAGCAGGCAAACTTCCGTGCCGCCTGCAGGTTTCGCCAGCTTACCATCCTCAAAACTGCTCAGCAGCCACTGTCCTTCGCGCGTGACGAAGATTGGGACGGCATCGTATTTGGCAGGCAGCAGCGCACGCATGACATTGGTTGCTGAAAGCACCGAAACGTCATGCTCGGCGGAACGTCCGCCAAAGAGCACGGCAATGCGCAGTCTGTTCAAGGAAGAGGTCATGCAAGCCTCGGAGACGATCTGGTGTTGAAAGGGTCAGAAGCCGACGGCGATACCGCGGTTGGCGAGGAAATAAGGCGCTCTGGTCTGCTGCATTGTGTCGATATCCTGTCGTCGCGGCTGGTAACCCGATGACTGGCAACCTTGGCTTTTTTCGAACCGATCTAAGGGTTCATGCAAAAGACGGGCCGTGAAATTGGCACCGGCGTTAATCGTTGCGCCACGTGAACGTTGGTATATATAATTTCATCTCATGAAAGTGGCTCTGGCAAATTACAGAGCCAACAGCCGAGATCATGGGACTTTGATGGTTTGCACCTCAAGACCGGCGATCGATCCGTGGATCACTGCCTCGGCAGCAATCGTTCGGCGGTCATGACGCGGCCGGTCCCGCCACATCTTCACCAATTTGGGCACCACGCCGTTTTGCGCCTGCATCCGCTTCGGCAGCATTGTGGCGCCGACGGCCTTGCGCAACGACCAGCTTTTCCAACACAATCAAAAAAGACGCAAGAAGGGAACGAACGATAACGTCCACCAGAGCTTGACAGGAGAACAAGCATGTCACTTCGGAGCATGATTTCGAAACTATCAATGGGAGCCTTGGCGCTTGCCGCAGCAAGCGCGCTGACACTACCGGCACAAGCAGCGGCGCCGGAATCCAACGACCCGATCAAGATCGCGCTGTTCGACTGGACCAGCGTCAATCTGAACGCCAAGATCCTTGGCGGCATCCTCGAAAAGCTCGGCTATACCGTCGAATATCCGACCGCCGACTATCTCTCCAGCCTGACCACCGGCCTGACCAATGGCGACATCGATGTCGGCATGGAGTTCTGGGACACGACGGCCGGCGAAGCGATGAAGGCCTCGGATGCGACCGGCCAGACCGAACGTCTCGGCAAGCTCGGGCCCAAGGCCAAGGAGGAATGGTGGTTTCCCGAATATATGAAAGAGAAATGCCCGGGCCTGCCGAACTGGGAGGCATTGAAGGACCCAAAATGCGCCGAGGCCTTTTCGACGGCGGAAACAACACCGAAGGGGCGCTATCTCGGCGGCCCTGTGACATGGGAAGGTTTTGACGACGAGCGCGTCGAGGCGCTGAAACTGCCCTTCACCGTCATCCATGCCGGCACCGATGCAGCGATGTTTGCCGAACTGGACTCGGCCTATCAGCGCAAGGCGCCGATAATGCTGTGGATCTATTCGCCGCATTGGGCACCGGCCAAATACAAGGGCGAATGGATCGAATTCCCCGACTATACTGTAGAGTGCTACACCGACCCGAAATGGGGCGTGAACCCCGATGCGAAATACGACTGTGGCAAGCCGCATGGCGAGATCTGGAAATATTCCTGGGCCGGCATGAAGGACAAATGGCCGGTCGCCTACAAGGTCGCGAAAAACTACACGGTCGATACCGACGAGCTCAACAAGATGAGCGGCGAGATCGATCTCGAAGGCAAGACGCCGGAAGACGTCGCCGCCGCCTGGATCGCCGCCCACGAAGCCGACTGGAAAGCTTGGGCCGAGTGACCGTCTGACTGGAAATCCGACGGCCCGGCCATTCGTGGCCGGGTCTCGATCCCTATTCCAGAAGGACGATTGCATGACCGATACGATTGAACGCGCGGCGAAAGCGGGCAACGATGCCCGCCCGACAAAGCTTGCCTGCCGCAATGTCTGGAAGCTGTTCGGGGCGGACGCGGCCAATTTCATCCGCCGGCGCGACGGCAAGGCCAGCCTGGCGGACATCGCCGCTGCCGGACTGGTTGGCGCGGTGCGCGCCGTCGATCTCGAAATCCGGCAAGGCGAGATCTTCATCATCATGGGACTTTCGGGATCCGGCAAGTCGACGCTGGTGCGCTGCATGTCGCGGCTGATCGAGCCGACCCACGGCAAGGTCGAGTTTGAAGGCAAGGACCTGCTCAAGATTTCCGATGCCGCGCTGATCGAGCTGCGACGCCACCGCATGGGCATGGTGTTCCAGAATTTTGCCCTGCTGCCGCATCTCAACGTACTGGAGAACATCGCCTTTCCCTTGGGCATCCAGGGGCAGGACCGGCCGACGCGCGAAAAGCGGGCTCGCGAGGTCATCGAGTTGGTCGGCCTGCGCGGCCGCGAGCATTTCTATCCACGCGAGCTTTCCGGCGGCCAGCAGCAGCGTGTCGGCATCGCCCGCAGCCTCGCCACCAAGCCGGAAATCTGGTTCCTCGACGAGCCATTCTCGGCGCTCGATCCGCTGATCCGCCGTGAGATGCAGGACGAGCTGATGCGGCTGCAGACCATGCTGCACAAGACCATCGTCTTCATCACCCATGATTTCGACGAGGCCATCCGGCTGGCCGACCGGATCGCCATCATGAAGGACGGCGAGGTCATCCAGATCGGCACGCCGGAAGAGCTGGTGGTCAACCCGGCGACGGATTATGTCGCCGAATTCACCCGCGACGTCGACCGCGCCAAGGTGATCTCGGCCAAGAGCCTGATGCGCGCCTGCGACGCCGCTGAACATGGCGGCACGGTCGCGCCGGATGCCAAGATCGCCAGTTTCTCGGCAGATATCGTCTCTGCCGGCAAGCCCTTCGCGGTGGTCAACGGCACCGGCAAGCCGATCGGCGAGGTAACGCCGCAGGCGGTGATCGATCTTCTCGCTGGCATCGAACGTCCCGGAGCCGGCGCATGACGGTCACGGCAAGCGCGAGCGCAGCGAGGCCGCGGCAGGGTCAGACCTGGCTGGTGATCTGGGCCTGCGCGCTCGCCGCCGTGCTTGTTGTCTTCCTGCTGCAGGAAAGCCTGCCCTGGACGGTCAATTACCCAGCCAATGCCGTCATTCCCGTCGCCGACTGGGTCAGCGCGCTGATGAACTGGGTGAAGTCGAATTTCTCCTGGCTGACGCGCTCGATCACCGCCGTGCTCGGCGTGCCGCTCGATTTCGCGCTCAATCTTCTCGCCAAAAATTTCAAGATCGGCCATGGCGCGGATATGATCGTCTTGCCGCGCCTGTCCTGGGTCGGCGTCTGCGCTGCCGCCTACCTTGCCGGCCGCGCCGCCGGCGGCTGGAAGCTGGGTGCGCTGGTCGGCGGGTGTTTTCTCTACATCGCGCTGTTCGGGCAGTGGACCAGCGCCATGCTGACGCTGGGCCTGATCTCGATCGCTGTGCCGTTTTGCATTGTCACCGGGCTGTTCGCCGGCATCTGGGCATGGCGCAAGCCTTGGGCAGAAAGGCTATTGATCTCCCCTGCCCTCGATCTGATGCAGACGATCCCAACCTTCGCCTATCTCATCCCGATGCTGCTTTTGTTCGGCAACAGCCCGGTCTCGGCAATGATCGCGACGGCAATCTTCGCGACACCGCCAATGGTGCGGGCGACGATGCTGGGCCTGTCGCGGGTGCCGTCGGAGATCGACGATTTCAGCGAGATGGCCGGCTGCACGGCACGGCAGAAGCTGTGGCGGGTGCTGTTGCCGTCGGCGCGGCCGACGCTGATGGTCGGCGTCAACCAGGTTATCATGCTGGCGCTCAATATGGTGATCATCGCCTCGATGATCGGCGCCGGCGGCCTCGGCTATGATGTGCTTTTGGCGCTGCGCGCGCTCAAGGTCGGCGAGGCGATGGAGGCAGGCCTCGCCATCGTCGCACTGGCAATTGCGCTCGACCGACTGAGCCAGGCGATCGCGCACAATCACGCCAAGGGCAATGTCCGCCATCAGCCCGGCACCAGCTTCTGGCGGCGCTATCCCAACCTGACGCTGGCCGTCGCCATCCTCGCCGTCACCACGCTGCTCAGCCTGTTCGTGCCGGCCTTCGCCGCGGTGCCGAAGGCGATCACCTTCACCACCGCACCTTTGTGGAAGGCGGCGGTGAACTGGATCACGATCAACTTCTTCGACACGATCGAGGCGTTCCGCGTGGCGCTGATCCTCAATGTGCTGAACCCGGTGCGCGCCTTCTGCGAGGGCTTTCCGTGGCTGGGCGCGGTTTGTCTCCTCGGCCTTGCCGGATACCAGCTCGGCGGCTTGCGCCTCGCCGCCCTGGTCGCGGCATTGACAGCGTTCTGCGCCGTCACCGGCCTTTGGGAAAAGACCATGGCGACGGTCTACCTGTGCGGCATCTCGGCCTTTATCGCTTGCCTGATCGGCATCCCTATCGGGCTGATGGCATCGCGCAGCGACCGCTTCGAAAAGATCGTGACGCCGGTCATCGACACGCTGCAGGTGCTGCCGTCGTTCTGCTTCATCATTCCGGTGGTGATGCTGTTCAGAGTCGGCGACGTCACCGCGATGATCGCCACCGTCGCCTTCGCCGTGGTGCCGGCCATCCGCTACACCAATCACGGGATCCGGCAGGTGCCGCCGGCGCTGATCGAGGCGGCGAAGGTTTCCGGCTGCACCAAGCGCCAGACCTTCTTTCGCGTGCAGCTGCCGCTGGCGTTGCCGGAGATCATGCTCGGCGTCAACCAGACTATCCTGATGGCGCTGGCAATGATCATCATCTGCGCCATGGTCGGCACCCGCGATCTCGGCCAGGAAGTGTTCATCGCCCTGTCCAAGGCCGATTCTGGCCGCGGCATCGTCGCCGGCCTGGCCATCGCCTTCATCGGCATCGTCGCCGACCGGCTGTTCAATGCATGGACGGCCAAGGCGAGAGCGAGGCTGGGATAGCCGGGAAAGGACGGCCACAGGAAGCTGCCGCTAATGGCGCCCCGGTGACGAGTTACCGATCCCTACTCCTAACGACATAGCCCTTCGGGATTATTGCTCGCTCTTGGCTCACATCGTACGGCAGTGATGGGACGGGTAGGCTCAACAGGAGAGCGGATAATGTCTAAACGCGTTCCCTTTACTACCGGTGATCTAGCAGATCATCAGTGGGGTATCGATGACGCCCTCACAGGCGATCCAAACACGAATATCTTGACCGGCGACGCCGGCGGCAGCCTGCTCGATTTCTCGAGAGGCGGCAACGATACCTTTACGGAAACCGCACCGTCGACCTACACCTTCTACGGTGACGCGGCTCGGAGCTTGTTCAATTTTGCTCGGGGCGGTGACGACACCTTCACCACGGGGCTTTCGTCCACCACGACGACTGCCTATGGTGACGCGGGCGACGATATGTCGGACCACAGCAAGGGCGGCAACGATACCTTCAACAGTGGATTGGCAAGGCAGGTAGTCGATACCTTCTATGGTGACGCCGGCGGCAACATGCTCGGCCATGCTCATGGGGGTGACGACACTTTCCTGACCCAAACCAAACAAGGAGCCGACCACACCTTCTACGGTGATGCAGGCGGCGAGATGTCCGATCGCAGCAAGGGCGGCAACGACACCTTCGAGGGCTCGAAAGAAGCCAATAACATTTTCTACGGTGACGCCGGCAGCAACATGTCCGGCAATGCGCGGGGCGGCGACGATAGCTTCACGGGCAAGAGCGATTCATTCAACACTTTCTACGGCGATGCCGGCGGCGACATGTCGGACGACAGTAGGGGTGGCAACGATACCTTTACGGGCCGCTCCTTTTCCACCAACACTTTCTTCGGCGACGCCGGCGGCAACATGTCTGGCCATGCTCTGGGCGGCGACGACTATTACACAGACACGTTTGGGGATCTCGGGAGCAAAACTCTCTATGGCGATGCGGGCGGCGATCTTTCCGGTTTTGCCACGGGCGGCAACGACACCTTCACGAGCGTGGGTGGGTCCCGGGTAACGTTCTACGGTGACGCGGGCGGCAGTATGTTCGACCATGCGCTTGGGGGCGATGACGTGGCCGTGCTGCAAGGCACCGCCCATAATGTGGGGTATGGCGACGCCGTGACGATGCTCGGCAACGCTGTGGGCGGCAATGACACCCTGACCGGCGGGGACAAGAGCGCCTTTCCTGACGTTCTAAACGAGTTGTCCGGCGACGCGCGCGCTATGTCCGGCTCCGCCCAGGGCGGCAATGACATTCTTACCGGGGGCCAGAACAGCGAAAGCGGCCAAGTTCGCAACTTCCTGTGCGGCGACGCTCTGCAAATGTCCGGTTCGGCTCAGGGCGGCAACGATGTCCTGTACGCAGGGAGCGCGGCACCTGGCTGCACGGTCATCAATGACATGTGGGGGGATGGACAACTGAGCGAGTTGGCTCAGGGCGGCGCAGACCAATTCATATTCAAGGACGATGGTTCAATGACGGTCGGAACCCAAAACACCATCTACGACTTCAGCCAGACCCAAGGCGACACTATCGTGTTTAGTGGCGTGGAGGGCGTGCAATCGTTCGATGATCTCACAATTGCGCAAAGTGGAACCGACACCATTATTACCGCGGGAGTCGATCAAGTTACTCTCGCAAACTTTGCGAGCCCGCTGACAACGAGTGACTTTTTGTTCGTCTGAAAGTGAAGCTCTTATCGCATTCGAAGAGGGGGAATGCGTGAGAATTCGTTGAGCATCGTCGCGCGGCCGGTCGCCCCAATTCTGGTCGACCGGCCGATCGGCGATCCCAGCCGCAAGTATGGATCAAGCGGCCAGGAATCTCTCGGTCAATCGAGCCCAGAGCGCTGCGCCGACGGTCAAATTGCCGTCGTTGAAATCATATTTCGAGCTGTGCAGGATGGCTGAATCCTCGCCGTTGCCGAGGCGGAGGAAGCAACCGGGTTTGTGCTCGAGGAAATAGGAAAAGTCTTCGCTGCCGGGGATCAACGGGCAGACGGCCACCTTGTCGTGACCAACGAGTTCGACAGCGACGTCTGTCGCAAAGGACGTCTCGCTCTCGGAATTGACCACCACCGGGTAGCCGCGCTCGTAGTCGATCTCGACGGTTGCGCCATGCGCCTGCGCCACAAGTGCTGCGATACTGCGAATACGCTGCTCGAGCCTATCGCGAATCTCGACCGAGAAGGAGCGGACGCTGAGCGTGATCTCGGCCTGTTCGGGGATGACGTTGGAGGCCGTGCCGCCGTGAATGGTGCCGACGGTGACGACAGCCGTCTCGATCGGGTTGACGTTGCGCGACACCACCGTCTGGAGGGTCATGATGATGTTGGCGGCAGCGACGATCGGGTCGACCGTCAGGTGCGGACGCGAGGCGTGGCCGCCACGCCCGGCGATCTTGATGGTGACGGTATCGCTCGCTGCCATCAGCGGCCCCGCGCGCATCAGGAAGGAACCCGCCGGCGCGCCCGGATGGTTGTGCAGCCCGAAAATCGCATCGCAGGGAAAGCGCTCGAACAGGCCGTCGGCGATCATCGCCTGCGCCCCGCTTCCTTTGCCGGCTTCCTCGGCCGGCTGGAAGATGAGGTTCACCGTGCCGTTGAAATGGCGCGTGCGCGCCAGGTATTCGGCCGCGCCGAGCAGCATCGTGGTGTGGCCGTCATGGCCGCAGGCGTGCATCTTGCCGCTGGCTTGGCTGGCATAAGGGAGATTGGTCGCTTCGGTGATCGGCAAGGCGTCCATGTCGGCGCGGATGGCAATGCTGCGGCCGCTGCCTTGGCGCAAGCGGCCGACGACCCCGAGCCCGCCGACATTGCGTGTCACCTCATAGCCCCAGCTTTCGAGCCGTTCGGCAACGTATGCAGCCGTTTCGTGCTCCTGGAAGGAAAGCTCGGGATGCGCGTGCAGGTGCTGGCGAGCCGCAGCAAGCTCGGCGGCCTTGTCGGCGAAGTCGGAAACATCGGCGAACTGGTTGGAGGTCTTTGGCATGAGGGGTCCTTTGCCGAGCACGTAATGGCGCCGGCTTTTCTGTTAGATGAAACGGCTTAAAAAGGCCCGCGTGCGCGGGTGCCTGGGTTTGGCGAGAACCTCGTCCGGAGGCCCGGCCTCGATCACATTGCCGTCGTCCATGAACACCACCCGATCCGCCGCTTCGCGGGCGAAGCCGATCTCATGCGTGACCACGATCATGGTCAAGCCCTGCCTGGCAAGATCGCGCATGGTGGCGAGCACCTCGCCGACCAACTCCGGATCGAGCGCCGACGTCGGCTCGTCGAAGAGCATCAATTTCGGGCGGATGGCGAGCGCACGGGCGATGGCGACGCGCTGCTGCTGGCCGCCTGAAAGCTGGCGCGGATAGGCGTCGATCTTGTCGGCGAGACCGACACGGGTCAGCAGTTCGCGGGCGTAGTCGATCGCTTCCTTGCGGTTCTCCCGGTGAACGCCGACCGGAGCCTCGATGACATTCTGCAGGGTCGTCATGTGCGGATAGAGATTGAACTGCTGGAACACCATGCCGATCTTGCGCCGCTGCGCGGCGATCGCCCGATCGGAGAGCTTGTCGAGGCGGCCGTTGTGCAGTCGGTAGCCGATCTGCTCGCCGTCCACCTCGATCGCCCCTTGGTCGATCGCCTCGAGATGATTGATGCATCGCAGGAAGGTCGACTTTCCGGAGCCGGACGGTCCGAGAACGACCACCACCTCGCCAGGCGCGACGTCCAGGTCGATGCCCTTCAGCACCTCGAGCGGGCCGAAGGCCTTGTGAACGTTGCGCGCCCGGACCAAGGGCGTGTCATGCGCGCTCATTGGCGGCCTCCAGGGTGGCGGTCGCCGTCTTCTCGCGGGCGCCGCGGTCGCCGCGGCTGTAATGGCGTTCGATCGCGCCCTGCGCGACATTGAGAACCGAGGTGATCAGCAGGTACCAGAGCACCGCAACCATCAGCAGCGGAATGATTTCGAAGGTGCGGTTGTAGATCGACTGCACGGAGTACAGCAGGTCGGCCATGGCGATGACGCTGACCAGCGACGTCGCCTTGATCATGCTGATCAGCTGATTGCCGGTCGGCGGCACGATCGAGCGCATCGCCTGCGGGATGATGATGCGCCGCAGGGCCCGCGCGCGGGTCATGCCGAAGGCTTCAGCCGTTTCGGCCTGCCCCTTGTCCACCGACAGCAGCCCACCACGAATGATCTCTGCCATATAGGCGGCCTCATTCAGCGCCAGACCGAGGATAGCGGCCGTCAAAGGCGTGATCAGGTCGTTGGTGTTCCAGCTCGCAAAACCGATGGAAATGCGCGGAAACAGCGTCGAAAGATTGTACCACAGGATGAGCTGCACCAGCAGCGGCGTTCCCCGGAAGAACCAGATGAACAGTCCGGATAGAAAAGATGCCAGCCTGTCTTTCGACATGCGCGCGATGGCGAGCAGCAGGCCGAGCACGATACCCAGGATCATCGCCACGACCGTCAGGCCGAGCGTTACGGAAAGCCCCTGCATGACCGTCGGATCGAAGAAATACTGGGCGACGACTGGCCAACCGAAATTCGGGTTGACCGCGACGATATAGGCGAAGCCGGCCGCCACGGCGACGGTGAACGCCCAGAGCACCAGCCGGACAAGCGGAAACGGCCGGTGGGCTCGCTTGACATCGCGCAGAGCGTCGTCGGGACGTCGCGGCACCTCGGACGCGTAGGCAGCGGTCGCGTCGGTCATGGCAGCCTCTACTGTCCCTGGTTGATGCCGGGCGCGTCGATCATGTTCTTCTCGAGACCCCACTTCTTCATCACCGCGGCGTAGGTGCCGTTCTTCATCAGGATCTTGAACGCGTCGAGTAGTACACCGCCCAGCGGCGAGCCCTTCTTGACGACGGCGCCTTGATAGATGTCCTTGAAGCCATTGGCCTGGCCGACACCTGAAAGTTCCAGTTGGCCCTTCGCCTGCTCGACGAAATAGGTCAGTGGCGCCTGCGAGGAGAAGAATGCGTCGGAGCGCTTCGACCGGACGGCCAGTATCGAGCTCGGCTGGTCGGTGAAGGATTGCACCTCGACGGCCGGCTTGCCGCCCTCGGTGCATTTCTGCGCCTGCTGCTTGATGACCTTTTCGGCTGAGCCACCCGACATCACGGCGATGCGCTTGCCGCACGCCGTGTCGAGCGAGGTGATGCCTTGCGGATTGCCCTTCTCGACGGCGAAGACGACGTATTCGCGCACCCAATCGATGAAGTCGTTGGATTTCTGGCGGTCGGGATAGTCGCCGACAGGTCCCATCGCGAACTGATAACGGCCGGCATTGATGCCGCTCAGCAAGGCCGGCAAGCCGGCGACCGAGGCGTGATCGACTTCGACACCGAGCAGTTGGCCGATGGCGTCGGAAATGTCCCTGGTTGCCCCGGTCAGTTCGGTGCCGGTGACGATCTCATAGGGCGGGAACGAGCCGTTGTTGACGGCCGTGATCTTTCCCGCCGTGCGGATCTCTTCCGGCAGCCGGGCCCGCAAATCTTCGTTCACCGATTGCTTCTGGATATCCTGGGCGAAGCTGGCCTGCGCCAGAATGGTGACGAGCGAGGCGAATATGAAGCTGATTGTCCTCATGGCATTCTCCTTCGTGTTCTTCGTTGCGCGTTGTCAGGCTGCGGTGGCCCGCGACCTGGCGTCGAAAGGAAACAAGGCTTCGGCGGAAATCGGTTCCGTCAGAATGCCCTGGGCATGTAGCTCGGTAACGAAATCCTCGATCATGCGCCGGTTGGCGGGCAGGCCGCTGGCGTTCCAGGAGGCAGGCAGGTCGCGCCCCGCATGAAGCAGCTCCTCGAGGATCCAGGGCGAGGTATCGGCATATTTTCGGCGCTTGCCCGTCCAGACGCGCTGGCTTTCGTCGATCAGCCTGGCGAGTTCCTGCGGCAGCCAGGGGTGCTCCCTGGCCAGGACGGCCTTGACGGCGACCAGATGCATGCCCGGGACATAACCGACGTCGGCGAAATAGGCGCGTTCGGCCGCGCGAAAATCGCGCAGCACTTGCCGGAAGCCGGAAGCCGGGCCGAAAAAGCCGTCCGGCATGAAGGGTGTGAAAACGGCGTCGAGCTCGCCTTGCGCCAGCAGCTCCATCATCGGGCGCTCGCCTGGCGCTGCTTCGATGCGACCCGGCCTGCCGAATCCGTCGAGGCGGTCGGCGACCGGGTGCTCGGATGTCAGCCTGCCGGCAAACCAGTAGGCGTCCTCGACACCGACGCCTTCGCGGCGAAGTGCTGCCCGCGTCCACGTATTGCCGGAATCGCGCCAGCCGGTCACGCCGATGCGTTTGCCGGCAAGGTCGGAGAGCCGTTCCAGCGGACTGTCCTCGACCGTGATGATGCAGCGGTGGCGGAAGCCGCGCATGATGAAGCACGGTATTCCAACCACCGTATCGACGCCCGACGCCATGGCCGACACATAACGGCTGAATGAGACCTCCGCCGCATCGTAGTTCGGATCGGTGCCGAGATCCGGGATCAGCGTGGCGACACGGTCGACCTTCACCGACAGGCGGCTCGAAGTGACGTCACCCAGGACCAAGGGAGTGAGGTAGTCCCAATCGCGGGTGGCTATGGCGATGGAGACGGGCGTGGTGGAGGCGGGCATCGGCATGAACTTCAAAGCTATATTTGACCGGCGATTGGTAAATGTTTATTTTTGGCCGATCAAATGTTATTATGTTACTGAACATTAACACTGGCAGTCGTTGATTCTATGGATTTCGATGCAGGATGGTTCGCTGAACGCCTCGGCGACCGCACGATGCGCGGCATCGCGCGCGAGACCAGTGCGCTGATCAGAAGCGGCGCGCTGCCTGTCGGCGCAAAGCTTCCGCCGGTGCGCGATCTTGCCTATGTGCTCGGCGTCAGCCCGGCGACGGTCTCGCAGGCGTGGAGCGAACTGCGGCGCTACAAGATCATCGGCGGCCGCGGACGCAACGGCACCTGGATCATGGGCAACCGCTTTGCCGCCCGGCCCGAGCGCCACATGAGCGGCGGCAATTACGGTGCGGACATTCTGAACCTGGCGATCGCGGAGCCCGATGTGAAGCTCTTGCCGCCGCTCGACATCGCGCTGGCGCATGGCGCGCGCGCCGAAAAGCTCAACAGCTACGACCGGGTACGCATCCTGCCCGAGCTGGAGGCCGCGGTGCGCCCGTCATGGCCGTACGATCCCGGCGCGTTCCTGGCCACCAATGGCGGTTACAACGCCATCTACACCTTGCTGCATGCGCTGGTCCCGACGGGGGCGCCGGTGGCCATCGAGAATCCGACGGCGCTTCGCCTGCTCGACATCCTCGAAGATCTCGACGTGCCGATCATCCCGGTGGACTGCGACAGTGACGGCCCCTTGCCCGACGCGCTCGCCAACGCTCTGCGGCAGCGGCCGGTCGCGTTCCTGTTCCAGCCGCGCGTCCATTCGGTGACCGGCGCCTGCATGTCGTCGGCGCGGCTGGAAGTCATCGGCGACCTGCTCGCCGGCACCGACGTGCTGATTGTCGAAGATGACGGCGTTGGCGATATTGCCGATGCGCCCCGCATTTCGCTTGGCCGGCGTTTTCCCGATCGCGTCGTCCACATCCTATCCTATTCCAAGACCCATGGCCCGGACCTGCGGCTCGCCGTGCTGTCCGGATCGGCGACGATCGTCGAACAGATCCAGTCCTATCGCAGCTTCAGCTCGGGATGGACCAGCCGTATCCTGCAGGCGGCCACCGCCTGGCTGCTGCAAGACCCGGCCACGGCTGTCTTGGTCGAGCAGGCGAAGGAGGTGTATCGCCGCCGCCGCGAACGGCTCGCCGGCGAACTGGCGAAACGCGATGTCGCGATCGACGCCGGATATGGTCTCAGCGTCCTCATTCCGGTTGCTTCGGAACCTTTTGCGATGGTCACGCTGGCCGCGCACGGCATCGCGGTCCATGCCGGCGCGAAGTTTTCGACCGGAAAAACGAACGCCGTCCGCGTCGCGACCAGCATCCTGGACGAGGAGCACCTCGAACACGTCGCAAATTCCCTGGCGCTGGCAGCCGACCCGGCGCGGGACGTTGTGTGAGGCAAGGCAATCGTCGTTCGGACTCCCTACTCCGCCGCCACGCCCTTCACTTCGAGATAGCTCTCCATCGAATCGTCCATCGCCTGCAGCCAGGGCGTATGGTGCAGCGGCGCCATCGTGCCGGTCATCAGCGAGCGATAGGAATGGTCGCGGAAGCCCATGATGTCTTCCGCCTTGTGGTGCTCCCACTCCATGAAGGTCTGATTGACAGCCTCGACATCGAAGCCGGGATAGTCGGTCTGCTCCATCAACTCCCTGGTGTAGTCGCCCTGGAACCAGATCATCTGCTCGGCGTCTTCCAGCGTTTCCTCGCGTGCCCGCCACTTTTTGCCGTGCTCGGCCATCGCATCGGCCGAGGGCAGTTTGATGCGGCCCATGATGACGTCGCGGGCGAACCAGGCCTGCGCGTCGAACATGTTGAAGGTGTAGAACTGGTCCTGCATGCCGATATAGGACAGCTTCGGGTTTTTCTCCCAGACGACGCCCTCGTAGAGCCCGTCCGGCCACATGCGGTTGGCGGTCTTCAGCTTCAGATCTTCGGTCAGGAACGGGAAGGAGTGGAGATAGCCGGTGCACAGGATGATGGCGTCAACGTCTTTGGTGCTGCCGTCCTTGAAATGCGCGGTCTTGCCGACGACCTTCTGCAGCAGCGGCACTTCCTTCCAGTTCTCCGGCCATCTGAAGCCCATCGGCTTCGAGCGGTAGCTGGAGGTGATCGATCTGGCGCCGTATTTGTAGCATTGCGAGCCGATGTCCTCGGCCGAATAGGAGCGGCCGATGATCAAAATGTCCTTGCCCTTGAATTCCATCGCGTCGCGGAAGTCATGGCTGTGCAGGATACGGCCGTTGAAGGTCGAAAAGCCCTCGAAATAAGGAACGTTGGGCACGGAGAAATGCCCCGAAGCGACGACGACATTGTCGAACTCTTCCGAGTAGGTGACGTCGTTGGTGCGGTCATGCGCGGTGACGGTGAACTTCTTCGTCGCATCGGAAAAGGTGACCATGCGCACCGGGCTGTTGAAGCGCACCCATTGGCGCACGCCGGATTTTTCGACACGGCCCTTGATGTAGTCCCACAGCACGGCGCGAGGCGGATAGGAGCCGATCGGCCGGCCGAAATGCTCCTCGAACGTATAGTCGGCGAATTCGAGGCATTCCTTCGGGCCGTTCGACCAGAGATAGCGGTACATCGAGCCGTGCACCGGGTCGCCGTGCTCGTCGAGGCCGGTGCGCCAGGTGTAGTTCCACAGGCCGCCCCAGTCGGACTGCTTTTCGAAGCAGACGATCTCGGGAATGTCGGCGCCGTCGTCGGCGGCCGACTTGAAGGCCCTGAGCTGGGCCATGCCGGACGGCCCGGCTCCGATGACGGCAACACGATCTTTCATTTCGGGCCTCCCGATCTCATTTCTCTAACGAAACAAATTTCACTGACAGGACAGTAATTACCCCTTCGATGCTGTCAACAGGCCTTGTCGCGAAACCCTCGTTTCACCACGCTGGATTTCCAAGCGACGCGGTAGCTCGCGCGAAATCCGGACATTGCGCAATTCGACACGGGTGGCTTGCCGTAAGAGTTGCGCTTCTGTATCGGCACCGAATATGTTCACCGTGAGTGAAATGAATCGGCAAGGTCCGGGGTGGCGAAATGGCGAAAAAAGCGACCAGTCTAAAGCCTGCGGCAGCCGCCGCGGGCAAAGCCAAGCCGTCGGTTGCTGTAATCGATCCGCGCAAGATGCGCGCGCCGCTCACCCAGAACCCGCACGCCATTCGCGACACTCGCGAAAAAGTGCTGGAGGTCGCGATCGGCCGCGAGGTGCGGGCATTCCGCAAGAAGCTCGGCATCACCGTCGCCGATCTGGCGGCCGCCACCGACATTTCGCTTGGCATGCTGTCGAAGATCGAGAACGGCATCACCTCGCCGTCGCTGACCACGTTGCAGGCGCTGTCGCGGGCACTCGGCGTTCCCGTCACCGCATTCTTCCGCCGCTTCGAGGAAGAGCGCAGCGCCGTCTTTGTCAAGGCCGGGGAAGGCCTTGACGTCGAGCGCCGCGGCACGCGCGCCGGCCACCAGTACAATCTGCTCGGCCATATCGGCTCCAACACCAGCGGCGTCGTCGTCGAACCCTATCTGATCACGCTGACCGAGGATTCCGACGTGTTTCCGACCTTCCAGCACGAAGGCATGGAATTCCTCTACATGCTGGAAGGCGAAGTGGTTTACCGGCACGGCAGCAATCTCTACCCGATGAAGCCCGGCGACAGCCTGTTCTTCGACGCCGACGCACCGCACGGACCGGAAGTGCTGACCGTTCTGCCGATGCGCTATTTGTCGATCATTTGCTACCCGCAGAGCGCGGGGTGAGCGGGAGGCAAGCGCCCCCTCACCCGGATTGCCAACCGAATTGTGAAGGACAAATTCGGGGCAATCCGACCTCTCCCCGAGGGGAGAGGAGATTGGCAGCGCCGGCGCTAGCCTCTTCTCCCCAGCGGGGAGAAGGTGGCCGCGAAGCGGCCGGATGAGGGGACTTGCTTAATCCGGCCCAAACCCCGGCGACGTCGCACTGCCGTCATCCAACTTCGACAGCCATTCGACCAGCGTCGCGCGGTAGCGCGTCAGGCCCTTGTAGTTGGCGAGCTCGTCGGGCAGGTCGCGGATGACGCGGTGCAGGCGCCTTGCCCATTTCGGCTGCGTCACCAGCTCGTCCATCTTGATCAGATAGCAGCGGATCGGGAAGACGATCGCGTTCGAGCGCGGCAGCCGCCAGAAGCTCTGCAGCTCGACGCGCAGATGGACCTTGTCGCCGACATTTTCCGGCGTCACCGTGGCGCGGTCCGGGCCCCATTTGTGGTAGTTTTCCGGGCTGGTGTCGAGGCGCGGATTGATGGTCATCGTCCAGTTCAGCCGGCGTGCCGGCTTGCCCTGCTGGATGTTGGTGAGGAACTTCAGCGCCCGGACGAAGATGCCCTTCTCATGCGCCAGCGGCACCGGCGCGTGCCATTCGAAGAAGTTCATGCCGATGTCGAAATCGAGCGACCAGTCGGCCTGGGTGGTGACCATGCCGGCATCCATCCACAGATTGCCGTCGCGCTGGTCGAGGATGCAGAAATCGCCCTGGCTCTGACGCGTGATGTACTCCATTGGCCCATAGGGCAGCGTCGAGACGTCGCCGAAGGTGAAGCTGTCGTCGATGCCGAGCGGGCGGTTGATCCAGCGCCAGCGGTCGCCGTCGCGCGTCAGCGTGAAATGCTCGGGATAGCCGGAAGCCTGCTGCTCCATCAGCAGTTCGAGCAGGTCCCAGCCGGCCAGCGTCATGTGCGGCAGCGACTGGCAGCGCAGCGGGTCTTCGGCGAGCACCAAAGCACGGTCCTGCATTTCGGCGACATAGTGCTCGTCGACGTCGATCAAATTCTCCAGCACGCTGCCCTTCGGCCCGACGACATGCGGCTCGATATTGACCGCATACATGTAGCTGTCTTCATGGAACGGGAATGGAAACCGCCTGATGTGCTCCGGGCTGTTCCGGAAGGTGAAGTCGTCGCGAAAGGTTTCCTTGCGAAAGGTAATGCCCAAGCTCGCCTCCTATCTTTCCAGCACCAGCGACCTGCCCTCGAAGCGCGACACGCAGGGCATGATCTTGCAGCCCGAACGGTGGTCTTCCTCGCTCAGCCAGTGGTCGTTGTGGATGAATTTGCCGTCATGCGAGATGACGTTGGTCTCGCACTGGCCGCAGACGCCGCCGCGGCAGAGATAGGGCGGATCGACGCCGGCCGCCTCGATCGCCTCGAGCAGGCTCTGCTGCTCGTCGACGCGGATCGTCTTGCCGCTGACCGCCAGCGTCACGTCGAAGGGCGCACCCGGCTGCGGTGCCGCGAAATGCTCGAAATGCACGGTCTGGGGAGGCCAGCCTAGAGCGGCGGCGCGGTCACGCACCCAGCCGATCATGCCGGACGGGCCACAGACATAGAGATGGGTGCCGAGCGGCTGCGACGACAGCAGCCGGTCGAGCTCGATGCGCTCGTCGCGATCGTCGTGATAGAGCCTGATCCGGCGCTCGTAGCGCTCTCTCAGCAGATCGGCATAGGTGCCGAGCGAAGCGGTGCGGCAGGTGTAGTGCAACTCGAAATTGCCGCCCTCCGCCGCCAGCTGCGCGGTCTGCGCCATGAACGGGGTGATGCCGATGCCACCGGCCAGCATCAGATGCTTCCTGGCGCGCAGATCGAGCGAGAACAGGTTGACGGGGTAGCTGACCACCATCTCCGTGCCCGGCCTGACCTGCCGGTGCATGAACAGCGAGCCGCCGCGGCCGGCCTCGTCGCGGCGCACCGAGATGGTGTATTCGCGGGTGTCGAGCGGCGAGCCCATCAACGAATAGGGATTGAGCCTGGTGCGCTCGCCATCGCGCATCTCGACGACGACATGGGCGCCGCCGGAAAAGGTCGGCAAGAGCTGGCCGTCGCGCCTGCGGAAATGAAAGCGCGTGACCAGCTCGTTGACCGGGACGACATCGCTGACGACGACGTCGAGCTTGGTGGTGCCGGTGCTCATCGAAAGACCTCCTCGATCGGAGGAATTTCGCTGCGGTCCTCGGCGTTGATGCAGACGCCCTGGAAGGCGGCGAGGCGTCGCGAATAGTGGTCGCGCACCAGAAGTAAGAGGCCGCAATGCGAACAGGTCGCCGGCTGCGTCGTCACGTTCTCGGTGATGCCCTTGCAATGGACGCACTGCATGCGGCGCGCCAGCGAGCCGCGATGCTCGGTCTGGATCGAGATGTGGTCGATGCCGGCTTCGAGCGCCGCCTGCATGGCCTGCCCGATCAGCCCTTCGGTGCCGGCAAGATAGAGCCTGAGTCCCATATGCGCATTGGCCAGCGTCTGCTTCAGCCGCGGCAGGGCACTGGGGAAGGAGTGGCCGAGGTAGAACTGCGCCGGCTTCAGCGCTTCGAGCATATCGCCATACTTGCCGTCGGGGCCGGGAATGAAGATGATGTGGGCGCCGCCGAAGAAATCCGCCGGTGCCTTGGCGGCCAGATCGGCAATCGCCAGCGCTCCCTCTGCATCCGCTATGAAAAGATGATGCTTGCCGGGCTGCGGAGACAGGGTCCCATAGACCGGCCGGCTGATGATGCTTTTCGCTGCCATACCCGCAGTATGCCTCAGCCTTTCGCCGTGCGCTTGGTCTTCTTCGGATCGTCGAACGGAAGCGGCTCGGCGGTTGCGCTGATGGCGCCGCTCTTGTTGCGGATCTCGAGCCTGGTGCCTTGTACCGCGCAGTCGACGTCGAGCCGGGCGATGCCCATCGATTTTTTGACCAGCGGCGAATACATTGCGCAGGTCACCACGCCGACTTTTTTGCCGTCGCGATAGACTGGCGCGCCCTCGTCGGCCGGCTCCTTGCCTTCGAGCAGCACGCCGAAGATCTTGAAGCGCTCCTTGCCCTTGAGGCGATAATGCTCCTCGGCGCCGCGAAAGCCTGTCTTGCCGGGGCTGACGGTGAAATCGAGGCCGAGCTCCCACAGCGTGTCGCCGGGGCCTTCGTTCTCGAACGGGTATTTCTGCGAATTGTCGTAGGGGTAAAACAGCAGGTAGCTCTCGACGCGCAGCATGTCGAGCGTGGTGAAGCGGCACGGGATGATGCCGGCGCTCTTGCCCTCGTCGAGGATCCTGTCCCAGATCGTGCCGGCGTCCTGGCCACGGCAGAAGATCTCGTAGCCGCGCTCGCCGGTGTAGCCAGTGCGCGAGATCATCACCGGCAAGCCGAACAGCTGCGTCTGCATGTGATGGAAATAGTTGAGGTCGCGAATGCCCGGCACATGCTTTGCCAGATAGTCGACGGCGGTCGGGCCTTGCAGCGAAAGGTCGTGCAGATTGTCATCGAAGCGCAGCGACACGTCACGACCGACGGAAGCGCGCTGCAGCTCTTCATGGCCGGTGCCCGAGCCATGCACCACCATCCAGGAATTCGGGCCGGTGCGGTAGAGGATGCAGTCGTCGGTGAACTTGCCGGCCTCGTTCAGCATGCAGGCATAGGCCGACTTGCCGGGATAGATCTTTTCGACGTCGCGCGTCGTCGCCAGGTCGATCAGGTGCGAGGCGTGCGGCCCGGTGATGTGGACCTTCTTCAAGCCGGACACGTCCATCAGGCCGGCCTTGGTGCGGATGGCGATATACTCTTCGTCGGCGTCCTTGTCGTAGGTCCACGCGGTGCCCATGCCGCTCCAGTCTTCGAGCTTCGAGCCGAGCGCGCGATGGCGGTCCGCAAGGGCCGAAAATCTCCAGGATGCCGTCATCCGCTGGTCCTCCGTTCGAAAAAACTTCTTGCTTTCCCCTGCTCCCTGGCGGGAGCGTTGCCCGAATATTGATCGCAAACGCCGAGAGCCTGCAATACCCGCAAGCAAATAATTTCATTGTCAGGCAAAATCCGGCTGGTCAAACAAACAGTTAACGTTGCGTAAAATCGTCTTGACAATTGCGGAGTTCGGCTTGAAGTTATGAAAAAAATTTCACTCTCTTGAAAGAGAGCGATGGAGGGGAACCGATGTCCGACATGCAGCAGCGCATTGAAGCCCTGTACCGTTCCGACCTTCGTGGATCGGTGCTCCTGATCGTCTGTCTGTGGGCGACGATCCTCTTCGTCCTCTTCATGACATGGCCGTACATCCCCGACGCAGGCATCAAGCTAGTCGTCGCGGTCGCTGCCGCCGCGGTGCTGATCTTCAACACGGCCGCCATCCTGGCGATGGTCAACCACTACAAGGAAGACAAGGACTTCATCTACGGCCTCGACATCAAGAATGCCGACGCTTACCGCAACCGCAAGTCCTGAGGGGGGAGACGCATGGCCCGCTACACACCGCCCGAACAGAGCAAGGCCGGACAGGCTTTCGATATCGCCGTCGTCGTGGTCGCGATTTTCGTCGCGCTGTGGCTGCCGCTGAAACTGGGGCTGGCAGGGGCGGCAAAATCCATCGACGCGCTCGACGCCAAGACGTGGGAAGCGCTCGGCCAGAACCCGACCATGGCCTCGATCTGGGAAAAGCTCGGCTACACGCCGGAAACCGCGCACGACATCATCCAGAACCGGTTCCACTACATCATCGACTGGCCGACGCTGATCATCATGGCCGCGGTGCTGATCGGCTATTTCATCTTTCTGTTCCGCGCATCGGACCGCGAATACCGCGACGTCATCAACGAAAAATTCGACGACAAATAAACCGGGGAAGAATCGTCATGTGGGTGGCACTCTCTTACGCATGCTGGGGCATCTCGATCGTGCTCGCGCTGTGGATGCTCTACGACTGGTTCAAGATCGACACGACCTATTCCGAAGATGTGCTGACCTCGTCCAGGGAAGGCGAACTTGAAGCTGTGTCCGAAAAACACCGGATCTGAGTAGGGGATTGAACGATGACGGTCACGCTTGAACCGGCAGTGCAAGTGCAAGGCGACAGGGTTTCGCTGCTCAGGGTGCTCGGCCCCGCCCATGTCTGGGCACTCGGCGTCGGCATTGTTCTGGTCGGAGAATTCACCGGCTGGAATTTCGCGGCGGACAAGGGCGGCGCGCTGGCGGCGCTGATCGTCTGCTGGATCGTCGGCCTGCTCTACACCTCGGTCGCCATGATCGATTCCGAAGTCACCTCAACGGTTGCCGCCGCCGGCGGCCAATATGCGCAGGCAAAGCACATTGTCGGGCCGCTGATGGCCTTCAACGTCGCGCTGTTCCTGGTCTTTGCCTACACCATGCTCGAAGTGTCGGACGCTATCCTGCTCGGCGACACGATCGTCGCCAAGGCCGGCGTCGAAGGCCTCAACCACAATTCCTTCATCGCCGCGACCATCGTCGTGCTGGCATGGCTGAACTATCGCGGCGTGCTGATGACGCTCAACGTAAACTTCGTCATCACCGCCATCGCCTATGTCTCGATCGTCATCCTGTTCTTCTCGGTCAGCCCGTGGACGCAAGGCGCCGTGCTCAAGCTGAACGAGCTGGTCACCCCCGGCAACGCCCTGCCCTATGGCTGGATCGGCGTCATCGCCGCCTTCCAGTTCGGCATCTGGTACTATCTCGGCATCGAGGGCACCACGCAGGCGGCCGAGGAAGTTCGCTCGCCGGCGCGCTCGCTGCCTTACGGCACGATGGCCGGCATGATTACGCTTTTGATCGCCGCCGCCATGACCTGGTATGTCTGCGCCTCGCTGATGCCCTGGGAATATCTCGGCATCACCTATTATCCGCTCTGGGACGCGGGCAAGCTGACCGGCAGCCCGCTGCTGGAGAACCTGTTGTTCATCGCGACGCTGCTTGCTGCACTTGCTTCGGCCAATGGCTGCATCAACGACGCCGCGCGCGCCTGGTTCTCGCTCGGCCGCGACCGCTATCTGCCGACCTGGTTCTCGGCGGTGCATCCGAAATACCGCACGCCCTATCGCTCGATCCTGTTCCTGCTGCCGATCGCGCTCGCCTTTGCCTTCATCGCCGACCTCAACCAGGCGATCACCTTCTCCATCCTGTCGGGCGTGCTGCAATACACTTTCATGAGCATCAACATCATCATGTTCAGGAAGAAGTGGCCGCTCGGCTCGATCCGCCGCGGCTACACCCATCCCTTCCATCCGCTGCCGGCGATCGTGCTGTTCTGCCTTTGCGTGGTCACCTTCTTTGCGATCTTCCTCGGCTTCGGCTCGCAGCTGATCGCCATGGTCGCCTTCTACTTCCTGATCTCGCTGTGGTTCCATTTCTACCGCTACAGATTCGTGCGCCGCGGTGCCCAGTTCACCATGCCGTGGCCGAAACCGCAGGGGTACTGACAGGAGTAGGCTCATCCCAGAACGCAGGGCAATCGCACATGGGCAAGCGCCCCCTCACCCGGACTGCCAACCGAATTGCGAAGGGCAATTCGGGGCAATCCGACCTCTCCCCGGGGGGAGAGGGGTCGCCAGCGTTGACGCCAGCCTCTTCTCCCCAGCGGGGAGAAGGTGGCCGCGAAGCGGCCGGATGAGGGGGACTCCATACGCAATAGCCCTGCTCCAAAACGGGGCGGGCATTTGCGTGACGAGGTGCGTTAGGTGATCTCAGCATTGCTCGCCGGGGCGGTTGCCCTGGCTCTCGTCCTCCACATGACCTGGCTTGCGCGCGCCAACCGCAACAAGGCTTCGACCGCGCTTGCCGCCGACGAAGCGGGACTTCGCGAAATCATTCCCGACGTGGCCAACGTCTCGGACGGCACCGCCGGCGTCGTCACCTTCGCCGGCTCGTGGAACGGCCGGCGGGTGCAGGTACGGACCATCGTTGACACGCTGGCGATCAGGAAGCTGCCAGCGCGCTGGCTGAGCGTTTCGATCAACGAAAAAGTCGCGGTGCCAGGCACTTTCGACATGATGATGCGGCCAGGATCGCCGACGACTTTTTCCAATTTCGATCATCTCGACCATACACTGCCGAAGGCGGCGGGATTTCCAGCCGAAGCGGTGCTGCGGAGCGACCGCAAGGGCGTGCGCTTCCCTGACGCCATTATCACCGACCACCTCGATGTCTTTGTCGAGGGGCGCGCCAAGGAATTGCTGATCACGCCGAACGGCGTGCGCATCGTCTGGCTGCTGGCCGAGGCCGAGCGGGCGCGCTATGGCGTGTTCCGGCAAGCCGAATTCGGCACGGTCAGGCTCGATCCGGCGCTGGTCGAGAGGCTGCTGTCGTCGGCGTCGGCACTGCGCGATGCCATCAATCAAAGCGAACGGCAAGCGGCATGAGCAGGCAGAGCACCACCTCCCCCGCGCCACCGAACCCGTATCTGGTTCTCGGCGCCGCGATCGTCCTGCCGGCGAGCGGGCATGTCGTGCTAGGCGTGCCGGTGCGCGGCCTGCAGTTCCTGTTTTTCATGGTGATCCTGGCCTGGGTCACCGCCAAGATCGCGCCGCCGGATGCCAGCTTCATCGGCCGGCATGCCGGCGGCTTCCTGATCTATGCCCTGTCGATCCTGGATGCCTACAAGATCGCCCGCGTCCGCCATGCCAAATGGGTTCACAATGGCGGCAAGCGCAGCGATAGTGCGGCCGGCAGCGCCTGAGCCGATATATAACGACAGGAAAATTTTTTTCATACTAATTGAATTCCCGGGACTCATTCGATACATCTCCAAGGGAACAAATCTCGGAGCCTGACATGTGCGGAATCGTCGGACTGTTTTTGAAGGACAAGTCGCTTGAGCCCCAGCTTGGCGCGATGCTGTCGGAGATGCTGATCTCGCTCAGCGATCGCGGTCCCGACAGCGCCGGCATCGCCATCTATGGCGCGTCTTCCAATGAAGCCAAGATCACCATCCAGTCGGCCAAGCCGGAGCGCGATTTCCGCGGCCTCGACGCCGACCTCGCCAAGGCGATCGGCGCGCCGGTGAGCTTGGCTGCGAAGTCGACGCATGCGGTGGTCAGGACGACGCCTGCCAAGATCGACGAAGCGCGCGAGGCGATCCAGGCGCTGCGCCCCGACATCCGCATCATGGGCGCCGGCGACGTCGTCGAGATCTACAAGGAAGTCGGCTTGCCGGAAGCGGTCGTCGATCGGTTCGGCGTCCGCGAGATGACCGGCACGCACGGCATCGGCCATACCCGCATGGCGACCGAATCGGCGGTGACGACGATGGGCGCGCATCCGTTCTCGACCGGCGCCGACCAGTGCCTGGTGCATAATGGCTCGCTGTCCAACCACAACAATGTCCGCCGCGAGCTGATCCGCGAAGGCATGACATTCGAGACCGAGAACGACACCGAAGTCGCGGCCGCCTATCTCTCCTCGCAGATGGCGCATGGCAAGAACCTCGGCGAGGCGCTGGAAGGCACGCTGAGCGACCTCGACGGCTTCTTCACCTTCGTCGTCGGCACCAAGAACGGCTTCGGCGTGGTGCGCGATCCGATCGCCTGCAAGCCCGCCGTGATGGCCGAAACCGACCAGTATGTCGCCTTCGGCTCGGAATATCGTGCGCTCACCAAACTGCCCGGCATAGACAATGCGAAGGTCTGGGAACCCGAGCCGGCAACCGTCTACTTCTGGGAGCATTGATCGTATGCCGGCAATCAACCTCTCCAAGGCCGCGCGTGAGCCGGGCCAGGCAGCGAGGGTCTTCGACCTGGCCGAAATGTCGCTGCGCGAGCTCAACCAGGCGCTGCACGATCTGGTCCCCGGTTCAAATGAGACCGCCTGGGAAGTACTGCACCCGCGCGGCAGCCATTCGGTCGCCGTCGGCGTCGACCAGCCGGTCGCCATCGATGTCCGCGGCAGCGTCGGCTATTATTGCGGCGGCATGAACGACGGCGGCACCATCACCGTGCATGGCTCGGCCGGGCCCGGCGTCGGCGAGAACATGATGTCCGGCCAGATCATCGTCAAAGGCGACGCAAGCCAGTACGCCGGCGCCACCGGCAGGGGCGGGCTGCTGGTCATCGAAGGCAATGCGTCGTCGCGCTGCGGCATCTCGATGAAGGGCATCGACATCGTTGTCCATGGCAATATCGGCCACATGTCGGCCTTCATGGCGCAATCCGGCAATCTCGTGGTGCTGGGCGATGCCGGCGATGCGCTCGGCGATTCCATCTACGAGGCGCGGCTTTTCGTGCGCGGCAAGGTCGAAAGCCTCGGCGCCGACTGCATCGCCAAGGAGATGCGGCCCGAACATCTGGAATTGCTGCAAAACCTGCTCGACCGTGCCGGCGTGACCGGCGTCAAGGCGGCGGAGTTCAAGCGCTACGGCTCGGCGCGCACGCTTTACAATTTCAATATCGACAACGCCGATGCGTATTGAGGCAGCATGACCTATCGCAACCCGCCGACGACGCCGCGCAAATCCGCGACCTTCGACGACTATACGCTTTCCGAGATCCGCCGCGCCGCGGCGACCGGCATCTATGATATCAGGGGCGCCGGCGCCAAGCGCAAGCTTCCGCATTTCGACGACCTTCTGTTCCTCGGCGCTTCGATCTCCCGCTATCCGCTCGAAGGCTATCGCGAGCGCTGCGACACCAGCGTCGTGCTTGGTTCGCGCTATGCGAAGAAACCGATCGAATTGAAAATCCCGATCACCATCGCCGGCATGAGCTTCGGCTCGCTGTCCGGTCCGGCCAAGGAAGCGCTCGGCCGCGGCGCGACGCTGTCCGGCACCTCGACCACCACCGGCGACGGCGGCATGACCGAGGAAGAGCGCGGCCATTCGAAGACGCTGGTCTATCAGTATCTGCCGTCGCGCTACGGCATGAACCCGCGCGATCTGCGCCGCGCCGACGCGATCGAAGTGGTCGTCGGCCAGGGCGCCAAGCCCGGCGGCGGCGGCATGCTGCTCGGCCAGAAGATTTCCGACCGCGTCGCCGAAATGCGCACGCTGCCGAAAGGCATCGATCAGCGCTCGGCCTCGCGCCACCCCGACTGGACCGGACCCGACGACCTCGAGATCAAGATCCTCGAATTGCGCGAAATCACCGATTGGGAAAAGCCGATCTACGTCAAGGTCGGCGGCGCGCGGCCCTACTACGACACCGCCCTTGCGGTAAAGTCGGGGGCCGATGTCGTCGTCGTCGACGGCATGCAGGGCGGCACTGCGGCAACCCAGGAAGTGTTCATCGAAAATGTCGGCCAGCCGACGCTTGCCTGCATCAGGCCGGCTGTGCAGGCGCTGCAGGATCTCGGCATGCACCGCAAGGTGCAGTTGATCGTCTCCGGCGGCATACGCAACGGCGCCGACGTCGCCAAGGCGCTGGCGCTCGGCGTCGACGCGGTGTCGATCGGCACGGCAGCGCTTGTCGCGCTCGGCGACAATGACCCGCGCTGGGAAGCGGAATACAACGAGCTCGGCACAACCGCCGGCGCCTATGACGACTGGCATGAGGGACGCGACCCGGCCGGCATCACCACGCAGGATCCCGAGCTAATGAAACGGGTCGATCCGATTGCGGCCGGACGACGGCTGGCGAACTATCTTAAGGTAATGACACTTGAGGCTCAGACAATCGCCCGCGCCTGCGGCAAGAACAGCCTGCACAATCTCGAGCCCGAGGATCTTGTCGCCTTAACGATCGAAGCCGCCGCCATGGCCGGCGTGCCGCTGACCGGCACCAACTGGATACCGGGCAAGAACGGCTTCTAAGACAAACCAAAATGCCAGTAAGCGAGGAATTATAATGGGGAACGATCTCGCCGCCTTCGCCAAGGAGAAGGGCGTCAAATATTTCATGATATCCTACACCGACCTGTTCGGCGGGCAGCGTGCCAAGCTGGTGCCGGCGCAGGCGATCGCCGACATGCAGCGGGACGGCGCCGGCTTTGCCGGCTTTGCTACCTGGCTCGACCTGACGCCGGCGCATCCCGACATGCTGGCCGTGCCGGATCCGGATTCGGTGATCCAGTTGCCGTGGAAGCCCGAAGTCGCCTGGGTCGCCGCCAACTGCATGATGGACGACAAATCGGTCGAGCAGGCGCCACGCAACACGCTGAAGCGGCTGATCGCCGAGGCCGCCGGCGACGGCATGCACATCAAGACCGGCGTCGAGGCCGAGTTCTTCCTGATCTCGCCGGACGGCAAGACGATTTCGGACGAATATGACACGGCGTCGAAGCCCTGCTACGACCAGCAGGCGGTGATGCGCCGCTACGACGTCATCGCCGAGATCTGCGACCATATGCTGGCGCTCGGCTGGGGCGCCTACCAGAACGACCATGAGGACGCCAACGGCCAGTTCGAGATGAACTGGGCCTTCGACGATGCTCTGGCGACCGCCGACAAGCATTCCTTCTTCAAATTCATGGTGAAATCCGTTGCGGAAAAGCACGGCCTGCGCGCGACCTTCATGCCGAAGCCGTTCCAGGGCCTGACCGGCAATGGCTGCCATGCCCACATCTCGGTTTGGGACAGGGACGGCAAGACCAATGTCTTTGCCGATAATGCGATGGAACTCGGCCTGTCGGCCAAGGGCAGGAATTTCCTCGGCGGCATCATGAAACATGCTTCCGCGCTGGCCGCCATCACCAACCCGACGGTCAATTCCTACAAGCGCATCAACGCACCGCGCACCATCTCCGGCGCCACCTGGGCGCCGAACACCGTGACCTGGACCGGCAACAACCGCACCCACATGGTGCGCGTGCCCGGCCCCGGCCGCTTCGAGCTGCGCCTGCCCGACGGCGCGGCAAACCCCTATCTGCTGCAGGCCGTGATCATCGCCGCCGGGCTCGACGGTGTCCGCTCGAAGGCCGATCCCGGCCGGCGCTACGACATCGACATGTACCAGTTCGGCCATACGGTCGAAGGGGCGCCGAAGCTGCCGCTCAACCTGCTCGACGCATTGCGCGAGTTCGACAACGACAAATCGCTCAAGGCGGCGCTGGGTGAGGAATTCTCGTCGGCCTATCTAAAGCTCAAGCAACAGGAATGGAATTCCTATGCTTCCCACTTCACCCAGTGGGAGCGCGACCACACGCTCGACATCTGATCCGGAATTGTTGCACGCCCGGCGGGAAACAGGTTCATGAAATACTCGATCTTCTCCCTCGCCCGGGCGGCATTTTCCGGCCACAAGAACTGGCAGCGCACCTGGCGCGACGCCAGCCCGAAGAGCCACTACGACGTGGTGATCATCGGCGGCGGCGGCCATGGACTGGCGACGGCATGGTTCCTCGCCAGCGAGTACGGCATCAGGAATGTCGCGGTGCTGGAAAAAGGCTGGATCGGCTCCGGCAATGCCGGCCGCAACACCACCATCATCCGCTCCAATTACGGGCTGCCCGACAATACCGGCTTCTACGAGCTTTCGATGAAGCTGTGGGAACGTATGGAGCAGGACCTCAACTACAACACCATGGTCAGCCAGCGCGGCGTCATCAATCTCTACCATTCCGACGCGCAGCGCGACGCCTACGCACGGCGCGGCAACACCATGCGCATCAACGGCATCGATGCCGAACTGCTCGATCTGGCGGCGGTCAGGAAGATGATGCCGTTCCTGAACTTCGACAATGCGCGCTTTCCGGTGCAGGGCGGCCTCTTGCAGCGGCGCGGCGGCACGGCGCGCCATGACGCCGTGGTCTGGGGCTATGCGCATGCGGCGAGCGCGCTCGGCGTCGACATCATCCAGAATTGCGAGGTGACCGGCTTTGTCCGCGACGGCAACGGCAAGGTGACCGGCGTCGAGACGAGCCGCGGCAAGATCGGTGCGGCCAAGGTCGGCATGGCGGTCGCCGGCTCCTCGTCGCGCGTCGCGGCGATGGCCGGCATGCGGCTGCCGATCGAAAGCCATGTGCTGCAGGCCTTCGTCTCGGAGGCGATCAAGCCGCTGATCCCCAATGTCATGACCTTCGGCGCCGGCCATTTCTACGTCAGCCAATCCGACAAGGGCGGCCTGGTCTTCGGCGGCGACATCGACGGCTACAATTCCTACGCCCAGCGCGGCAATCTGCCTGTCATGGAGGACGTCTGCGAGGGCGGCATGGCGCTGATGCCGATGATCGGCCGCGTGCGGCTGCTGCGCCAGTGGGGCGGCATCATGGACATGTCGATGGACGGCTCGCCGATCATCGACAAGACGCCGGTCGTCGGGCTCTATCTCAATGCCGGCTGGTGCTATGGCGGCTTCAAGGCGACGCCCGGCTCCGGCTTGGTCTTTGCCCATCTTCTGGCGCGCGACGAGCCGCACAAGGAGGCGGCGCGCTTCCGCCTCGACCGCTTCCGGCGAGGTGCGATGATCGACGAAAAGGGCCAGGGCGCCCAACCGAACCTGCATTGAAGGCTGGCTGAAGAGCATGCGCATTGTCTGTCCCTTCTGCGGCGAACGCGAACTCGGCGAGTTCACCTATCTGGGCGACGCCAGGCCGGTGCGTCCGGCGGCCGGCGCCTCCGAAGACGAGGTCTTCGACTATGTCTATCTGCGCGACAATGTCGCCGGGCCGATGAGCGAATACTGGTATCATGGCGGCGGCTGCCGGGCCTGGCTGAAGGTCGCCCGCAACACGCTGACGCACGAGATTTCGTCGGTCGAGCCGGCTGCGGGCGTTGGTGCCGCCAAGGTGGGCGCCTGATGGTTGGCCCTGCGCAGACACACCGGCTGGAGAGCGGCGGTCTCATCGATCGCGCCGCGCCACTGAGCTTCCGCTTCGACGGCAAGAGCTTTGCCGGCTTCCAAGGCGACACGCTGGCCTCGGCGCTGATCGCCAATGGCGTGAAGCTGGTCGGCCGCTCGTTCAAATACCATCGCCCGCGCGGCATCCTGACCGCCGGGTCGGAGGAGCCCAACGCGCTGGTCGAACTGCGCAGCGGAGCGCGGCGCGAGCCCAACACCAAGGCGACCACGGCCGAGCTTTATGACGGGCTCGAGGCCGCCAGCCAGAACCGCTGGCCGTCGCTGCGCCACGATCTGATGGCGGTCAACCAGCTGTTTGCGCCGATCTTCGTCGCCGGCTTCTACTACAAGACCTTCATGTGGCCGGCGAAATTCTGGGAAGCGGTCTACGAACCGGCGATCCGCCGAGCCGCCGGTCTCGGCCGCGCCGCCGGCGTCGCCGATCCCGACCATTACGACAAGGCGTGGGCGCATTGCGACGTGCTGATCGCCGGCTCTGGCCCGGCCGGGCTCGCGGCGGCATTGGCGGCCGGGCGCAGCGGCGCCCGTGTCATCCTGTGCGAGGAAGATTTTGCGTTCGGCGGCCGTCTGCTTGCCGACGGCGGCACCATCGACAGCCTGCCGGCGGCCGAATGGATTTCGCGCACGCTGACCGAACTCGCAGCACTCCCCGATGTCCGCATCATGAACCGCACGACATTGTTCGGCGTCTATGATGGCGGCACCTATGGCGCGATCGAGCGGGTCAATGACCACCTGCCCTCCCCGCCAGAGCACCAGGTGCGCCAAAGGCTATGGCGGATCGTGGCTAGGCGCTGCGTCGTTGCCGCCGGCGCCATCGAGCGGCCGATCGTGTTTGCCGGCAACGACACGCCCGGCGTGATGATGGCTTCGGCGATGCGGACCTATGTCGCGCGCTACGCGGCGGCGCCGGCAAAGAGGATCGCGCTGTTCACCAACAATGCGGATGGCTGGCGCATGGTCGAGACCGCGCTCGCCGCCGGATTGCAGATCGCGGCGGTCGTCGATGCGCGCCCGGACGTCTCCGCCGCACATCGCGCGCTCGCCGCCAAGGCCGGCTTTCCGGTGCTCAGCGGCTCGGTCAACGGGGTCGAAGGCGGCAAGGACGGCGTGCGGAAAATCGCGATCTCGCTGACCGGCGGCGCACGTGCGAAAGTCGAAGCCGACGGGCTTGCCGTCTCCGGCGGCTGGAATCCGGCGGTCGGGCTGACCTCCTACCATCGCGGCCGGCCGAAATGGCAGGACGACATCGCAGCCTTCGTCCCGGACGGTGCGCCTCCGGGCATGATGGCCGCAGGCGCCGCCAACGGCGCCTTCGGGTTGGGCGACTGCCTGCGCCAGGGCTTTGCCGCAGGAGCGGCGGCAGCACAGAGGGCCGGGCGCAGCGGCAATGCCGGCACATCGCCGGTTGCCGACAGCGAGGCGTTTTCGCTAACGCCGCTCTGGCATGTCGCCGGCAAAGGGAAAGCCTTCGTCGATTACCAGCATGACGTGACCGCGTCCGACATCGAACTGGCGCAGCGCGAAGGCTTCGAGTCGATCGAGCATCTGAAGCGCTATACGACGCTCGGCATGGCCACCGACCAGGGCAAGACCTCGAACTTCGCCGGCCTCGCCATCATGGCTGCGTTGTCAGGCAAATCCATTCCCGAGACCGGCACGACGATCTACCGCCCGCCCTATGTGCCGGTCGCTATCGGCGCCTTCGCCGGCCATCATCGCGACGAGAATTTTCATGCGACACGGTTGACGCCGTCGCATCACTGGGCAGCCGAACAAGGCGCGGTGTTCGTCGACACCGGCCTGTGGAAGCGCGCGCAATGGTACCCGCGCGCCGGCGAAAAGGACTGGCTGGAATCGGTCACCCGCGAGGTCAAGGCGGTGCGCTCCGGCGTTGGCTTCTGCGACGTCTCGACGCTCGGCAAGATCGACGTGCACGGTCCGGATGCCGGCGCCTTCCTCGACCGCGTCTACATCAACACCTTTTCCAATCTTGCCGTCGGCAAAGCCCGCTACGGGCTGATGCTGCGCGAGGACGGCATCGTCTATGACGACGGCACCACATCGCGGCTGGCCGAGGACCATTATTTCCTGACCACCACCACCGCCAAGGCCGGGCTGGTGATGCAGCATCTCGAATTCTGCCGCCAGGTGCTATTTCCTGAGTTCGACGTGCAGCTCACCTCCGTCTCCGACCAGTGGGCGCAATTCTCGATCGCCGGGCCGAAGACCCGGGACCTGCTCCGGGAAATCGTCGATCCGGCCGAGGATCTGTCGAATGAGGGTTTTCCGTTCATGGGCGCGCGCGAGGTATCGCTTCGCGGCGGCACCAGGGCGCGGCTGTTCCGCATCTCGTTCTCCGGCGAGATGGCCTTCGAGATTTCGGTTCCCGCCCGCTACGGCGACGCGCTGGTGCGCAATTTGATGCTGGCCGGGAAGCCATTCGGCGTTACGCCCTACGGCACCGAGGCGCTCGGCGTCATGCGCATCGAAAAGGGCCATGTCGCCGGGCCGGAGCTGAACGGCACGACGACGGCCGCCGACCTCGGCCTCGGCAAGATGATGTCGACCAAGAAGGATTTCATTGGCCGCGTCATGGCCGGGCGCGAGGCGCTGGTCGCGCCGGACCGGCAGGTCGTCGTCGGGATCAAGCCGGTCGACAAGACGCGCCGCCTGCGTTCCGGCGCGCATATTATCCCGAAGGGCGAGACGCCCGGTCCCGCCAACGACCAGGGCTACGTCACCTCGGTCTGCTTCTCGCCGGTGCTCGACCAGTGGATCGGGCTTGGCCTGGTCGAGCGCGGCCGCGAGCGCATCGGCGAGATCGTCCATGCGCATGACCCGCTGCGCGGCGAGGACTACGATGTCGAGCTGTGCAGCCCCGTCTTCTACGATCCGGATGGAGGGCGCCAGCGTGGTTGAGTTGTCCTGGATTGCCCGCAGTCCGCTGGAGAAAGCGCTCGTCGTCGGCGCCCATGGCGCGCGCGGCACCGAGGCCGGCGTTTGGCTGACGGAAATCCGCAATTTCGACCTGATCCAGGTGATGGCGCGGCGCGGCAAAACGGCGGAGCTGGCAAAAGCTGCCCAGGCCCGTTTCGACGTTGCCGCACCGGAAACGCCCAAGGCGGTCCAAGTTCCCGACGCTACGCTGATCTGGTCGGGACCGGATCAGTTCCTCGTCCTGTCGAAAGGCGCCAAGCACGCGATCGAACCGCTGAGCCAGGCGTTCTCGCAATCCGCCTCGCTGTCGGACCAGTCGCATGCCCGCGTCCTGATCAGCGTTTCGGGAGAAAAGGCGCGCGCGATGTTGGCCAAACTGTCGTCGTTAGACCTGCACCCGGCGGCGTTCCCGGCCGGCACCGCTGCCGCGACATCGATCGACCATACCAGCGTCAATCTGTGGCGCGGCCATGACCGGCCGGATAGGCAGGCGGTGTTCAATCTCCTGGTGTTCGCGACGTTTGCCGAAAGCCTGTGGCACACGATGCTCGATGCCGCCGCGGAGTATGGCGTCGACATCGGGCATTCCGAGGAATTGGCATAGCCTTGGCGCGTCTTCCCTTCTCCCCTTGTGGGGTCCGAAGGACGGGACGAGACCCGTGGCTCGCCCCAGGGCGGTGGATCGGCGCGCAGCGCCGAGACGGATGAGGGGTGTTCCAGCGGAGTGAGAGGCTGGCGTTCCCTGGAACACCCCTCATCCGTCGCCTTCGGCGACACCTTCTCCCCCAAGTCCAAGGGGAGAAGGGGGAGCTTGTGCCACCTTCACCTTGCCAACTCCGGCTCTTCTGCCCTATTCTTCCCGCTAAAATAATTTCACGCACAGGCAAACTTGTTTCTCGAAACCAGGGTTGAGATGAGCCAGTCGCCCTACCCCGTAATCGCCGCCGGACCGCCCCGGCCGAGTCTGATCCTGCGGCCAGGCCAGATCGCGCTGCCGGCCGGGATGGAGCGCTATTCGGTTCAGGGCAATGGCGCGGTGCTGATCGAGGTCGAGGCCGGCGACAGCATCACTGTGCGCAATGTCGAGGGCGGGCAGGCCTGCGAGCTGCTGGTGTGGGACAGCACCGGCGTAACCGATCCCGGTATTCTCGGCGAAAAATCGAACAGCAATGCCGCCGGCATTAAGGCGCTGCTGGCCGATAGCGACGATAGCCTCGCTTCCTTGCGCCGAGGCCTCGAACGTCGCCAGGTACAGCTAGATCAGGCAAAGGCGGTCCGCGTCTTCGGCGGCTCCACCCCTGCCGGCACCGAACAGAGCTTTGCGATCGCCCGCGACGGCTCGATGCTCGTCGCTGCACCCGGCGGTCCGATGCTGGTCGACGGCCACGATACCGCAACGCCGCTCAGCGTCATCCTGCGCCGCGCCACGATCCGTCCAGCTGCGAAGTCGCGGCTTGCCGACCCGCTGGCCGATCCGGTGCTCGATCTGCGCGTCCATTCGGCGACGGCGGAAGCCTATTTCGTCAAAGCCGGCGACTATCTGCAGATCATCGATGTCGACGGGCGCCAATGCACCGACTTCCAGTGCTTTTCGGCGCGCAAGCTGGACAAGGGCCGCGATCATCCGCTCGACGTGACGACGACGCGCACGCTGATGGGTTCGAGCTATCCGATGCCCGGGCTGCACTCGAAATATTATGACCAGGACATGGAGCCGCTGGTCGAGGTTATCCAGGACACTTGCGGCCGCCACGATGCATTCGCGCTCGCCTGCGCTGCCAAATATTACGACGACATCGGCTATCCCGGCCATCCCAACTGCTCGGAGAATTTCAACCGCGCGCTGGCCGACAAGGGCGTGACGCCCCGCGCCGGCTGGATGGCGATCAACTTCTTCTTCAACACGGCCATCGACGCGCATGGCGTCGTGGTTTCCGACGAGCCGTGGTCGCGGCCGGGCGACTATGTGCTGCTGCGGGCGCTGACCGACATCGTCTGCGTCTCGTCCGCCTGCCCCGACGATACGACGCCGGCCAATGGCTGGAACCCGACCGACATCCATGTGCGGACCTATTCCGGCCAGCACAAATTCTCGCGAGCGATCGCCAGACGCATGACGCCCGATTCGGAGCCGAAAATGACCCGCGAGACCGCCTTTCATTCGAGCTTTGCCAAGCACACCCGCAACTTCGTCGAGTACAAGGGTTATTGGCTGGCCAATTCCTTCGCCAGGCAAGGCCCGATCGACGAATACTGGGCCTGCCGGCAGGATGCAGTGATCATGGACCTGTCGCCGCTGCGCAAGTTCGAGATCACCGGCCCGGATTCGGAAGCGCTGCTGCAATACACGCTGACCCGCGACATCAGGAAGCTCGGCGTCGGCCAGGTCGTCTATTCCGCCATGTGCTACGAGCATGGCGGCATGATCGACGACGGCACGCTGCTTCGGCTGGGCAAGGATAATTTCCGCTGGGTTGGCGGCGACGATCTATCCGGCGAATGGCTGCGCGAAATGGCGACGAAACTCGGCCTTACCGTGCTGGTGCGTTCATCGACCGACCAGATGCACAATGTCGCCGTGCAGGGACCGAAAAGCCGCGACATTCTCAGGCAGATCATCTGGACCTCGCCGCTGCAGCCGTCGATCGACGAGCTCGAGTGGTTCCGCTTTGCCGTCGCCCGCATCGGCGGCGGCAACGGCATTCCGGTCGTCGTTTCGCGCACCGGTTACACCGGCGAGCTCGGCTACGAGATCTGGTGCCATCCGCGCGACGCCGAAAAGGTGTTCGACGCCATCTGGGAGGCCGGCCAGCCGCACGGCCTGAAGCCGATGGGGCTGCAAGCGCTCGACATGGTGCGCATCGAGGCCGGGCTGATCTTTGCCGGCTACGAGTTCTCCGACCAGACCGACCCCTTCGAGGCCGGCATCGGCTTCACCGTGCCGCTAAAGACCAAGACCGACGATTTCATCGGCCGCGAGGCGCTGATCCGCCGCAAGGAAAACCCCCAGAAGAAGCTGGTCGGCCTCGACATCGACGCCAATGTCGCGGTCGGCCACGGCGACTGCGTGCATGTCGGCCGCGCCCAGGTCGGCGTCGTCACCTCAGGCATGCGTTCGCCGGTGCTGAACAAGAATATCGCGCTGGCCAGGCTCGACGTCGCGCATTCGGCGATTGGCACCGAGGTCGAGATCGGCAAGCTCGACGGCCACAGCAAGCGGCTGCCGGCGCGCGTCGTCGCCATTGCCCACTACGATCCGCAGAAGACCCGGCCGCGCTCCTGATCGACGCTGCCTGGTTCTTCCCTTCTCCCTTGTGGGAGAAGGTGGATTGGCGCGCAGCGCCAAGACGGTTGAGGGGCGCTGGACGAAGTGCGGTTTTGCCAAGCTGGAACACCCCTCATCCGACCGAGCTTCGCTCGGCCACCTTCTCCCACAAGGGGAGAAGGAAAGACCGCACCCGTTGGCAGCGCCAACGAAGCTCGACTGTTTCACAAGCGCAATGTGCACAGCGTCACAAACCGCTTGACCTGAAAGCGCGTTGGGTCAATCTTCACTGCTAAGAATAAAATACTACTGAGCGGAAAACGCTTGGGCCGTTCAACGTGAGCGTCGATGACGCCTCGCGAGATTGCGGCTGTTGCCGATGGGGAACATCAAAAATGGGGAATTCGCGTAAATGAGCACGATAGTCACCACCCTGGTGCCGCCTGCCGAAGGGCAGCTGCACCGAAACATCGATTGGCGCGGCGCCTTTTGGGTGGCAAGCGGCGTTCCGGCCCTTGTCCTGTTTTCGATCGGCGGCATTGCCGGCACCACCGGAACGCTGGCCTTCATGATCTGGACCGCATCCATGATCATGGGCTTCCTGCAATCCTTCACCTATGCGGAAATCGCCGGCCTGTTCCCGAACAAGTCCGGCGGCGCCTCGATCTATGGCGCCACCGCGTGGCTGCGCTATTCGAAATTCATCGCGCCGCTTTCGGTGTGGTGCAACTGGTTCGCCTGGTCGCCGGTGCTGTCGCTCGGCTGCTCGATCGCCGCCGCCTATATCCTCAATGCGCTGGCGCCGGTGCCGCTGTTCACCGACACTTCGCCGGAAGTCGCCGCCTATATCGCGGCCCATGCCGGAACCAGCGCCGCCGACGCCATCACCGCGGTCACCACTGCGGCGACGCCGGCGATCCGCAACTGGACGCTCTACGGTCACACGCTTGGTCCGGTTTCCTTCACCTTCAACGCCACCTTCTTCATCGGCGCGGTGCTGATGCTGATCATCTTCTCGATCCAGCATCGCGGCATCTTGGGCACGGCCAATGTGCAGAAATATGTCGGCCTGCTGGTTATCATCCCGATGCTCATCGTCGGCGTGGTGCCGATCGTCACCGGCCAGATCAACTGGGCGAATTTCTCCCCGCTGGTGCCGCTCGCGGCAGCCTATGCGCCGGAGCCCGGTGCGTGGAACATCGCCGGCTGGACGCTGGTGCTCGGCGGCATGTTCATCGCGGCCTGGTCAACTTACGGTTTCGAGACCGCCGTCTGTTACACCTCCGAGTTCAAGAACCCCGGCACAGATACCTTCAAGGCGATCTTTTATTCCGGCCTGTTGTGCATGCTGCTGTTCATCCTGGTGCCATTCACCTTTCAGGGCGTGCTCGGCTTGAACGGCATGCTGGCGACGCCGATCGTCGACGGCTCCGGCGTTGCCGACGCGCTGGCCGGCATGGTCGGCGGCGGACAGTTGATCCACAGCCTGCTGGTGATGCTGATGATCCTGGCGCTGGTGCTCTGCATCATGACGGCGATGGCCGGCTCCTCGCGCACGCTCTACCAGGGTTCGGTCGATGGCTGGCTGCCGCGCTACCTCAGCCATGTCAACGAGCACGGCGCGCCGACGCGGGCGATGTGGACGGACCTGATCTTCAACCTGATCGTGCTGGCCATCGCCTCGGCCGACGCGACGAGCTTCTTCTTCATCCTGGCGGTGTCGAATTGCGGCTACATCATCTTCAATTTCCTCAACCTCAACGCCGGCTGGATCCACCGCATCGACAATGGCCACATCGCGCGGCCTTGGAAGGCGCCGAGCTGGCTGCTCGGCCTCGGCGCGATCTTTGCCTATGTCAACGCGGTCTTCATGGGCGCCGGAGCCAAGGTCTGGAACCCGATGGCATTGTGGGCCGGGCTGATCACGGCCGCCTTGATCATCCCGGTGTTCTGCTTCCGGCACTACATCCAGGACAAAGGCAAGTTCCCCGACCACATGCTGGCCGATCTCGGCATGAACTCGTCCGACCTCGCAGTGCGAAAGGCGGGCATGCTGCCCTACCTGACGCTGATCGCCGGCGTCGCGGTGATGCTGCTCGCCAACTGGCTGTTCGTCATCTGAGGCTTGCCTTGAGAGCAATTCCAGGAAAAGGTGTGAACGGTTTTCCGGCCGGAATTGCCTCAAAACAAAAAATAGAGCGGTTCGGCGTTTCCGTGAAACGATGAACCGTTCTACGGATTGGGCGCGCGATGCGCGCTCGATCGCTTGCATTTTGTTCTTGCTTTGTGCCGGCAGCTATGCTACTAATCCCGCCATGGTGCTGATTCGCCCCGAGACCCGCCGCTGAGGCGGGTTTTTCGTTTCTGGGCCTATTCTGGCTCAATCGATCTTGATGAACACGCCCTTGGTGTTGAGATATTCGTCAAGGTGTTCGGCGCCGCCCTCGCGGCCGTAGCCGCTCATCTTGTAGCCGCCGAAGGGCACGGCCGGATCGATGGCGTGATAGGTGTTGACCCAGACCGAGCCGGCGCGGATCTTTTGCGACAGCCGGTGGGCGGTGGCGAGATTTTGGGTGAAGACCCCTGCAGCCAGGCCGTAAGGCGTGTTGTTGGCCCGCTCGACCGCCTCGTCCAGCGTATCGAACGGCAAGGCTGAAATCACCGGCCCGAAGATCTCCTCGCGCGCGATCTTCATATCGTCCGAGACGCCGGCAAAGACAGTCGGCGCGACGAAATTGCCGGCGGCAAGCGCGCCTTCCACAAGCCGGGTGCCTCCGGTGACGAGTTTCGCCCCTTCTGCAGTACCGGCCTCGAGGTAACCGGTGACCCGTTGCAACTGCTTTTCGGAGACGAGCGGGCCGATCTCGGTCGCCGGGTCGATGCCGTCGCCGACCCTGAGACCCTTGGCGTATGCCGCGAGACGCTCGATGAACTCGTCATGGACCGCGCGTTCGACGAAAAGGCGCGAACCGGCGATGCAGATCTGGCCGGAATTGGCGAACACCGACATCGCGGCCACCGGCACCGCTTTGTCGAGATCGGCATCGGCGCAGACGATGACCGGCGACTTGCCGCCAAGCTCCAGCGAGACGCGCTTGAGGTTGCCGGCCGAGGCGCGCACGATCGACTGGCCGGTCGCCGTCGAGCCGGTGAAGACGATTTTGTCGACGCCCATGTGCTCGGCGAGTGCGGCGCCCGCCTCGGTGCCGGTGCCGGTGACGATGTTGACGACGCCTTCCGGGACGCCGGCCTCGTTCATGATGTCGGCGATCAGCAGTGGCGTCAGCGGCGCCTCTTCCGATGGTTTCAGCACGATGGTACAGCCGGTCGCCAGCGCCGGGCCGATTTTCCAGATCGACGCGGCGGTCGGCGCGTTCCAGGGAATGATGGCGCCGACGACGCCGACCGCCTCCTTGCGGGTGAAGGAGACGATTTCGCCGGGCAGCGAGTTCTCGATCGTCTCGCCGTGCAGCGCCGTCGCCATGCCGGCATAATAGCGCAGCATGCCGATGACGCGGTTGCGATTGGCGCGGGTGCGCACGATCGGCATACCCATGTCGGTGGTGTCGGAGAGGCTGATCTCTTCCCAGTTCTTTTCGAAGAGATCGGCGATCCTCAGCAGCAGTACCTGCCGCTCGTAAGGTTTGAGCCGGCTCCACGGTCCCTCGAACGCCTTGCGGGCGGCAGTCACCGCCAAGTCGATGTCGAGGCGGTCTCCGCGCGGCACCGTGGCGATGACCGCGCCGGTGGCAGGATTGCGGGTCTCCATGGTCCGGCCGGAGCGGGCATCGACCCAGCCACCGCCGATGAACATCTGGCGATGGCGTCCGTCGATCGGCAGCCGCAGCGGTGCCTGAGCTATGGTCATGACGGTCCTCCTCCGGCACCTACGCCTGGTGGGCGGATTAAACCGCCGGAGGTCACATTTGCCAACAGCTCTATTCGGCCGCCAGGGCCAGTTGCGGCCTTTCGTTCTTTTCTTCCGTCTCGGCCGGCTGCTCCACCACCTTCTTGGGCTCCCGGCCGAAGAACAGCGCGTAGGCTGCCGGCAGGACAAGGATGGTCAGCACCGTGGCGACCAGGATGCCGCCCATCATGGCATAGGCGAGCGGCCCCCAGAAGACGCCGCGCGAGATCGGGATCAGCGCCAGCACCGCCGTCAGCGCCGTCAGCACGATCGGCCGGAACCGGCGAACGGCCGAGCCGATGATGGCCTCGGAGCGCTCCACGCCGGCGGCGATGTCCTGGTCGATCTGATCGACCAGGATGATCGAGTTTCGCATGATGATGCCGAGCAGGGCGATAACACCGAGGATGGCGACGAAGCCGAACGGCGCACCGCTGATCAAAAGTGCCGCCGCCGCACCGATGATGCCGAGCGGACCGGTCGCCAGCACCAGCATCGCCTTCCCGAAATGCTGCAGCTGGATCATCAGCAGCACGACGATGACCGCCAGCATGACTGGAGCTTTCGCCGCAATCGAGGCCTGGCTTTCGGCCGCATCCTCGGCGCCGCCCTGGATCTCGATCTTGTAGCCGGGTGCGAGGCCGGCGCGCAGGCCCGACATCTCGCCATACATTTTCATGGCGACATCGTTCGGCTGCACGCCATCCGGCAGCGTGGCGCGTACGCTGATGGTCGGCAAGCGGTCGCGCCGCCATTCGACGCCTTGCTCCAGCACCGGGACAATCTTGGCGACCTGCGACAGCGGCACGGAGCCACCGAAATCCGTCGGGATATAGACGGAATCGACCGCCGACAGCAGGTGACGGCTTGCCTCCGGTTCGCGAGCGACGATCGAAACCGTCTCCTCGCCGTCGCGGAAGTCATCGAGCGGCGCTCCCGACATGGTCGCCTGCAGCATCTGGCGGATGCGCTGCGAGGTGACGCCGAGCGCACGGGCGCGATCCTGGTCGATCACCAGCTTCATCGCCGGCACCGGCTCCAGCCAGTCGTCGTGGATGGCGCCGAGCAGCGGATTTGCCTGGAACTTCGCCTTCACCTCGTCGGCGATGCGGCGCACCTCCTGGCGATCCGGACCCATGACGCGCATCTGCACCGGCCAGCCGGTCGGCGGACCAAGGAACAGGCGGTCGACCTTGGCGCGGATCGACGGGAAATCCTCGGCCAGGATGGTGCGCAGCTTGACAATCAGCCGCTCGCGGGCCGGTTCGTCATTGGCCATCACCAGAAGCTGGGCGAAATTCGGATTGCGAAGCTGCTGGTCGAGCGGCAGGAAGAAACGCGGCGCGCCTTCGCCGATATAGGTGGCGATGAAGCGCTTGTCCTTGTCGTCCATCATCCTGGCTTCGAGCGCCTTGGCCTGTGTCTCGACTTCCTTGATGCTGGTGCCTTCCGGCAGCCAGAGGTCGACAAGGATTTCCGGGCGCGACGATTGCGGGAAGAAATTCTGCGGGATGAACTGGAACGCCCACAGGCTGGTGGCAAAGGTCATCATCGTCATCACCAGCACGATGATGCGATGGCGCACGGCCCAGGTCACGGTCGAGCGAAGGCGACGGTAGAAGCCCGTGTCGAAGACATCGTGATGGCTGCCGGCGTGCTTGCGCTGCTTCAGGATCATGTGGCCGAGCCATGGCGTGAAATAGACCGCCGCGAACCAGGACACGACCAGCGCGATACCGACGACGTAGAACAGGGTGCGCACATATTCGCCGGCCGTCGAGGCGGCGAAACCGACGGGGATGAAGCCGGCCGTGGTGATCAGCGTGCCGGTCAGCATCGGGAAGGCGGTCGAGGAATAGGCGAAGCTCGCCGCCTCGACCTTGACCAAGCCTTCCTCGAGCTTTCGCTCCATCATTTCGACGACGATCATCGCGTCGTCGACCAAGAGGCCAAGGGCGATGATCAGCGCGCCGAGCGAGATGCGCTGCAGGTCGATGCCGAGCTCGTACATGATGGCGAAGGTGGCGGCCAGGACCAGCGGAATGACGATCGCGATCACCAGACCCGAACGCCAGCCGATCGACAGGAACGAGACGACAAGCACGATCAGCAGCGCTTCACCGAGCGCTTCCATGAACTCGGCCACCGCATCCTTGACGACTTCCGGCTGGTCGGAGACCTGGTCCACCGACACGCCGTAGGGCAGCGCCTCCTCGAAGCGCTTGTAGGTCGCTTCGACGTCCTTGCCGACGTCGGTGACGTTGAAGCCCTTGGCCATGACGACGCCGAGCTGGACGCTGTCATGGCCGTTGAAGCGGTATTTGCGCTGATAAGGGTCCTCGAGGCCGGAGGTCACGGTGGCGATGTCGCCGAGGCGCGTCACCTGGTTGCCGGCCCGCAGCCGAAGCTCGCGAATGTCGGCCGCCCTGGCCACGTCGCCTTCGACCGAGATGCGCACCGAACGCTGGCCGGTGTCGACCGAACCTGCCGGGTCGACATTGTTCTGGCCCCTGATCGCATTCTGCAGGTCGGTCAGCGTCAGGCCGCGTTCGGCAAGCACCTTGGATGAAACGTCGATGTAGAGCTTTTCCGGCTGGTCGCCGATGATCACGGCTTTCTCGACGCCGGGCGTCGTCAGCAGCATGTCGCGTGCCTGGATGGCGAATTTCTTCAGCTCGGGATAGCTGTAGCCATCGCCGCTGATCGAATGCAGGGTGATGAATGTGTCGCCGAATTCGTCGTTGAAGTAGGGCCCGAGCAAGCCCTGCGGCAGTTCATTCGAGATATCGCCGACCTTCTTGCGCACCTGATAGAACGCATCCGCGACCTGCGCGGGACTGGTGTCGCCCTTGACCTGCAAGGTGATGATGGCGCTGCCGGCGCGGGTGTAGGAGCGGACGAAATCGAGATGCGGCGTTTCCTGCAGCTTGCGCTCGATCTTGTTGACGACTTGGTCCTCCATCTCCTTGATCGAGGAGCCCGGCCAGATCGCCTGGACGACCATGACGCGGAAGGTGAAATCGGGATCTTCCTTCTGGCCCATGCGCATCAGGCCGAGCGCACCGGCGACGATGATAAGCCCGAACAGGAAGCGGGCAATGCTCGGATGGCCGATTGCCCAGCGCGAAAGATTGAAAGACCGCTTTTCAGTGGTGTCGGTGGTCATCGGCGTCAGTCCGTTTCAATTTGATCAACAGAGCACGCGCTTTCGCATGCCCAAGGAACTTCCGATGTGGGCTTCCGAGCGGCGAGGCTTTCCGAGTTGAGAGATCTACATCGCGGTGGGACACGAGGATCGATGTGGGGGTTACATCGACCTGAGATCTCGAAAATCGGGGGCGCCTGCCGCCCGGAAACCGTGAATTGCCTGGCCGTCAGCGCAAGCGCCTTGCGGCGTCATCATCGGCCGAGGCCGACTGTTGTGCTGCATCACCGGTAAGCTTGACTTTCAGATTCTCGGTCATGAACTGCGTGCCGGCAGCGACGACCACATCGCCCGGCTTCAGCCCGTCGGCGACACTGACGCCGTCAGGCGTGAAGGCGGCGACCTTGACCGGATGCGCATGAACGGTACCGCCACTGCGGTCGACGGTCCAGACGATCGATTGGCTGTCCTTTTGTGCCAATGCGCTCAGCGGGATCGACACCAGCTGCTGCCGGTTGCCCGCCGCGGCTTCGATGGAGGCCGTCATGCCAAGCAGCACGTTCGGATCGTTGGGCAGGCTGACGCGAACGGCAAAGGTGCGCGACTGCGGATCGGCGCTGCCGGCGACTTCGCGGACCTTGCCTTCGAGCGTCAGCGCCTCATCGGACCAGAAACCCGCCTTGACGGTCTTGCCCGGCTTGAACTCGGCGATATCGGTTTCGGGAACAGCGATCAGGACTTCCTTCTCGCCGTCGATGGCAACGGTCACCACCGGCGTGCCTGAGCCGACCACCTGGCCGACATCGGCGGCAACGGCGGTGACGATGCCATTCTTGTCCGCCTTGAGATCGGTATAGCGGACCTGGTTCTGTGCCTGGGCAAGCTGCGAGCGGGCGGAGTCGCGCGTGGCGACCGCCTGATTGTAACTGAGCGTCGCCTGCTCGAGCTGCGACTTCGGTGCGAAATTCTTGGCGTAGAGCTGTTCGGCGCGCTTGCGCGTAAGCTCGACTGTCTCGACCTGACGGTCGGCGGCATCGAGGCTGGCCTGAGCGCTTCTCACCGAAAGCTCGTAGTCGGTGGGATCGATGCGGGCGAGAACGTCGCCGGGCTTGACGCGGTCACCGATGTCGACAAGGCGCTCGGTGATCTTGCCGTTGATGCGAAAGCCGAGATTCATCTCGGTGCGGGCGCGCACCGATCCGGAATAGGAGAGCTGACGGGTATCGCTCGCCTTGGCGATCTCGACCACCTTGACCGGGCGGATGATCTCCTTGACCTCGGCTTTCTCCTGCGAGCAGCCGGCGAGGCCGAGAGCGGCAACGACAATCAGTGCCAGGCCGGCGGCCGGTAGCCTGTAGGTGATGGACTTGGACAAAGACACTTTTCGTACTCCCGAACTGTGGGGATGAATTGCCGACATCACCGCCCGACGGGCGGCAACGGTCATTTCTTCAAGGCTCTGATGGCAAACTCGGTAAGCTCGTCCGGCGTCGCCCGGTTCTTCTTGGCGAGGCATTGGGCCATCATCTGCGGATGACAGAGGCTGATAATAGCAGCGCCGAAACACCTGGACGCGATCACCGGATCCTGATCGACGAACTCGCCGGTGGCGATGCCCTCGCGGATCACTTCCGCGACCAATTCGTGGATGCTGTCGATGTGCTTTTCGATGACATGCCAATCGCGTTCGATGGCGACGATGACCATCTCGTGCACTTTCTCCTGGTCGATCATGGTCTCGAGCGTCCACTGATAGTGCGTATGCACATAGCGGCGGAGCTTCTCGCTGGCGGTGCCGGGACCATGGCAGGCTTCGTAGGTCAACCGGTAGCAGGTGGCGAGCATACGGCCGCAAACCGCCTGGTGAATTTCCACCTTGGAGGCGAAGAAGCGATAGATGTTGGCGGTCGACATGCCAAGTTCGCGCGCTATGTCGGCGACGTTGGTCTTGCCGTAGCCGTAGTGGCGGAACAATCGCTCCGCGCAATCCAGGATGCGCGTGACATTTTCCTGGCGGGCGGAATCGGCGGTGGTGTCTAAGGTTTCAAGCATCTCGTTGGCCAAAATTTACGACTGACGAATTTAGAATTTCGTCATTCGTAAATTGAAAACCATCACCTGTCAAGACATGATTTCGGCCAGCTGACGGCCGCTGATGACAGATGGTGACATCTCTGGACGGAGTTGGCCCATGAAGCACATGTGGTTCCCGCCGGGCGCGCCTGCAACACCGCGCGTCTTTTTGAACGCACAGGATTTTGAAATGATGCCTCCCGAAATCGGTTCCGTTTTCGGGTCAGGCGCTAAGGCTGCTTCGCCATCTCCCGCAGCCGGAACTTCTGGATCTTGCCCGTCGAAGTCTTAGGGATTTCTGCAAAGATCACCGCTTTCGGCACCTTGAAGCGGGCGAGCAGCGCGCGGCAGTGCTCAATGATTTCGGCCTCGGTCGCCGCCTTGCCCGGCTTCAACTCGACATAGGCGACCGGCACCTCGCCCCATTTGTCGTCGGATCGGGCGACAACGCCGCAAGAAGCGACGGCAGGATGCTTGTAGAGTGCCTCCTCGACCTCGATCGAGGAGATGTTTTCGCCGCCGGAGATGATGATGTCCTTGGAACGGTCCTTGAGCTGGACGTAGCCATCCGGGTGCATGACGCCGAGGTCGCCCGAATGGAACCAGCCGCCGGCAAAGGCCTCTTCGCTCGCCTTGCGGTTCCTGAGATAGCCCTTCATGACGATATTGCCGCGGAACATCACCTCGCCGATCGTCTCGCCGTCGGCCGGCGTCTCTTGCATCGTCTGCGGGTCCATCACCGTCAGGCCTTCGAGCGCGGCATAGCGTACGCCTTGCCTGGCCTTCTTTGCCACCCTCGCCCCTTTCTCCAGCCGGTCCCAATCGCCATGCCATTCGTTGACGACGGCCGGGCCATAGGTTTCGGTCAGGCCGTAGAGATGGGTGACGGCAAAGCCCGCATCGGCCATGCCCGACAGCACCGCCTCGGGCGGCGGCGCCGCGGCGGTGTTGAAGGTGACGGTCTGCGGGAACTGCCGCTTGTCCTCGTCCCTGGCGTTGATCAGCACCGACATGACTATGGGTGCACCGCAGAGATGGGTGACGCCGTGATCAGCGATGGCGTCGTAGATCGGCTTCGGCCGCACCCAGCGCAGGCAGACATGGGTGCCAGCCTGCACGGCAAGCGTCCAGGGAAAGCACCAGCCGTTGCAGTGGAACATCGGCAACGTCCAGAGGTAGACCGGGTGCTTGCCCATGCCGGCATGGATGGTGTTGGCATAGGCCATCAGTGCCGCGCCGCGGTGGTGGCAGACGACGCCCTTCGGATTGCCTGTCGTGCCGGAGGTGTAGTTGAGCGATATGGCGTCCCATTCGTCGTCCGGCATCGACCAGGCGAAATCCTCGTCGCCGCCGGCGACAAACGCCTCGTAGTCGAGCGTGCCGATCCGCAGGCCCTTGGCAAAGGGCGCGTCGGCGGCGTAATCGGGATCGTCGTAGTCGATCACCAGCGGCTTGACCTTGGCCAGCGTCAGCGCTTGTCGAACCACGCCGGCGAATTCGCGGTCGACGATCAGCACCTTGGTTTCGGCATGCTCGAGCTGGAAGGCAATGACTGCGGCGTCGAGGCGGGTGTTGAGCGAATGCAGCACCGCCTTGGTCATCGGCACGCCGAAATGCGCTTCCAGCATCGGCGGCGTGTTGGACAGCATGACGGTAACGGTGTCGCCCCTGCCGATGCCGCGCTTCGCCAGCGCCGAGGCAAGCCTCAGCGAGCGCTTCCAGAAATCGCGATAGGTCGTGCGCTGGCGGCCATGGATGATGGCGGTCTGGTCGGGAAAGGTTTTTGCCGCCCGTTCAAAATAGGTCAGCGGCGTCAGCGGCTGGTGGTTGGCCGGGTTCCGGTCGAGGTCCTGTTCATAGGGATTGCCCATCCCGTCCTCCGCAATGTGTTCGTCGAGAACTTTAGCTACCGGCTTCCGGCCCGTCACCACCAACGATGCCATCATAGACCGCGCTTGGCACAAGAATGGTCTAGATTCGGCGAGCGCAAGGGCATCTATGCCTTCCTCCCAATTTGACTTTTGTCGAGAGCCGTGACTAATGTCAGCGAGGAGATGGTATGGCGATCCGACCGGCAGAACAGCTTATCCACAAGGCCGCCTGGCTTTACTATGCACACGGCCTGCGCCAGGACCAGGTGGCCAGCCAACTCAAGATTTCCCGTGCCTCGGTGGCCATGTATCTGCGCAAGGCGCGCGAGACCGGCATCGTCAACATCTCCACCTCGACCCAGCTTTTCACCGACGACGTGCTGGCACGCAAGCTGGAAGACGCGCTTAAGCTCGACGCGGTCTGGATCGCGCCGGAAAACGGCTATGTCGCCGATCCGTCGACCGACATCGCGGTGCTGGCGGCAAGCGTCTTTCTTGAGTTGGTCAGGAAGGGCGACCGTATCGGCGTCGCCTGGGGGCGGACCATCTACACGATCGCCGACATCATGTCCTATGCCGACCTGCAGGACGTGACGGTGGTGCAGCTCTGCGGCAATCTGGGAGCACCCTATTCGTACCGGCCGGACCAATGCACCATGGAAATCGCGCGCCGGCTCAATGCCAAGGGGCTGAATTTTTACGCGCCGCTGGTGCTGACGACGGAAGAACTGGCACGCGGCCTGCGCGCCGAACCGGTGATCCGCGAGCAGTTGTCGGGTATCGGTGACTGCGACCTGGCGCTATACTCGGTTGGCTCGGTGGATACCGACAGCCATCTGGTCAAATGCGGCGCGCTGACGCCAAGCGAAATGGCTGCATTGCGCAAGGCGGGTGCAGCCGGCGTCATTGCCGGGCAGATCATCGATACCGAAGGCCAGGCGCTCGACTGCAGCTACAACCGCCGGCTGATTTCGGCAGAGCTGTCATCGCTGCGCCAGATCGAAAAGCGCCTTGTGGTGGTGCAGGAAGAGAGCAAGTTCGAACCGCTCGTCGCGGCGATCGCCGGCGGGCTCTGCACCCATCTCGTCGTCGGCGCGCGCATGGCGCGACGGCTGCTCGACCATGCCGGAGCAGTAGCAGAAAAGGTCGCCTGATACCTAGTTTCAGTCGCCGACGCATTGTCATCAGGGCGTCGCGGCATTCCTGTTCACAACAAAAGAGAAATCGGACGAAGCTGACATGAAGAACCTGTGGAATGACGGCGACGCGGAGAAGCTGGTCGCCGACTATGCAAAGAAGGGTGTGGCCCGCGACCTGGCGCTGCGCGTCTATACGACCAGGCTGCTGGGCGGCGAGCCGCGGCTCGTCCTGCATGGCGGCGGCAACACCTCGTGCAAGACCAAGGCCACCGATCTTGTCGGCGACGAATGGGACGTGCTCTGCGTCAAGGGCAGCGGCTGGGACATGGGCGTCATCGAGCCGCAGGGCCTGCCGGCGGTCAAGCTCGGCGCGCTGTTGAAGGCGCGGTCGCTCAAGAAGCTCTCCGACGAGGACATGGTCGCGCTGCAGCGGGCGAACCTGATCGATCCGTCCTCGCCCAACCCTTCGGTCGAGACGCTGCTGCACGCCTTCCTGCCGCACAAATTCGTTGACCACACGCATTCGACCGCAATCCTGGCCATCGTCGACCAGGAGGACAGCGAGGCGCTGAGCAGAAAAGTGTTCGGCGAGAAAATGGGGTTCGTGCCTTACATCATGCCGGGCTTCGATCTGGCGAAGGCTGCCGCCGATGTTTTCGACGCCGACCCGACGGTCGAAGGCCTGATCCTCGACAAGCACGGCATTTTCACCTTCGGCGACGATGCCAGGCAGGCCTATGACCGGATGATCCATTATGTGAACGTCGCCGAGGATTTCATCGCCAGCCACGGCAAGCCGCGCACCGAAAAAGCGGCCTTGCCGGCCAGATTGGCCAAGCCCGCGGACATTGCGCCGATGCTGCGCGGCGCGGTGGCGGTGGCACGCGGCGAAGGCCGCTTCGACCGCATGGTCAGCGATTTCCGCACCTCGGATGCGATCGTCGATTTCATCAATTCGGCTAGAATTGCCGACTATGCCGGACGCGGCGTGTCGACGCCCGACCTGTCGATCCGCATCAAGACCGGACCGATGGCACTGCCGGCGCCCGACGCGGACAATGTCGGCGACTACAAATCCGTCATCCGCCAGCATGTCGAAAAATTCGCCAAGGACTATCGCGCCTATTTCGAAACCAACGATGCGCTCGACGACGTGAAGCGCACCATGCTCGACACGATGCCACGGCTGACGCTGGTGCCCGGCCTCGGCATGTTCGGCCACGGCCGCACGCTCAAGGACGCGAAGATCGCCTCCGACGTCGGCGAAATGTGGATCGAGGCGGTACGCGGCGCCGAAGCCGTCGGCGATTTCCGCCCGCTCTCCAAAGCCGATCTGTTCCCGCTCGAATACTGGTCGCTGGAACAGGCCAAACTCGCCGCCAACAAGCCGAAGCCGCTGACCGGCCAGGTGGTACTGGTCACCGGCGGCGCCGGCGCGATCGGTGCTGCCACGGCAAAGCTATTCGCCGACAACGGTGCCCATGCGGTGGTCGTCGATGTCGACGGGTCAAGAGCTGCCGAGGCCGCCAAAAAAGCCGGTAACGGTTCGATCGGCATTGGCGCCGACATCACCGATCCGGAGCAGATGCGCGCTGCGTTCGACAAAGCCGTCGCCGTCTTCGGCGGCCTCGACATTCTCGTCTCCAATGCGGGCGCAGCCTGGGAGGGCCGGATCGGCGAGCTCGACGACGCCACTTTGCGCAAAAGTTTCGAACTCAATTTCTTCGCCCACCAGTCGGCGGCGCAGAATGCCGTGCGCATCATGCTCGAACAGGGCACCGGCGGCGTGCTGTTGTTCAATACCTCCAAGCAGGCGATCAATCCGGGACCGAAGTTCGGCGCTTACGGCATCCCGAAGGCGGCAACGCTGTTCCTGTCCAGGCAATATGCGCTCGACTACGGCGCGCAAGGCATCCGCTCCAATGCCGTCAACGCCGACCGCATCCGTTCGGGGCTGTTGACCGACGCCATGATCGCCAGCCGCTCGGGCGCGCGCGGCGTATCGGAGAAGGAGTACATGTCCGGCAACCTGCTCGGGCAGGAAGTGACGGCCGAAGACGTCGCCCAGGCCTTTCTGCATCAAGCGCTGGCCGATCGGACCACAGCCGATGTGACGACGGTCGACGGCGGCAACATCGCGGCGGCGCTGCGGTAGGCGGAACCGGCCGAGACAGGCACGCAACTCGGAATTTTGCGACACGGCCATGGAAGGCATTCTCGAACTGCTACTACAGCAGGCCTCGGATGCCTTCCCAAGCCTTTCTGCCCAGCTTTGAATCGGCCTCGTCATTGCCTCCATGTGCGTGCAATGTCGAGCGTGGTGTGCTCTCGCCTGGCAACAGAATGCGGTGTCCCGCATCCGGCGACGAAATGAGATGAGTGACCTTACCTGCTTCGCCGCGCCGCCTAATAATATCTCGGGCGAACGATAGGGAAGGCCACAGCGCATCGTTGCCACCGGCGACAAGCAGAAGCTCGGCCGATATGGTCTCAACGGGGATGGTCGCCGCATTCGCTTCGCTCTTGAAGGTTTTCAAACAGCATTCGAAAAGCCCCCTGTAAGATACCAGGCCATCCACATACTCTCGTGTCCAATCTGGATCTGCCGGCACAAACGGCAGCGCGATACCGTTGAGCGACCATGAGGATCGTTCAGGCCAACTGGCACCATCCCGGCCCGCACCGATATTCCCCCAAACTACCGATGACGGGCTGATCGCGACCACCGCGTTGATTCGCTGGTCATGGACCGCGGCAAGCAATGAGGCCTCGGCACCTTTGGATGTGCCGACATAAACGATGCGACGGCACCCTGTTTCAATGAGATAGTCTGTTGCTGCAAAGAACGTTTCCAGGGGAATTTCACATATTCCCGGAATCTGGCCCTCGCCGCCAAACCACTGCAACGCCAAGGCCGACGTACCGGCATCTGTAAAAAGCCGCGCGCGCCCGACATCAACACGACCACTCGATCCACCCAACACCACAACGCCCGTGGTGGCCTGCGAGCGTCGGAAAATGTTCCGGCGACGACACCGGTCGGACTTTCCTCTCTTACCGCATGCGCCTCCATGTACCCGTCGAATCCTGGATTCAACCGTCCAATCGGCCTGCAAATCGGAGACTGCGACAATTGAAATTCGGCAGTCCGGCGCGCCAGACATCTTCGACAAAAAAGCCGCCTGCAGCAAGCTGCTGCAGGCGGCTATTGTTTTGCTCGTGCCGAAAGTTACTTCGCGTTCGGGTTCGGCATCCAGGCCGGCATGGCGACATCGGCATGGGCGAACTGCGGCAGCTTGGCCGAGAGGTCTTCCATGTTCTTGATGTCCTTGTCGAGCAGGTCCTTCTGGGTGATCAGCGTCGGTGGCACGATGACGTTGTGGCCGGGATCTTCGCCGGCCAAGAGCTGCGCCAGCGCACGCACCGAGACCTGGCCGACGACGGCCGGGTTGGTGGCGGCGGTTGCCGCCCAGGCGCTGTCGGGCTCGCGCATCGCGGCGATGTCGGAGGTCGAGATGTCGGCCGAATAGATCTTGATATCCTTGTTCAGCCCGGCCTCGTCGACGGCGATCTTTACGCCCTTGGCGAATTCGTCATAGGGCGCGAACATCACCTTGATGTCGGGATGAGCCGACAACACCGAGCGAGCCTGGTTGGCAACCGAATTGGCGATCGGATTGTCGAGCGTGCCGAACATGGCGGCTTCGTTGATGCCCGAATATTTCTTCTTGAATTCGACCCAGGTCTCGTTGCGGCGATCGAGCGGGGCGATGCCGGCGACATAGACATAGCCGGCCTTCCAGCTCTCGCCATTGTCTTTGACCGCCTGTTCGAGCGCCAGGCGCGCGAGGTCGCGGTCGGACTGTTCGATCTGCGGGATCTTGGGGTTTTCGACATTGACGTCGAAGGCGACGACCTTGATGCCGGCATCGACGGCACGCTGGGCGGCGTCCTTCATCGATTCCGTCAATCCGTGCTGGATGATGATGCCCTGGACGCCGAGCGCGATGGCCTGGTCGACCATGTCCGCCTGAAGCGCCGCGTCCTGACGGCTGTCGAGCACGCGCAGGTCGACGCCGAGCGCCTTGGCCTGCGCCTCAACGCCGGAGAGATAGGCCTGGAAGAAGTCGCCGGTCGAGAGATAGCGGACCAGCGCGATCTTGACGGCACCCGGCTTGTCGAACGGCGCCGGCCTGTCCTGCGCAATTGCCGGCAACTGCATCAGCAATGTTGCGCCGGCAAGCCCGAGCGCTGCTTTCCCCAAAAGTCTTCTTGTGATGTTCACGTCGTTTCCTCCACTTGTTGAACCCAAAATGTGACCCGGTCGAACCCTATCTCCTGCCCCTGCCGGACAGGGCGAAGGTGAAGACAAGGGCGACCACGAGAACCACGCCCTTGACGAAATCCTGCGTGTAGTAAGGCGCGTTCATCATCGTCAGGCCCTGCAGCAGCACGCCGACAAACACCGCGCCGACGGCCGTGCCGAAGGCGTTCGGTTTGGCGGCGCCGAGAACCGCGTAACCGATGAGTGCCGCAGCCACCGCGTCGAGCAACAGATTATTACCCGAGGCGATGTCGCCGCGTCCAAGCCGGGCGGCGAGCAAAATGCCGCCGATCGAGGCAAAAACCCCAGAAATAACGTAGGCCCAGATTTTGTATGCCTTGACAGGCGCGCCGGCGAGTTCGGCAGCGCGCTCGTTGCTGCCGACGGCGTACATCATGCGGCCGAAACGGGTGTATTCGAGAAAGAACCAGATCAGCACCGCCAGCACGAGCAGGACGACGACCGACACCGGAATGAGGTTCGGGATGAAGAAATCGAAGCGATGGCGGCCAAGCGCCAGGAACGCGGCGCCGAAGCTGCCGTTGGCGACCGAGCCGTCGGGCATGGTCATGCCGGTGGCGATCGAACGGCCCTCGGTAGGGATGCGCTGCAGGCCGACGAGCAGGAACATCATGCCGAGCGTCGCCAAAAGGTCCGGCACCCGCATATAGACGATCAGCCAGCCATTGATGAGGCCGACAACGGCGCCGATCACAAGACAGGCGACGACCGCCACGACGGCATTCTGCTCCAGCACCACCATGACGTAGGCAGCCGCCATCATGGCGCTGGTGGCGACCGAGCCGATCGACAAGTCGAAGCCGCCGACGACCAGCGTGGCGGTGACGCCGAGCGCCAGAACGCCGGTGATGGCGACCGACTGGAAGATGAAGACGGCGCTTTGCGGCGACACGAAGCCATCGGCGGCAATGGCGAAATAGGCGATCAGACCGAACAACAGGACGATGAAGCCATACCGGATGGCACGGTCGCGCAGGATCATTCAGCGCTCCCGCACGCTGGCACTGTCTTTACCCAACCTGAACTCATGCCCTCTCCATTCCAATTCTCATCGTCTTCCTGCCGTCAGGCTGCGCTGTGCAACGGCCCGCCCGCCACTTCGGCCAGCAGCCGCTCGAGATCGACATCGGTGTTGCGGTGCTCGCCGACGATCGTCTGCTCCGACATCACCAGAATGCGATCGGCCGTCTCCAGGGCTTCGTCCAGTTCGGTGACGAACAGCAGCGTCGCGCGGCCGCTGGCGCTGGCCCGCAGCTTGGCAGCGATATCGCGCCTAGCCGAAATGTCGACGCCCTGAAACGGCTCGTCGAGGATGAAAAGCCTTGCGGTCTGCGACATCCAGCGGGCGACCATCACCTTCTGCTGATTGCCGCCCGAAAGCGACGACATCTCGTCCTTCTCCGAGCGGCAGACGATGCCGAGTTCCTGGATCTGCCGGCGGGCAATGGCGCGTTCGATGCGGCGCTTGAGGACGCCGAGACGCGACATGCGCCTGTGGAACGGCAGGCTGATATTTTCCTGGATGTTGAAGCCGCCGACGATGCCGTTCTCGCCCCGGTCCTTGGCGACGAGAAACACGCCGGCGGCAATCGCTTCGCCCGTCGACGCCGGAGCATAGGGTTTCCCGTTCAGCACCATGGTCCCGGACAGCGGCTGGCGCAAGCCGAACAGCGTCTCGGCGAGCGCGGTCTTGCCGACGCCGACGAGGCCGGTGATGGCGACGACCTCGCCGTCGCCGAGCGTCAGCGAAATCGGCCTGGCGCCTTCGGCAATCCGCAAGCCGTCGGCAATAAAAATTGATTTGGCCGAATTCCTGGCGACGATCCGCTCGAGTTGGATCTTGCGGCCGAGCATGGCGTTGACCGCACCTTCATAGTCCAGCGGCTTCCTGTCGAAGATACCTGAGATGACCCCGTCGCGCATCGAAATGATGCGGTCGGCAAGCCGTCTGATGTCAGACATACGGTGCGAAATATAGAGAATGGCCACGCCTTGCTGGCGAAGCCGGTCGAGCAATGCGAACAGCCGGTCGGCTTCGGCACTGGACAGCGAGGAGGTCGGCTCGTCGAGGATCAGCACTTTCGGCCGGTGCGCCATGGCGCGGGCGATCGCCACCATCTGACGATCGGCCAGCGAGAGATGGCTGATGCGGGCCTTGAGGTCGACGGCCAGCCCCATGCGGTTGGCAACCGCCTTGGCCTCACGGCGCACCCGGCCCGGCTTGAATAGCGTCGGCACGCCGCTGCCGCTCAACCTGTCGAGCGTGAGGTTGGTGGCGACGTCGAGATCGGCGACGACGCCGTCATTGATGTTCTGGTGGACGGTGACGACGCCGGCGCGGATCGCCTCGGCCGGCGTTTTCGGCGCAAAGTCCTGACCGACAAGCGACATCGAGCCGCCGCCATGGTCGTAGACGCCGCTGATGATCTTGACGAGGGTGGATTTGCCGGCGCCGTTGGCACCCATCAGCACGGTGACTTCGCCGGCATGCAATTCGAGCGAGACGCCGCCAAGCACCTCGATATGGCCAAAGGATTTCCTCAGGCCGTCGACGCGGAACACGGCATCATTGCCCATTCGTTCCTCCCTGACCGTGACGCTATGGGCTATATCGGCAATTGTCAACACGATTGACAATTGCTAGCGGGCTTCCTAGCTTGGCCCGACCGCCATGGCTCCGCTATCATCGGAGCACATAAGCGGGAGGTGAGGATGACTGGGAAATCGCCGTTCGAAGCACTGTCGGTCGAGACACTGGCGGGCCGTCTCCGTGCCAACGGGGCTCTGTGTTCGCAGATCGGCAAGGATACGAGCCGCTGGAAGATCCGTGAAGTCGGCGACGGCAATCTGAACCTGGTGTTCATTGTCGAGGGTGCTGAGGGTGCGGCCGTCGTCAAGCAAGCCCTGCCCTACGTCCGGCTGGTCGGCGACAGCTGGCCACTGCCGTTGAAGCGCTCCTTCTTCGAATATCATGCGCTGACGCGGCAACAGGCGCGGGCGCCGGATTCCGTGCCTGATATCTATTACTTCGACGAAGGCCAGGCGCTGATCATCATGGAATATCTGTCGCCGCACATTATCCTGCGGCGGGCGCTGATCGAGGGCCGGCAACTGCCCAACATCGCGAAAGACATCGGCCTGTTCATGGCCCGCACGCTGTTTCGCGGCTCCGACCTGCATATGGCGACCAAGGACCGCAAGGCCGATCTGGCGCTGTTCGCCGACAATGTCGAACTCTGCGACATCACCGAGAACCTGGTTTTCTCGGACCCGTATTTCGATGCCAAGATGAACCGGCACACCAGCCCGCAGCTCGATGGCATTGTCGCCGAGCTGCGCGCCGACCGCGACCTCAAGGTCGAGGCGCAGCGGATGAAGCACCTCTTCGCCGCCAATGCCGAGACGCTGCTGCATGGCGACCTGCATTCCGGCTCGATCATGGTCACCGACACCGAAACGCGGATGATCGACCCCGAATTCGCCTTCTACGGTCCGATCGCCTTCGATGTTGGCATGCTGCTCGCCAATTTCTGGATGGCGTTCTTCTCGCAGCGCGGCCATGAGCAGAATGGCAAGCGCGACGCCATGCGCGCCTATCTGCTCGACGTCACGGTCGAGACATGGTCGGTATTCCGCGCCGAGTTCTCGCATCTGTGGCGAACCGAGCGCACCGGCATACTCTACCAGAAGAGCCTGTTCGAGGATCAGGGCGACAGTCTTGGCGCCGAGCAGGCGCTCGACCACATGCTGCATTCGATCTGGACCGATCTGCTCGGCTTTGCCGGCGTCGAGGTTCACCGGCGAATTCTCGGACTTGCCCACAATGCCGATTTCGAGACCATTGCCGATCAGGATCTGCGCGCCAGATGTGAGGCAAAGGCGCTGAAATTCGGCCGTCACCTCGCCGTCAACCGGCGCCAGATCCACAGCATCGACGAGGTCAACCAGTTGGCCGCGCTGATCGAACGGGAGAGCAGGATTTGAACGTCGGTGACCGCCACTACCGCACCATCTGGCCGAGTGACGACGGGCGTTCCGTGGAGATCATTGACCAGCGCTGGCTGCCGCATGATTTCCGCATCGAAAAGATCGATACCGTCGCCGGCATCGCCACGGCAATCCGCGACATGTGGGTGCGCGGGGCGCCGCTGATCGGCGTCACCGCCGCCTATGGCGTCGCCATGCAGATGGCCGACGATCCGTCGGATGCGGCGCTCGACGCCGTCTGGGCAACCCTGCACGAAACGCGCCCGACGGCGATCAATTTGCGGTGGGCGCTGAATGAAATGCAGCGCTTCCTGTTGGCGCTTCCCCTGGCAGAACGTGCCGCAGCCGCCTATCGGCGTGCCGGCAAGATCGCCGACGAGGATGTCGGCCTCAACCGCGCCATCGGCGCCCATGGGCTCGAAATCATCAAGACGATCGCGGCGCGCAAGCAGCCGGGCGAACCGGTCAATATCCTGACCCACTGCAACGCCGGCTGGCTGGCCACAGTCGACTACGGCACCGCCACCGCGCCGATCTATCTGGCGACGGAAGCCGGCATTCCAGTCCACGTCTATGTCGACGAAACGCGACCGCGCAACCAGGGCGCCCAATTGACCGCCTGGGAGATGGCCGGCCACGGCGTGCCGCACACGCTGATCGTCGACAATGCCGGCGGCCATCTGATGCAGCGCGGCCAGGTCGACATGGTCGTCGTCGGCACCGACAGGACCACCGCCGACGGCGATGTCTGCAACAAGATCGGTACCTATCTCAAGGCACTGGCCGCCGCCGACAACGACGTGCCGTTCTATGTCGCGCTGCCGTCGCCGACGATCGACTGGACGGTGGGCGACGGGTTGGCCGAAATCCCGATCGAGCAGCGTTCGCCCGACGAGGTCTCGCTGGTCTGGGGCAAGACCGCTTCCGGCGAGATTGCCCAGGTCCGCGTGTCGCCGGAAGCCACGCCGGCGGCCAACCCCGCCTTCGACGTGACGCCGGCGCGGCTGGTCACCGGCTTGATCACCGAACGCGGCGTCGCCACGGCCTCGCGCGAAGGCCTGAAGGCGATGTTTCCCGAGCGCGGATGATCCGCTTTGGAGTGCCAGGAGGCGCGCTGGATTTTGCCTGATCTCACGATTTCTTGAACACGGCGCGGTTAAAAAGGTCCGTTGCCTGTCCCAGATGGACGGTCGTATGCGTAGCGGCGGGGCGGCGCAACGCTCAAGCCGGGGCTGACCACGGCTCGGCGAGTGAACCAGCGGGATGCCGCGATGTCATTCAGACCGCTGCTTGGTGACGGACGGGTTCGGAGCCAGGAGGAAAAGTCGGAGCCCCTGCAAACCGCGTCATGGGTCAGCTCCTCGATCGTTTTCGACAACCGGCGGTGGGCGTGCCGGGAGGCGGAGCTCCGCTGGACAGCCCCTCATCATCTGATCGTGCTGACCGAAGAAGGCGGCACGTCCCATACGTCTATCCGGCACGAGGCAAGATCCCTCTACGACGGAATGGATCGTCCCGGAGCCCTCACCTTCGTCCCGGCAGGCGCGGAGCGACAGGGCTTCTATCGCGATGTAAACCTCTCATATTCAGCCCTGTGGATCGATCCCGATATCGGGCTTCCCGGATGCGAACGCCTGAGGAACCTGCCGATACTGGTAAACAAGAAGGACGCGGTCGTCGCCACGCTGCTGAGTTCGCTTCGCGACGAGATGGCCCTCGGTCACAAGCCGGACACTGCCTATGTCGAGCATCTGGTGGCCCTCGTCAGCCTCCGCGTGGCCAACCTGAGCCGGGAGCAACAGCCGCTCGTACGTCACGGCTGTCTCAGCCGCCGAGCACTTGGTCGAGTTCGGGATTATATCGATGCACGTATGAATTCCGACATTTCGCTAAGCGAGCTTGCAGCTGTCGCCGACTTGGCCGTCGACAGTTTTGCGCGGCGCTTCAAGGCGACGACCGGTCTTGCCCCCTATGCCTATGTAATCGAGGAACGGGTGCGGCGAGCGGAGGCACTGTTGCGCGAAACGGGTTTGTCGATCAGTACCATTGCCTTTCGGCTCGGCTTTTCAAGCCAGAGCCACTTCACCACGACGTTCCGGCGTCTCAGGGGCATGACGCCTCGTGCCTATCGGGTGAATTCTTCTCCAGAATCCTGATAGTGCCGCCGGTTTCTTGAAAGAAAGCCGCTGCGTGCGCCCCCACCTCCAGTGTCGATGACCGAACCCGAGGGTCCGCTGTCGGGGTCAAGTTGCCGTCTGCGTCCTTCATTGCGACTGGGAGATCTTGCATGGCTAAAACAGACAACAGGAGGGGGCCAACGCGTCGAACCGTGTTGGAGGGCGGGGTGGCGACCGGGGTGCTCCTGGCTACCGGGATACCGGTCGGCGCCGAGCCGGCCGACACCGTCACGGCGACGGCATCTGGCACGCCGGTACCGACGATGCCGATATCGTTGCGGATCAACGCGAAGGACCTTGCCGTCGAACTCGACCCGCGGACGACGCTGCTCGATGCCCTGCGCAACCATCTCGGCCTCACCGGCTCGAAGAAGGGCTGCGATCACGGCCAGTGCGGCGCATGCACGGTGCTTGTCGATGGACGCCGGATCAATTCCTGCCTGACGCTTGCCGCAATGCATGATGGCGACGAGATCACCACGGTCGAGGGCCTTGCCGAGGGTGACCGGCTGCATCCGGTGCAGGCCGCCTTCATCGCCCGCGACGGTTTCCAGTGCGGCTACTGTACGCCAGGCCAGATCTGCTCGGCGGTCGGTATGTTGGGCGAAGCCAAGGCCGGCTGGCCGAGCCATGCGAGCGCCGACGTGGCAGCGGCTTCCGTCGCTCTCAGCGATGCCGAGATCCGCGAGCGGATGAGCGGCAACATCTGCCGTTGTGCCGCTTATCCGAACATCGTCGCTGCAATCCGCGACGCGGCAGAGGAGGCATGAGCAATGCAGTCCTTCACTTATGAACGTGCAACGAGTGCCCAGCAGGCGGCCGCCGCGGTCGCGGCCCGGCCGGACGCCAAGTTCATCAGCGGCGGGACCAACCTGCTCGACCTGATGAAGCTCGATATCGAGCGCCCAGCGCATCTCGTCGACATCAGCCGGCTGCCGCTTGATCGGATCGAGGAGACGGCAGAAGGCGGGCTTCGGGTCGGCGCCCAGGTCCGCAACAGCGATCTTGCCGCCGACCCGCGGGTGAGGTCCCGCTATCCGATGCTCACACAAGCGCTGCTGGCGGGAGCGTCCGGCCAGATACGCAACAAGGCCTCGACCAGCGGCAATCTCCTGCAACGCACGCGCTGCCCCTACTTCTACGACCGCAACATGCCCTGCAACAAGCGCCAGCCGGGTTCGGGCTGCGCGGCGCTTCAAGGCTTCAACCGCATGCACGCTGTACTGGGCGCGAGCGAAGCCTGCATCGCCGTCCATCCTTCGGACATGGCGGTCGCCATGTCCGGGCTCGACGCCAGGATCGAGACCGTTTCGCCCGGCGGCGAGACCCGCACGATCCCGATCGGCGATTTCCATCGATTGCCCGAGACGATGCCCCATGTGGAGACCGTGCTCGGCCACGGCGAAATGGTCGTCGCGGTTACCCTGCCGCCGCCACCACCCGGCCGGCAGCTTTACCGCAAAGTGCGCGACCGAGCTTCCTACGCCTTCGCGCTGGTGTCGGTGGCAGCAATCGTCGAAAAAAGCGGCGATCGTATCCGAAGCGCTCGGATCGCCATGGGCGGCGTGGCAGCGAAACCCTGGCGCGCGACGGAGGCGGAGCGCGGGCTGGCAGGCGCAGCGGCGTCCGACGATGCCTTTACCGACGCTGCCGAAGCCGCGCTCGCCGGAGCCGTTGGGCATGGCGCCAATGACTTCAAGATCCCGCTGGCGAAACGAACGGTGCGGCACACACTCGCTGCTGCCGTCGAGAGTGCGTGAGGCGACACGATGACAGAGACGACGACCCCGAACAGCGGTTCCCAGATGCAGGCGACGAGCAGGAGATCGATATGAAACTCACGCGACGCGCCGTTGCCGCCGCGGGTGGCGGCCTTTTTGTTTCTGCCGCCGCAGCTTGGGGCGCCACATCCGACCCGGGAGCTCGTCACGTGCTCGAGGCCGCCGTCGACGCCTTCTTTGCCGGCTGGGCCTCCGGCGACTGGACGGCACTCCTTGATTGTTGCGATGAGACGATGACCTTCCAATTCCCTGTCGGCGAGCAACGAGGCCGACACGGACCGCCAGAAGGCAAGCCGGCACTCGCAGCCTGGACCGCCGCGCATCAAGCGCAAGGAAACAGGATCACGAAATCGACCGTCGATCTCAAGCTCTTCGCCGCCGACTGGGTCATCGTCTGCGATCGCGGGAGCGGGACAATCAGCGGCGCGCCCTACACTGGCCTGCATGCGATCTTCATGCGCGCCGGCCCGACAGGGAAGCTGGTCGAGTTTCGCGAGTATTTCGGCGAGATCGCCGCGTGAGCTCCGGCCGCTGCGCGACGAACATGAAGGTGCGAGGAAAGAGGCGTCGTCGCGGCCTCGATGCTTCCGAACTCCAAATGAAAATCTTTAGGTGACTTATGAACGAGACCATACCCGGACTGCCCGGCTCCGCCACCCATTCAAGAGTGAAACCGCGTCCCGGTGCTGGCATCATCGGGAGGCCGATCGACCGCATCGACGGTCCGCTCAAAGTGACGGGCGGCGCCACATACGCTTACGAGAATGAGCTGGATGGTACAGCCTATGGCTACATTCTCGGCGCCGCCGTCGCCAAGGGCCGCATCGCCGAGATCGACACGACCGAAGCCGAACGGGCGCCGGCAGTGCTGCTCGTCATGACGCACCGCAATGCGCCGGCCCAGCCGGATTTCGGCACGGCGGTCACGCCGACGGTGCCGGAGGTCTTCACCCGCGCCCGGCCTGCGCTCAACAGCGATCGGGTGCGGTATTACGACGAGCCGGTCGCGCTGGTTGTTGCGGAGACGTTCGAGGCGGCACGCGCTGCTGCGGGCCTAATCAGAGTACGCTACGACGAGGAGCCGGGCCTCTACGATCTACCGGGACATATCGCCGACTCCTACGCGCCAAAGCGGACCAATGCCGGCTTCGAGACCGACAGCGTGGTCGGCGACTTCGAGCGCGCCTTTGCGACGGCGCCGATCAAGATCGATGCCACTTACGGGACCCCCTTCGAACATCACAATCCGATGGAGCCGCATGCGACGCTCGCCGCCTGGTCAGGCAACGAGCTGACGATCCGTACATCGGCGCAGACCCTCGCGAACTTCCGGGCCGGGGTCGCCAGCACGCTTCGCATCCCGCTCGAGCGAGTGCGCATCGTGAGCCCCTTCATCGGCGGAGGCTTCGGGTCCAAGCTGATTGTCCATGCCGATACGATCCTGGCCGCGCTTGCAGCGCAGGCCCTGCAGCGCCCCGTGAAAATCGCGCTGACGCGGCAACAGATGTTCGCCAATGCCGGTCACCGTGCAGAGATGATCCAACAGGTACGTCTCGGCGCGGATACCGATGGGCGGCTCACCGGGATCGCGCACGATGTCTGGTCCGCGACGTCCAGCTTCGAGGAGTACTGCGAACAAACGGCAGTTTTTGCGCGCTCGCTCTATGCGGCGCCGAACCGTCTCACCCGCCATCGCCTGGTTTCGCTGGACATCAACCGCGGCGAATGGATGCGCTCGCCGGGCGAAGCGCCCGGCATGCTGGCTTTCGAATGCGCAGTGGATGAGCTCGCCGAGCGGGTCGGCCTGGACCCGATCGAACTCAGGATCCGCAACGAACCGGCTCAGGATCCCGAGCGCGAAGTGCCGTTCTCCACCCGCAATCTCGTCGCCTGCATGGAGGAAGGCGCCCGCCGTTTCGGTTGGGAGCGGAGAAACCCGACACCGGGCCGCACCCGGGAGGGCCGGAAGCTCATCGGCTACGGCATGGCGGCGGCGATCCGTCCGAACTACATCGGCGCGGCGACGGCGCGGGTTGCGATCGACCGGGACGGTCGGGTGACGGCGCGGCTCGACATGACCGACATTGGGACCGGCACCTATACGATCCTGACCCAGATTGCTGCCGAGAGCCTCGGCGTGCCGATCTCGTCCGTCAAGGTGGAGCTCGGCGACAGCCGCTTCCCGCGTACCGCCGGCTCCGGCGGGTCCTGGGGCGCGGCGAGCGCGGGTTCGGCCCTGTATAATGCGTGCAACGCCCTCAAAGGACGGATCCTGGACGCGGCGCAGTCGAGCGAAGCGTCACCGTTGCGCGGCGCGAACGCCACCGAGGCAAACTTTGCCGACAGCGAGGTCAGGATCGGCCAGCGATCGGCGAGCCTGGCCGATCTCATCGGGAGGATCGCTCCCGACGGGTTCGAGGCCGAAGGCTCCGTAGCCGCAGGCGCCACCACCGAGTCGTACAAGACTTATTCGCAGCATTCGTACGGAGCGCATTTCGCCAAGGTCGCTGTCGATTGCGACACCGGTGAAATCCGCATGCGCCGGATGCTGACTGTGGTCGGCGCGGGCCGTATCCTCAACCCCAAGACTGCACGCTCGCAAATCATCGGCGGCATGACCTGGGGGATCGGTGCGGCGCTGATGGAGCAGACGGTGCTCGATCCGCGCTATGGCCACTTCGTCAATCACGATCTTGCCGAATATCACGTCCCGGTCAATGGCGACGTCCCCGCGATGGACGTGGTCTTCCTCGAGGAAGACGACGACAAGGCCAATCCGCTTGGCGCGAAGGGCCTCGGCGAGCTCGGCGTCTGCGGTGCGGGGGCTGCTGTCGCCAACGCCGTCTACAACGCGACCGGAGTGCGTGTGCGTGAATTTCCCATCACCTTGGACAAGGTGCTGCCTGCCTTGCCCGTGATCGCCATTTGATGCTGCAACTTATCAGCGCCTCCCTCGCCCTCAAGGGTGACCAAGTCGGACCGAATGGCTATTTCTGCGCCATCCGCGACGACGTCGGTGGTTGACAGCGTTATCCGGCCCTTCCATACAACGCCGTCAATGTTCTCAGGGCGGGGTGAAAGTCCCCACCGGCGGTAAGGGTCTCGGCCCAAGCCCGCGAGCGCTTTCCGGTTAGCCGGAGGGGTCAGCAGATCCGGTGAGATTCCGGAGCCGACGGTCACAGTCCGGATGGAAGAGAACGAATGGAAGACGGTCCGCTTTCGCGGTTCGGACTCCGTATCGTGCGTCCTGATTCTGGTTCGAAACGGAAGGATGGACCCATGAATCAGCATTCCCAGAACGACTATGAAACGATCCGCGTTGCCGTCATTCGGGCGCGCTGGCACGCCGATATCGTCGACCAATGCGTTGAAGCATTCGAGGCGGAACTGGCGGTTGCCGGGGAGAAACGCTTTGCCGTCGATGTCTTCGATGTGCCGGGCGCCTATGAGATTCCCCTGCATGCAAAAACGCTTGCCGAGACCGGCCGCTATGCCGCTATCCTCGGCGCCGCGTTCGTCGTCAATGGCGGCATCTACCGGCATGAGTTCGTGGCGAGCGCGGTCATCGACGGCATGATGAACGTGCAATTGTCAACTGGCGTGCCGGTGCTGTCGGCGGTGCTGACGCCGCACAACTACCATGACAGCGCTGACCATCACCGCTTCTTTTTCGAGCATTTCAGGGTCAAGGGCAAAGAGGCGGCCAGCGCCTGCGTGCAACTGCTGGCGGCACGCGAACGCATCGCGGCGTGAAATCTCCGTCGCCGGGTGGAAATCCCGGTAAGGCGCTGTAGTATCTCACGAAAACCAGGGAGGATGCCGGTGCAGACCAAGAAGATCATCAATGACGGCAACCGCTCCGTCGACGAGATGCTGGAGGGCATTCTGGCCGCGCATCCGCGCCATCTCAGACGTGCGGACGGCAGCCCCCGCTCCATCATCGCCCGCGACGGGCCACGCCCCGGCAAGGTCGGCCTCGTCATCGGTGGTGGCTCGGGCCACGAGCCGACCTTCCTCGGCTTCGTCGGCAAGGGGCTTGCCGACGCGGCCGCAATCGGCAACGTTTTTGCCTCGCCGCCGCCGGACCCGATTCTTGAATGCGCCAAGGCGGCCAGCGGCGGTGCTGGCGTGCTATTCATGTACGGCAACTATGCCGGCGACGTGATGAATTTCGACATGGCCGCCGAAATGGCGGCAATGGACAACATCGAAGTGCGCACCGTTCTGACCACCGACGATGTCGCCTCGGCGCCGCGCGACCAGAGACAGAAGCGGCGCGGCGTCGCCGGCAATTTCTTCATCTTCAAGGCTGTCGGTGCCGCATGCGACCGGATGCTGTCATTCGATGAATGCGAGCGTATCGCCAGGAAGGCCAACGATCAGACGTTCACTATGGGCGTGGCGCTTTCGCCCTGTTCGCTGCCGCAGACCCGCCGGCCGAATTTCGAGATCGGACCGGACGAGATGGAGATCGGCATGGGCATCCATGGCGAGCCGGGCACCGCGCGTGGAAAACTAAAGACGGCCGACGAGATCACCGACGAGATGCTGGACAAGATCCTAGACGAGATGGCGCCGACGCGCGGCGACAAGGTCGCCGTGCTGGTCAATTCGCTCGGTTCGACGCCGCTGATGGAGCTCTACATCATGAACCGGCGGGTCAAGCAGAGGCTCGACGACATCGGCGTTTCCGTCCACGCGACCTGGGTCGGCAATTATTGCACGTCGCTCGAAATGGCCGGCGCCTCAGTGACGCTGATGCATCTCGACGGCGAATTGCAGGAGATGCTCGACCACCCTTGCGACTGCGCCATGTTCCGCGCCGGCTGAGAGGGCATCATGACCTCGATCGACTCAGCCGGCTTGAAAAGAATGTTCGATGCGATCGCCGTGGCGATCGATGCCGACAAGGACCGGCTCTGCCGGCTCGACGGCGTCATCGGCGATGCCGACCATGGCATTGCGATGGCGCTCGGCTTTGGCGCTGTGCGCGACGCGCTGGCGCAACTCGACCTCGCGGCGACCGGACCGACGGCGCTGCTCAACACCGCAGCAAAGTCGTTCCTCAACGCCGTCGGCGCCTCGTCAGGCCCGCTCTATGCGACCGCCTTCATGCGCGCTGCCGCCGCTGTCAAAGGCAGGGCAATTCTGGAGGATGCTGACGTCATCGCCATGCTCCGGGCGATGGCGCAAGGCATCCAGGATCGCGGCAAGGCCGAGCTCGGCGAAAAGACCATGGTCGACGCATGGCTGCCGGCAGCGCAGGCAGCGGGCGCCGCGCAGGAAGCCGGCAAGACCCTGTTGGAGAGCTTGGAAACTGCACTCGCCGCGGCCGAACGGGGCGCCGAGGCGACCAAGGATATGATCGCCGCGAAGGGCCGCTCCTCGCGGCTCGGCGAACGATCGCTCGGGCATATGGATCCCGGCGCCGCGTCGGCCGTGACGATCATCAATGCGATGTGGAAAAGCCTGGCGTAGAGCGGGATACATTTAAATTGAATCGGGCATCCGCTCTATTTGATTATTCGTATTTGTGCGACGCCAAGTGAATCCACTTGGCTGCAAAATGCTCTGGATCTAACATGCCTGAGTCTGTGTGGTTTATGAGTTTGCGGTAAATTGGCATTGGCTGCTTTCCACCCATTGCAGCCATGCGTCACTTTTCGCGTAGTGCCTGCTTCAACTGAGCTAGCGGTGCAGTTGGGAAGGGGTATTTCCACTGCTTCATATAGCCCTCTTCGCCGTGGGCAATAAGAAGTTGTTGACCGGCTGCTAGCACCGCTCCGGCGAACGTGCGCAGGCGGCAGTCCGCATCGAAGGATAGATAGCCACTCGGATCTTTTTCTCGCGCAAAAGGATCGTCATAGGTGGTGATCTTGATGTTGAGGAACTCGCCCGAAGGCGTCAGGCGCCAACGGTATGTGCCCGGCTCGTCGTTAAAGACGGCGGTTTCAATGGTTCCGTGGGTGAGCGCGCTTAACGCAGCTCGAACAAGATCGTCAAAAGCGTCGGAGAGGTAGGAGACTTGCATGAGCATTTCGGCTCCATCTACTTCGATCGAGCAATCTGCCCAGCCTCTGCCTGCGAGAACGTAAGAGAAGGCAAGGCTCATGCAGGACCCGCGATTCTGAAACTATGTGCGTATAAAGCAGAATCGAAGACCGCTTTCCACCATCTCGGCCATTGGCGGCAGCCAGCTGATTGAGTTTCGACCTAAAGCTGCTTCGCCGCGTCGAGCCTATCGATAGCCTGGACATTGCCGGCCGACGGTCCCTTCTCATCGAATTCCGAGGCAAGCCATGCATCGACGATCGACTTGGCCAATTCCGGGCCGATGACGCGCGCGCCCATGGTGATGATCTGGGCGTTGTTGGATTTTGCAGCGCGCTCGGCCGAATAGGTGTCGTGGGTGAGTGCGGCGCGAATGCCGGGAACCTTGTTGGCGGAAATGGATACGCCGATGCCGGTGCCGCAAAACAGGATGCCGCGATCGTTCTCGCCGTCCAGGATGGTCTGGGCGAGCTTCTGCGACAGGTCGGCGTAGTAGCCCGTCTGGCTGAGATCGCTGACCGTGAGGCCGGGCTTGGTGGCGAGGTGAGCGGCGATGACATCGAGCAGCGGTTTGCCGGCGCTGTCGGCTCCAATGGCTATTTTCATGTTCGGTTTCCTTCCTGTTCGATGGTTCAGATCGCCGCTGAGGCGCGTTTGAGGATGTCTATATAGCCGTCCGCCTGCCAGGCGGAACGGCCGATGAACAAGCCGTCTATATGAGACTGTCCGATCAGTTCGGCGGCATTTTGCGGATTGACGCTGCCGCCATAAAGCACCGGCGGCACGGCCGGCAGCAGGTCGCGCGCGATTTTCTTGATCAGCGCCTGCTGTCTGCCGGCATAGTCCGAGCTTGCCGGCACGCCCTTGTCGCCGATCGCCCAGACCGGCTCATAGGCAAACAGGATCGTCGCCGCCCTGGCCGCGCCTTCGAGAAACTGCAGCGCGCCGTGCACCTGCAAGGCCAGCACCGTATCCGCCTGCCCGCTGTCGCGTTGAGCCAAAGTCTCGCCGACGCAGATCAGTGGCACGAGACCGTGCTTCACCGCCGCTGCGGTCTTCAGCCCGACAGCCTTGTCGGTCTCGCCGAAATGCTCGCGCCGTTCGCTGTGGCCCAACTCTACCATATCAAGTTCGCAGTCTTTCAGCATTACCGGCGAGATCTCGCCGGTCCAGGCGCCGGCGTCAGCCCAATGCATGTTCTGCGCGCCGACCTTGATGCGCGTCGGCGACAGCGCTTTCTTGACCTCGCGGACCGCCGTGACGGGTGGGATGACGAAGGGCTGGATGCGCTCGTCGAAACCGGGGACGAACTCGGCCAATGCCCTCGTGAAAGCCATCGCCTCGGCGAGCGTCTTGTTCATTTTCCAGCTGGTGCCGACCCAGTAAACCATGCGTGCTCCTCCTACTCTGCGACCACTGTCAGCGACACGCCGGCACCATCCAGCGCCGCACGCATCTGCGGCTGCGGCTCGCGGCCGGTGAAGACGGTATCGAAAGCCTTGAGATCGGTCAGGAAATGCAAGGCTGTGCGGCCGAACTTGCCGTGATCGACCAGCAGATATTTGCGCGCCGCAGCGGCCATCATCAGCCGTTTGGTCTGGACCACTTCCTGATCCTGGTGAAAGGCGGAAGCGCCGTGGATAGCCGATGACGACAGGAAGGCGACATCGGCGCGCAATGATTTCAGCGTGTCCTCGGCGAGCAGGCCGAAGAAGCCGTGAAACTTCTTGCTGTACTGGCCGCCGAGCGCAATCAGGTTGATGCCGGCAACGCCCGCCAAATCCTGGATGACAGCCAGATTGTTCGAGATCACCGTCAGCGGACGCAGATCGGCGAGATGCCGAGCAACGCCGCCCGCGGTCGAGCCGTCGTCGATGATCACCGTCTGACCCGGTTCGATCATCGTCACGGCAGCGGCGGCGATGCGCTTTTTCTCGTCGCCGGCCAGTCTCTGGCGGTAGCGGAAATCGCTCTCGAAAAGGCTGCTCGGCTGAATCGAGGCGCCGCCGCGTACCTTGCGCAGGAAGCCGCCCTCCTCGAGCTCGTCGAGGTCGCGGTGGACGGTCATCTTGGAGACGCCGAAGCGCGAGGCAAGATCGTCGACACTGGCGGTGCCGGTGTCCATCAGAAAATCCATGATGCCTTGCCGACGGCCGTCGCTCTTCATTTCCGCGGCCTCCTCGTGCAATCCGAACCACGTTCCGAGATATAACAGGAAACGTCGCATAGCCACCAGTATTTTTGTGATAATGTTATATCTGCCTGGGATATCATGACGCTTCTGACGGCGTGCCGTAACAAGAATTGCTGTCGGCCGGGCGTCCAGCGGTTGCGGTGCAGCGGAAATCCGGCCAGAAGCTTTAGCGGGCTCGACAATAGCCGAACAGCCCGCAAACACTGGCTCGAAATCGGATACGGGAGACTACTGAGTGGCTCGCATCACACTGAGACAATTGCTCGATCATGCCGCCGAATACGGTTATGGCGTGCCTGCCTTCAACATGAACAATATGGAACAGGGCCTCGCCATCATGGAGGCAGCCGAGGAGACCAAATCGCCGGTCATCCTGCAGGCGAGCCGCGGCGCGCGGGCCTACGCCAACGATGTCGTGCTGGCCAAGCTGATCGACGCGCTGGTCGAAATCCATCCTGATATCCCGGTCTGCATGCATCTCGACCATGGCAACAACGAAGCGACCTGCGTTACCGCAATCCAGTACGGCTTCACCTCGGTGATGATGGACGGATCGCTGAAGGAAGACGGCAAGACGCCGGCCGACTACGCCTATAATTCCGATATCACCCGCCGCGTCGTCGATATGGCGCATTGGGGCGGCGTGTCGGTGGAGGGCGAGATCGGCGTTCTCGGATCGCTGGAGATGGGCGGCGGCGAACAGGAGGACGGCCATGGCGTCGAGGGCGTCATCAGCCACGATCAGCTGCTGACCGACCCGGTTCAGGCCGAACAGTTCGTGCGCGACACCCGTGTCGATGCGCTGGCCGTCGCCATGGGCACCAGCCACGGCGCCTACAAGTTCAGCCGCAAGCCGGACGGCGCGGTGCTTGCCATGAACGTCATCGAGGAAATCCACCGCCGCTTGCCGAACATGCACCTCGTCATGCACGGCTCGTCCTCGGTGCCGGAGGAGCTGCAGGAGATCATCAACAAATATGGCGGCCAGATGAAGCCGACATGGGGGGTGCCGGTCGAGGAAATCCAGCGCGGCATCAAGCATGGCGTGCGCAAGATCAATATCGATACCGACAACCGCATGGCGCTGACCGGCGCGATCCGCAAGGTGCTGACCGAGAACCCGAGCGAATTCGATCCGCGCAAATATCTGACGCCGGCGATGGCCGCCATGCGGAAGCTGTGCAAGGAGCGTTTCGAGCAGTTCGGCACTGCCGGCAACGCACCGAGGATCAAGCCGCTGCCGGTCTCGGAAATGGCCAAGCGCTACAAGTCGGGCAGTCTCGATCCGAAATTCGGCTGACATATTCCGGTTCTGAGCAGGAGCCGCGTCGGCACCTGCTCATCCATCATGCTTTCGGCAAAAGACCGGCCCTGCCGGCCTCGATGAAGGGCGCCCAATAGTCGACCGATTCGCGGATCATGGCGACGACCTGGTGGTCGACGGGCTCGCGTTCGCGGAACGACAATTCGAGGCAGATCTCATTGTCGACGCCGCCGCCACGGCGAACAGTGTCCAGCAGCTTTTCCGGCGTGATGCGGCCGTCCTTGTTGTAGGCGGCAATGAACGGCCAATGGCCACCCTTGTTCATTGAGGATTGCTTGACGTGGATGATCGGCGATTCCTTTGGAAAGGCTTCGGCCCAGGCATAGGGGTCGATGTCGTCCGGATTGCTCGACGTCACGTCGCCATGGTCGATATCGACCATCATCTTGAGCGGGATCGCCATGCCGGCCGCATCGATCTCGCTCTGCAGCGTCCGGCAGCTTTCGATCGTATGGCCGAACTCGCGGCCGACCGACATCGGTTCCCAGAACAGGTAGGTCAAGCCGGCCGCTTTGGCGTGCTCGGCGACCGCGCGCCAGCATTCCAGCGCGATCTCGAAAAGCCGCGCGCGACGCTCGGGATCGTCATAGTCACGATGAGTGAAGATCGCGAATTGCGTGCCCATGCCGCGGGCGCCGAGCTCGGCCGAAATTTCGGCAAAGGTCTTGAACCAGTCGACATAATAGCGCCGCACGTCGGCATCGGGATGGCCGAAATGATTGAGCCGGCCGTAGGGGCCGGTCATCGCGGAGGTCACACGTACGCCGGTGCGGTTGAGAGCGGAGCGGAACAGGCGGATGAATTTGGCGATCGTCGCCGCCGGCCAACCGGGATTGACGAATTCATGCGTGAGCTGCACGTCGCGGATGCCGATGTCGTAGGCGATCGCATCGATCAGATCGTCCGGTTCGGCGAAACGATTGACCAGCGGGTTGGTGTTGAGGGACAGCGTAAAGGCCATCAGCCTGCCTTCGCCAGCCGGCTCGAGCACCAGTCTTCGAAGGCGGTTCTTTCTGCGGCGGACAGATGCAGTCCGTGTTTGGTGCGCCGTTCGAGAATATCGGCGGCCGTCTCGGCCCATTCATGCTCGAACAGGTAATTGGCTTCGCGCTCGAACAAATCCTTGCCGAAGCGCCGCCCCAGTTCAGCGAGCGAACCGGCCGCGCCGACCAGATCACGCGTCCTTGTGCCGTAGAGCCGGCCATAATGCTTGACCAGCGAGGCCGGCATCCAGGGATATTCGTGGCCGAGGTCACCGAGGAACTGCTCGAAATCGGCATTGGCGATATCGCCGCCTGGCAGATGTCCTTTCGAGGTCCACGGCTTGCCCATCTTCGGGAAGAACGGGGCGATGCGGTCGAGCGCGTGCTCGGCCAGCTTGCGGAAGGTGGTGATCTTGCCACCGAAGACGGAAAGCAGCGGCGCCTGTCCCGCCGCCACGTCGAGCTCGAAAATATAGTCGCGGGTGACCGCGCTCGGATTGTCGGCATTGTCGTCATAAAGCGGCCTGACGCCGGAAAACGAGTAGACGACGTCGCTGCGCGCAAGCTGGCGCTTGAAGTAGCGGTTGACCACCTTAATCAGGTAGTCGACCTCGCTGGCGTCGGCGGTCACGTCTTCCGGCCGCCCGTCATAAGGAATGTCGGTGGTGCCGATCAGCGCCAGATCGTTCTGGTAGGGATTGATGAAGATCACGCGCTTGTCGCTGTTCTGGACGAGATAGGCTTGCCGGCCTTCCCAGAATTTCGGCACGACGATGTGGCTGCCCTTGACCAGGCGCACGTTGCGCCTGGAATTCTGGCCAGCGACGCGATTGATGATGTCATTGACCCAAGGGCCGGCGCCGTTGACCAGCGCCCGTGCCCGAACCGTGGTCCTGACGCCGGTTCGACCGTCGCGCATCTCCACCGACCACAGGCCGTTTTCGCGGCGGGCGGCGGTGCAGGCGGTGCGGGTGAATATCCTGGTCCCACGCTCCGCGGCGTCGAGCGCGTTGATGACGACCAGGCGGGCGTCGTCGACCCAGCAGTCGGAATATTCGAAGCCGCGTTTGAAGCTGTCCTTGATCGGTGCGCCCTCGGGTGCGGTGCGCAGGTCAAGCGTGCGAGTGGCCGGCAGCCGCTTGCGGCCGCCAAGATGGTCGTAGAGGAACAGGCCGAGCCGGACCAGCCAGGCCGGCCGATCATCCGGGCTGTGCGGCAGCACGAAGCGCATCGGCCAGATGATGTGCGGTGCGGATTCCAGCAGTACCTCGCGCTCGATCAGCGCCTCGCGCACCAGGCGGAACTCGTAATATTCGAGATAGCGCAAACCGCCATGGACGAGCTTTCCTGATCTAGAACTGGTGCCTTCGGCGAGATCGTCTTTTTCGCAAAGAATGACCGACAGCCCCCGGCCTGCCGCATCGCGCGCGATGCCGGCGCCATTGACGCCGCCGCCGATGACGAAGAGGTCGACGATTTCGCTGTCACCGCTCATCTCGCTCTATGCCCTGTCGTCAGCATGGATTGGCCGGCGGCAGACCGGCGATGAAGCGGCGCACTTCCTCGGCCGCCTGCTCGGCTGCGTAGGTCACGGTGCGTACCGACGCGCCGGCGATATGCGGCGTCAGCGTCACATTCGGGAGCTGCAGCAGCGGCCAGTCGACGGGCACCGGCTCGACGGCGAACGTCTCCAGCATGGCACTGCCGATCTGCCCCGAGACGAGCGCCTCGTAGAGCGCATCGTAGTCGACCAGCGGTCCGCGCGCGGTATTGACGAAGATCACGCCGGGCTTCATCCGGGCGATGGCGTCCTTGCCGATCAGGCCGCGCGTCTCCTCGGTGACCCGGGAATGCAGCGTGACCACGTCGGAGCGCGACAGGAGATCGTCCAGCGCAACCAGCTCGACGCCGGCATTGCGATCCTCGGCGCTCAATTGCACATAGGGATCGGAGACCAGGATGCGGCAGCCGAATGCACGCAGCAGCCGAACCAGCCTGGTGCCGATATTGCCATAGCCGATGACGCCGACGGTCATCTCGTTGAGCTCGCGGCCGGTGCGGTCGGCGCGGTAGAGATCGCCGCGCCACTCGCCCTTGCGCAAGGCTTCGTGGCCGACGCGGATCAGCCGCGTCTCGGCGAGAATGGCGCCGATGGTGAACTCGGCCACCGCGCTGGCATTGCGACCGGGCACATTGACCACGGTGATGCCATGAGCCTTGGCGGCAGGCATGTCGATGTTGATCGGCCCGCCGCGCGACACCGCAACCAGCTTGAGCGTCGGCAGGCGCTGCATCATGGCTTCGGAGAGCGGCGCAAGCTGGGTGACGAAGATTTCGGCATCGCCGATGAAATCCACCACTTCGTCGGGATCGCCGAAATATTCCTTGATCTTGTCGAGGCCGAGCGCCGCATTGCCGAATTGCATCGGCTCGTCGGGCCAAGCGGTTTCAATGGTGCGGATGTCGAGATTGTCGCCGCAGGCCGCTTCGATTTTCTCGCGAAACACTTCCGGAAGCATGAAGCGGTCACCGATGATCGCAATTTTCTTGGGCATGCTCTTCTCAATTCACGTCAGTTTGCCTGGACGCGGCCATCGAACGCCAGACCGGCCGCAGCGCCTCATGCGCCAATGTGTAGGACGGAGCCATCGCCTCATAGGCAGCGGCAAGGTTACGATCGCTTGGCTCGGCCGCACGGAGCAAAGGTGTGACCCATTCACTGACGCAATCGTCCATCGATGCGTACTGGCCAACGCAGACCGCAGCAATCATCGCGGCGCCCGCAGCACCGGCCTCCTCGCGCTCGCTGGTGCGAATGTCGGCGCCGATCGCAGCACCCAGGATCTTGCGCAGAGCCGGGCTCCTGGCCGCTCCACCAGTCAGGCGGATTTCCTTGGGCAGCGGCCCCATGGCGGCGTAGCAATCGCGTGCTGCGAAAGCCAGCCCTTCGAACACCGCACGAACCATGTCGGCATAGCCGTGCCTGGACGAAATGCCGACGAAACCGGCCCTGGCATTGGCATCGACGAACGGGCCGCGCTCGCCCGCCTCGGAGACATAGGGCTGGTAGAGCAGCGAGCCTGGCTCGGACGACGATATCCACTGGTCGACCAGCGCGATCATCTCGCCATTGGTCCGCGTGATACCTTGCGAGGCGAGAATGCCGGAGGCGAGGCCGAGGACCCAGTCGATGTTGAGCGTTGCCGCCATGTTCGACTGCATCTGCGCAAAGACGCCCGGTGCCGGCATGGTCATCGTGTAGCCGGTTGCAGCTTCGTTGAGCAGAACCTCGTCCGGCGTCTCGGCAAGCCGCATATGCATTCCGGTGGAGCCGATTATCGAGCATCCCGGCTTGCGCTCGCGATCGAACAGGCCGGCGCCGAGCGCCGTGCAGGCGACATCGACATAGGCCAGAACGACCGGCGTGCCGGCAAGCAGGCCGGTCGCATCGGCTGCTGTCGCCGACAGTGCGGTGCTTTGCCTGGTGCCATCGACGATGGGCGGCAGCAGATGCCTGAGATCGGTGACGCCGAGCACCTCAAGGACATCGTCGCAATAGCTGCGCGTGCGGAAGTCGCCGAAGGTGAAGGTGCCTTCGGACGGGTCGGTGGCGCGTTGGCCGGTCAACTTGAAATAAAGCCAGTCCTTGCAGTGGAACGCCGTCGCTGCATTGGCAAGCATCGCGGGCATGTGGCGCTTCATGAAGACGAATTGCGACCCCTGCTGGCAGGCAGCGAGCCCGCTGCCGGTCTTTTCGAAGCGCAGCCGGTCTTCGGGCCGCGCGCGGATCTCCTCGACGACGGCGGCAGCGCGCGCGTCGAGCCACAGCCAGCCCTTGGCCACCGGCTCGCCAACCTTGTCGATCAGCCAGGTACCGTCGCCCTGCCCGGTCACGGCGATGGCAATGGTCCGGCTGGCGAGATCCGGCACCTTGTCGGCCAGTTGGCGCAAGGTCGTCGCGGTATCGGCCCAGGTGCGGACTAGGTCCTGCTCGGCGCCGCCACCCGGCAGTGTCTCGTATCTGTTCGGCAGCGCGGCTGCCGCGATCTGCCTGCCCGCCGTGTCGAAGGCGACGGATTTGATAACAGACGTGCCGGCGTCGATGCCGATCAGCACATCCCGCATCAGGCAAGCTCCGTGCCGTGCGAAATGGCGTCGCCGCTCGCCTGATCGAAGACGTGCAGGTTTTTTGGATCGATGCTGACCTTGATAGGCGCCCCGAGTTCCAGGCGAGTCCGGTCATGTTCGACCAGAACCAGCGAGCCGCCGGCGAAGTCGGCGGCGATATGGGTCTGGTCGCCGAGCCATTGATTGGCCGAAACCGTGGCCGGCACACCGTCCTTGGAACGGCGGACGGCATAGGGCCTGACACCGATGACGACGCGTTGCCGGTTGAGCAATTCATCGCGAACTGGGCCGCTGAACGCGTCCTTGTCGTAGTCGAGCGAAAGCCCGTCGGGCAGCTTGAGACTGATCTTGTCGGCAGCCGTGCCGACATAGGCCTCGAAGACATTCATCGGCGGCTCGCCGACGAAGGTGCCGGTGAACAGGTTTGCCGGCCGCTCCTTGAGCCTGTCAGGCGTATCGAACTGCTGCAGCACGCCGCCCTCCATGACGGCGATGCGATCGGCCAGCGCATTGGCCTCGGTCTGGTCGTGCGTGACCAGGATCGCGGTCAGGCCACGCTCCTTGATGAAATGCTTGATGCGGCCGCGCAGCACGGCGCGAAGCTGCGGCTCGAGCTGGCCCATCGGCTCGTCCAGCAGATGCAGGTCGGCCTCGCGGATCAGCGCCCGGCCGAGGCTGGCGCGCTGCTGCTGGCCACCGGAGATCGAGCTCGGATAGCGCTCGAGAATGTCCTCGATCTCGAGCAGCTTGGCGATGTTGGCAACCTTTGCATCGACCGCACTCTTCGCCAGCCTGGCCGCCTTGAGGGCGAAGGCCATGTTCTCGCGCACGGTCAGGGGCGGATAGAGCGAATAGCCCTCGAAGGCCATTGCGACGTTGCGCCTGACCGGCGGCAACGTGTGCACCTTGCGGCCGGCAACCGCGATGGTGCCGCGCGAGACCTCTTCGAAGCCTGCGATCATACGCAATGTCGAGGTCTTGCCGCAACCGGACGAGCCGAGCAGCGCCACGATCTCGCCCTTGGCGATTTCCATCGTCAGGTTCTTGACCGCATGCACACCGCGGTCGATCGGACCGTAGAACTTGTCGACGCCTGAGAGGGTGATTGCGCTTGGGCTCATGCCGCTTCTCCACTGCGCAAATTGACGACGTTTTTCGAGCCAATGCGCTCGCCGCTCGCGCGATCGAACAGCAGGGCGCTTTTGCTGTCGACGGCTATATGCGCCCTGCCCTCGGATTGGCCAGGTGTCCCGGACGGACGCGAGACCAAGATTTCACGGCCGCGCACGGTTCGCGCCAGGGTGACGATCTTCTCGTTGAGCGGCGTCTCAGCCTCGACCGTCACCGGGATGGCGCCGGGCGTGCCTTCATCAACAAACGCCAGAGCCTCCGGCCGCAGGCCGATCACGCAATCACGGCCGACCGCCGCCTCATGCGCGCCGGCAAGATGGACCTGGACGTTGGACAGGCCGACATAGATGCCCTTGGCGTCCCGCGACGGCTTGACGTCCAGAAGGTTGATGGTCGGGTCGCCGAACAGCCGGGCAATCTCGACATTGGCCGGCTCGCGATAGATCTGCTCGGGCGTGCCGAGCTGTTTGACGACGCCTTGCGACATCACCGCGATGCGGTCGCCGAGCGCCATCGCTTCCTTGTAGTCTTGGGTGACGTAGATGACGGTCGCGCCACGATCGGCGAGCAGCCTTGGCAGCTCGAGGCGCATTTCGAAGCGCAATTTGGCATCGACGTTGCGCAAGGGATCATCGAGCAGCAGCAGCGGCGGCGAGCCGACCAACGCGCGGGCAAGCGCGGTGCGTTGCTTCTGGCCGTTGGACAGCGCCCGCGGCTTGTGGCTGAGCACATGGCCGATTTTCAACAGCTTAGCGACGCTCTCGACGCCGGTCTTTATCGTGCCCTGCGATGAGTGCTTCGCCTGCAGAGGCGTGGCTATGTTGTCGAACGCCGTCATATGCGGGAACAGCGCGAAGTTCTGGAATGCCATGCCGACGCCGCGGAACTCGGCGTCGAGATCGGTCATGTCCTCGCCGCCGATGAGGATCTTTCCCTCGTCGGGGTCGATGACCCCGGCCACCAGCCGCAACAGCACCGTCTTGCCGGCGCCGGACGGTCCGAACAGGACCAGCGTTTCGCCGTCGGCGACGGTCAGCGACAGATTGTCGAGAACGGTCTGGCTTTTATAGCGCTTGACGATGTTTCGCAGTTCGAGGCTTGCCATCGGACTATCCTTTCACCGCGCCAAGCGACAGGCCTTCGACCAAATAGCGTTGCGCATAGAGCGCGAGCGCCAGGGTCGGCGTGATCGACAGCACGATCGCCGCCGAAATCTGGCCATACTGGATGCCGGAGGACGTGATGAAGGCGAGCGCGCCGACCGTCACCGGCTGCTTGTCGGCCGAGGCGAGCACCAGCGCAAAAACGAAATTGTTCCAGGCAAAGATAAAGGCGAGCAGGCCGGCAGCGGCAATGCCTGGGCCGGCGAGCGGCAGCGCGATCTTGCGGAAGGTAGCAAACCAGGAATGTCCGGCAATGCGGTAGGCGTATTCGATGTCGGCCGGTATATCCTCGAAATAGCCGCGCACGATCCACAGGATCAGCGGCAGGCAGATCAGCTGGTAGACCCAGATCAGCCCGATATAGGTATTGGCCAGCCCGAGCTTCTGGAAATAGAGGGTGAGCGGCAAAAGCACCAGCAGCGCCGGCGCGAAACGGAACGACAGCAGCGTGAAGGCAATGTCCTCCGAGCCGCGAAACTTATGCCGCGCAAACGCATAGGCGGCCGGCACGCCGAGCAGCAACGCGACGGCAACCGAGGTGACCGACAGGAAGACGGAATTCCAGAGATTGCGCATGAAGGCGATGTCGAGCGTGCCGGCCGCCGTCATCAGCTTGCCGGTGATCAAGGCGGTGTAGTTGGCGAGCGTCGGCTCGAAGACAAGCTGTGGCGGAATCCGCAGGATTGTCTCGTTGGTCTGGAATGACATCATCAGGATCCAGACGATCGGGAACATGAAGAAGATCACGACCAGCGCTAGGGCTATGCCGCGCAGGATGCGTTCGAGAAGGGAGGTATGTTCCATGCCAGCCTCCTATGCCTGGCCGCGGGCGCGTTCGCGCAGCCGCAGCCAGTTCTTGATGAAGATGTTCGAGAGGAAATAGGTGATCGCCCACAGGATGATCATCAGCGCCGCCGAGCGGCCGACATTGGTCGACTGGAAGAAGTTGAGATAGGCCTCGACCTGGAACACGGTCAGCGTGTCGCCCGGACCACCCTGGGTCATGGCGTAGATGATGTCGAACTGCTGGATGGAATCGAGCAGGCGGAACAATGTCGCCGTCAGGATATAGGGGGTTAGCATCGGCAGGGTGATGCGGAAGAACACGAAGCTGCGCGGCACGCCGTCAAGTGCTGCCGCCTCGAAGGGCTGCGTCGGCAGGCTGCGCAGACCGGCAAGCAGCAGGATCATGATGAAGGGCGTGTAGACCCAGATGTCGACAAGCACGACGGTGAGCAGTGCCGTCGAGGGCGACGAGGCCCAGCGGAAGTCCTGCAGCCCGATCAGGCTGGCGAGATAGCTGAGCACGCCAAAGCCGGGATTGGTCATCAGCTTCCACATCAGCGCGGCGAGCGCTGGCGCCGTCATCAGAGGCATCAACAGCATGATTGAGATGAAGTTGTTCAGCGTCGAGCGCTTTTGCAGCAGCATGGCGATGCCGAGACCGAGAAGCAACTCGAGCACGACGGTGATGCCGGCGTAGAGCAGCGACACCTGCAGCGTGTTCCAGAACTTCGGGTCGGTGAAGAACGAGATATAGTTGTCGCCCCAGTTGAATTGCCGCGCCCAAGGCTGGCTCAATCGGTAGCGCTGGAAAGAATAGACCACCGATGTGAAGAACGGGATCAGGATGCCGATGCAGACCAGCAAGGCCGGCAAGCTAAGGAGATAGGGCAGCACCCGCTTGCTGATCCTGAAGCCCGACGGCCTGTTTCTTTGTATTGTCGCCGCAGTCATCTGCTGCTCCGTCATTCTGTTGCTTCGCCGTCCCGGCCGCCCAAGGGAGCAAGGCGGCCGGTCGGGCGAGCAGGCGGTACCGCTCGGCACCGCGTCGCAAACGTATCACATCTCAAAGGCTGACCCGCGGACGGGCCAGCCTTGGCCGCGGCTTTAGCCGAGCCCGGCTTCCTTGAGCTGGCTGTTGATGCTCTCGGCCAACTTGTCGAGGCCTTCGTCGACCGGCACTTCCTTGGCCACCATCTTCTGCAGCGTCGCCGCCCATTCGGTGGTGAGATCGAAGAACAGCGGCTGCGGTGTGAACTTGATGCTGGCGCCCGGCGCCGAGACGTCGAACATCTCGACGTAGCCCGGATAGCTCTTGTTCAGCTTCTCGCGGAACATCTCGTCGTTCCAGACCGACTGACGAACCGGATTGACGAAGTCCATCTTGGTCGCACCGAACAATGCATGCTCGGGTCCGGATGCCCATTGCATGAAGTACCAGGTGGCGTCCTTGTCCTTCGAGAAGTTGGACATCGACAGCGACCAGATCCAGATATTGGGCGTCGGCGCCTTGGCGGCCGGGTTGGCCTTGAACGCCGAAAAGGCGAGCTTGCCGGCCATCTTGTTGTCGCCGCCATTCATGAAATAGCCGAGGATATCGGCGTCGAAAATCATCGCCGACGCACCTGCACCGAGATCGGTGCCGACCTGATACCAGGTGTAGGTCGACCAGTCCTTGGGGCCGCTCTCCTGGATCATCTGCACCCACTGCTTGTGGAAAGCCTTGGATTCGGCGGTGCTCATCGCGGCCGACAGCTTGCCGTCAGCCGAGACGTTCAGGTCCTTCTGGTCGAAATTAGCGTAAGCCGACAGGAAGCCCGGGTGGATCGTTGCCCAGGAGCGCGAGCCGCGCACGCCGATGCCGTAGACGCCGCCACCAACATCCTTGGTAAGCTTCGCCGCCGTAGCGACCATTTCATCCATATTGCCGGGAACGCTGACGCCGACCTTGTCGAACATGCCCTTGTTGTAGGTGATGTTGTTCTGCTCGAAGCCCCACGGAATGCACCATTGCTTGGCGTCTTCCGAACCGAGCGCGCCGCCCGGCTGGCCGTTCCAGGCGCAGGAATTCTTGACGCCGGGCAGGAAGTCGTCCCAGGCATATTTCGGGTTGGTCTTGGCCGGATCCTTGATCCATTCGTTGAGATCGGTGATCCAGCCGGCCGGGCCGTAGGTCCAAGTCATGTAGGCGCCGGTCATGAAGGCATCGTATTCGGGCGAGCTGGCCGACAGCGCGGCGGTAACCTTGTCGAAATAGACGTCTTCGGGGAACACGTCATAGACGACTTCCATGCCGGTCAGCTTCTTGAAATTGTCGAGGTTGGCAATCATCGCATCGGCGTAAGGATGCTTGTTGAGCAACAGCTTGATGGTCTTGCCCTTATGCGCCTGCCAGTCGAAATCAGCTGCGAGGGCACGGGTCTGCCCGAAATTGAGCAGTGTACCGGCGGTGCTGGCGGCAAGGCCCATTGCACCAAGGCCCTTGATCAGCCCACGGCGGTCGACTTGTCCACGCAGGAACGCGTCGATGAGGTCTTTCTCTTTCTCATGCATTTCTCTTCTCCTCCACAGGGTAGTTTCAACGAAATGGTTGCCGGCTACCCGACCGGCGTCTGTTCCACGAGCGATCGCGCCGTCCGCTCGTCGGTTATCAAGCCTTTGAGATAGCGGCCCTCCAGCACTGACTTGATGGCGCGAACCTTCACCTTGCCGCCGGCGACGGCGACAATCCTGCGGTTGCTGATGTCTTCGCGCGCCAGTGCCAGCGCCCGGTCGGAAAGCGTCGTCGCGACGGCCTTTCCGGCATCGTCGAAGAAATGGCCGAGCAGTTCGCCGACGCCGCCGTTGCGGCGGATCTCCTCCATCTCGCCCTTTTCGATCATGCCGGTGGCGACAAGCGAGGCCTCACGCTCGGCGGTGCCAATGCCGGCGATGAGCAAGTCGGCGGTCTTGGCGAGGTCGAAGACATCGCTGACGCCCTTCTGCCCGAGCAACACGGTTCGATCCTCGACCGTGTTGGCGAACATCGGTACGGGCATCACATAGGCTTCCGCACCAGTCCGCTCGGCGACGCGGTGGATGACGTCATGCGGATTGGCCGAGAACTTGCGCGTCAGGCCGCCAAGCAGCGAGACGAAACGGATCCTGCCGGCCGATATGCGCGGCAGATATTCCACGCAGGCGGCAAGCGTGCGGCCGTGGCCGACGCCGATCAGCGCCTCTTCGCCGCGTTCGATCTCGCGCTTGAGAAACTGCGCGCCGGCAATGCCGAGCGCCTTGAGCGGCAGGTCCTCGGCATCGAAGTCCGGGACCACCTCGCAATAGTCGAGGCCGTAACGGCCGGACAACTCGTCCTCGAGTTCCACGCATTCTGAGACTTCGCCGTCGATATAGACTTTGACCAGGCCTTCCTGATTGGCCTTGGTGATGAGGCGATGCGCCTTGAGGCTGGTCAGGCCGAGCCGCTTGGCGACTTCCGACTGGGTCAGGCCGCCGGCATAGTGAAGCCAGGCAGCGCGGGCTGCCATCCCGGTCTCGTCGTCGCGCAGCAGGCCGTTGCCAAAACCAACCATTTTCGCCCTTGATATTTTTATCAGTTGCTGCAAAATTTTTCACAAGGCGTCGCCCGAGTCAAGCAACCGCTGCGTTTAAATCTCCGTCCGGGAGCTTGCCGGCCCGGGGCCGAACAGGGCCGCGCGAACCAACGGGCAAGAAGCAACACCGATCGCGCGCATTTAAAACGTTTGCAATTTCGCTTGGACTGATTACAAACGTTTCAAACTTCGTTCGGGAGGAACGATGCCGGGCCGCGTTACCACCCTCAAGGAACTAGCCGCACAGCTCGGCCTGTCGATCACCACCGTTTCGCGCGCCCTTGCCGGCCACGAGCAGATCGCGTTGAAAACGCGCCAACGTGTCACCGAGGCCGCGCGCCAGGCCGGCTATGTGCCGAACACGGCAGCCCGCACGCTAGTCTCCGGCCGCAGCGGTTTTGTCGGCATGGTGCTGCCGATCCGCGGCCCCAATCTGGTCGATTCCTTCCTCGGCGAATTCGTCACCGGGCTCGGCGAAGGGTTGGTTTCGCACGGTTCCGACCTGATCCTGGCCGCAGCGGCGCAGGGCCAGTCGGAACTTTCCGTGCTTCGCCATGTTGTCGAATCCGGACGCGCCGATGGGGTCGTCGTCACCCGCATCGCCGAGGTCGACGAGCGGCTTACCTACCTGCGTCAACGCAATTTTCCGTTCGTCGCGCATGGCCGGCTGCTCGACGGTGACTTTGCCTATCATTGGCTCGATACCGATGGCGCGCACGCATTCGGCGAGGCCTTCGACATGCTGTACGATCTCGGACACCGCCATTTCGGCCTGGTGACGATTTCCGAGCCGATGACGTTTCGCCATCTCAGGCAGGATGGGCTCGCTGCCGCGATCGCCCGCCGAGGCGATCCGACGGTCAGGCTCGATGTGGCGACGGCACCGCGGTTCGATCGCGGTGCCCGCATCCAGGCAATCAACGGGCTGCTGCACGCCACCGAGCGGCCGACGGCCATTGTCGCGCTGTTCGACGAGCTGGCGCTGACGGTGATGGAAGAGGCTGCCCGAGCCGGCCTTGCCATTCCTCGCGACCTTTCGGTGATCGGCTTCGACAACATAGCCGCCTCAGCCTATGCGCCGCCGGGGCTAACCACTTTCGACGCCTCGATCCGCCAGTGCGCGCGCGAGATCGGCGAGATGCTGCTGACCGTCATCGGCAACAGGCCGGACGCGCCACTGACGCGGCTGGTCCGGCCGACACTTGTCTCGCGGGCAAGCCATGGCCCGGCACCCACAAGACAGAACTGACGCCCGCTTCGCGGCGCAACCCAGGGAGGAAGATGACGATGAATGCTTTGCGGATATTGGCCGGCGCCGTGCTGGCGCTGTCGCTCGCTGCCGGCGCAGCGCAAGCCCAGCAGGTGTTGTTCTGGTCGACACAGGCGCGACCTGTGGAAGAGACGCAAAAAATGCGCGGCGAGGTGCTGAAGGGGTTTGATGGCCAGGTCGACTATCAGGTCGCCGAGGACGGGCCTTGGCTCACCCGCCTTCAGGCCGAACTGCAGGCCGGCTCCGGCACCATAGGCGTGCTCGGCGGCCTGCACGGAGACTTCTCCACCGTCGGCGCGAACCTTGTCGATCTCTCTGGCGTCGATCTCGGTGGCGTCAAGGTCAACGAGACCTACAAGAAGCTCGGCATGCTCGGCACCGGAGAGCAGAAGTACCTGCCGTGGATGCAGGCCACCTTTCTGATGGCGGCCAACAAGCAGGCGCTGCAATATCTGCCGGCCGGCACCGATCTCAACACCATCACTTATGACCAACTGATCGAGTGGGCGAAAAACAGCGCTGAAAAGACCGGTTCGCCCAAATTCGGTTTTCCCGCCGGCCCGAAAGGGCTGAAGCACCGTTTCTTCGAGGGTTTTCTCCTTCCGTCCTACACCGGTTCGATGGTGTCCAAATTCCGCTCGGCGGAGGCCGAGACGGCGTGGAACAAGTTCAAGGAATTGTGGCAATACACCAACCCGAATTCGACCAACTATGCCTTCATGCAGGAGCCGCTGCTGACCGGCGAAGTCTGGGTGGCATTCGATCACGTGGCGCGCCTCGCCGACGCCTTCAACCAGAAACCCGATGACTTCGTCGCCTTCCCGGCGCCGGCCGGCCCGGCAGGCCGCGGCTACATGCCGGTGGTCGCCGGCGTCGCTATCCCGAAGACCTCGCCCGACATGGACAAGGCCAAGGCACTGGTCGCCTATATGTTGAAACCGGAAACCCAGATCGCGACGCTCAAGGCGACAAACTTCTTCCCCGTCGTCGACGTCAAGCTGCCCGACGACATGCCGGCCTCGGTGAAGGCCTTCAGCCCAGTGATCGCCACCATGACCGGAGCCCCGGATGCGCTGCCGGCGCTGCTGCCGATGGGACTTGGCGGCCTCGGCGGCAAGTTCAATCAGATCTACACCGACAGCTTCGAGCGCATCGTGCTCGGCGGCGAGGATGTGCACGGCGTGCTCGACGAACAGGCGACGGCACTAAAGGCGATCGTCGAACAGGCGAAGGCGCCGTGCTGGGCGCCCGACAAACCATCGCAAGGCGCCTGTCCCGTCGATTAAGAATCCTCCCCGGGCGTCCGGACTTTTCAGCGCGCCGGGCGCCCACCCCTTTTCAAGCATCGAATAGAGAGCGCTCCATGCATGGCAAGGCCCTGCCCTATCTGCTGCTGATGCCGGCGACGTTGTTCCTCTGCGTCTTTTTCCTCTACCCGTTCGTGTTGGTCGCGTTCGAGGCGTTCACCCGCGACGGCGGCTTTACACTCGACAATTTCCGCACGATGGCGGGCAGCTGGAAATTCCCGGTCACGGTCCGCAACACGCTGCTGCTGAGCGCCATCGTCGTGCCGATCCAACTGGTGATGGCGCTGCTGATGGCGATGGTGGTGTCGCGGCTTGAAACCGGGCGCAGCGCCGCGCTTTATATCTTCGCTATTCCGCTCGGCATCTCCGATCTCGCCGCTGGGCTGATCTGGCTCGCCATCTTCGACCAGTCCGGCTTCCTCAACACCTTGCTCTCCAATCTCGGCGTCATCGACAGGCCGGTCATGTTCCTCGGCTACCAGAGCAAGCTGACGATCTTCATCGCCGTGGCGCTGGCCGAGATCTGGCGTGCGACCGCCATCATGATGGTCATTCTGGTCGCCGGCATGGGGCTCATCCCCCGGGAATATTACGAGGCGGCGGAGGTTTTTGGCGCTAGTCCGTGGAAGCGCTTCATCAAGATCACGCTGCCTCTGCTGCGCCCCAGCCTGCAGACGGCGATCATCCTGCGCGTCATCCTTGCCTTTGAGGTCTTTGCGGTGGTTGCAGCACTCGGCGGCACCAATCTGCCGGTGCTGATGGGCGAGACCTACAATTGGCAGTTCACGCTGCAGGACCGCAGTGTCGCCGCCGCCATGGCGCTGTTCATCCTCGCCATATCGATCGGTTTCACGCTGTTCTTCCTGCGGGTGCTGCGTGTGCCGAAGGAGGCGCGGATATGAGCACGGTGGAACTGTCGATCGCCGCGCCTGAGGCCCGCAAAGCCGGCAACTGGTTGCTGGTCGCCACCGTCATCCTGCTTTGCATCTGGGTGCTGCTGCCGATCTATCTGTTGATCGTCAACGCGCTGTCGTCGCCGGAAGAGGTGACCGCCTTTCCCAAGCGCTTCTTCCCGTCATTCGATTTCGGCAGCCTTTCTTTCTTCATCAATTTCGCCGGCGTCACCAAGGCGCTGTGGAACTCCGTTCTTGTCGCCACGCTGACGATGCTCCTCTCGATCGGCTTCGGCGCACCCGCGGGCTACGCGCTGTCGCGCTTCGAATTCCCGGGCAAGGAAACGTTCCGTTTCCTCGTGCTGATGACCCGCGCCTTCCCGCTGCCGCTGCTGGCGCTACCGCTGGCGGTGATGTTCATCCGCACCGGCCTCGACGACACCGCGATCGGGCTGGCGCTGGTCCACACCACGCTGGCGCTGCCATTCGCGGTGCTGATCACGTTCTCGCTCTTCTCCGGCATTCCAGTCGAGCTGGAGGAAGCGGCCTGGACGCTCGGCTGCACGAGATTGCAGGCATTCCGAAAAATCATTCTACCGCTGGCGCTGCCGGGCATCGCGGCGTCGGCGGTATTTGCCTTCACCATCTCCTGGAACGAAGTGTTTGCCGCCGCCGTGCTCACCATCGAGAACCGGACGCTGACCGCCTTCCTGCTGCAGAGCCTCGGCGAATCGCCGCTCTACCTCAAATTCGCCGGTGGCGCGGCACTGGTCATCCCGGCGCTGATCTTCATCTTCGCCGTTCGCAAATATCTGTTCGCCATGTGGGGGATCGCCAACCGATGACGCGCACAAAAGAGAACGCCGATGGCTGAGATCGCCATCAAGCAGGTCGCAAAACGTTTCGGTGGCTTCACCGCGCTGCATTCGATCGACCTGACCATCGCCGACCAGGAATTCATGGTGCTGCTTGGCGCCTCGGGTTGCGGCAAGACCACGCTGCTGAGGATCGTCGCCGGGCTCGAAACGCCAAGCCAGGGCGAGGTCTGGATCGGCGGCCGTCGCGTCGACCATCTGCCGCCGCGCGAACGCGGCATCGCCATGGTGTTCCAGAATTACGCCGTGTTTCCGCACCTGACCGTGTTCGAGAACATCGCCTTCGGCCTGCGCATGAAGAAGCTGCCGCAGCAGGAGGTCGAGGGGCGCGTCAACCGCACCGCGGAGCTCATGCACATCGAGCAGCTTTTGAAGCGCTATTCGGGCCAGCTTTCCGGCGGCCAGCGCCAGCGCGTGGCAGTCGCTCGGGCACTTGCGATGGAGCCGGACGTGATCCTGATGGACGAGCCGCTGTCGAACCTCGATGCGCTGCTGCGGCTCGAAATGCGCGCCGAGCTCAAGGGCGTGCTCGCCGCGTCCAAGACCACCACCATCTATGTCACTCACGATCAGGTCGAGGCGATGAGCCTCGCCGACCGCATCGCCGTCATGCATCAGGGCCATATCGTCCAGGCCGCCTCGCCGGTAGAGGTCTATCGCAATCCGGCCGCACGCTTCGTCGGCTCCTTCATCGGCAACCCGCCGATGAATTTCATCCTGGCGACGAAGGCGGCAGACGGCAGCTGGACCGTCGCCGGGCTGACGCTGCCCGGCCCCAAATCGGACAAGCAGACGATAGAATTCGCCATTCGCCCCGAGGATGTCGACACCGGCACCGAAGGGCTGCACGCCACCGTGCGCGTTGTCGAGCCGCTCGGACCGCACACGCTGGTCACCTGCGATGTCGAGGGCGGCCTGTTCCGCGCCATCCTCGAATCGAATGCCACGGTCGCCGTCGGCGATCACCTGCGGCTCTTGCCCAAACCCGACCGCATCCGCTGGTTCGACCCCGAAACCACCAACGCGCTTTGATCCAAACGCCCTTCAATCCTGAAAGTACGACCGCCCCCATGATATCTCTTGCTGTCGACGAAACCATCGCCCGCGCCGTAGAGGTGCTCAGGGAAAACGACCAAGGCACCTACACCATACCGACCAAGGGCCTCTACCCGTTCCAGTGGAACTGGGATTCCTGCCTGACCGCGCTCGGTCTTGCCCACTACGATGAGGCTCGAGCCTGGACCGAGATCGACACGCTGTTCGCCCACCAGTGGCCGGACGGCATGGTACCGCACATCGTCTTCCATGTCTGGAGCGACGGCTATTTCCCGGGACCGGAGGTCTGGCGGACGGACCGCCCGACCGCCACCTCGGGCATCACCCAGCCGGCGGTCGCCGGCTTTGCCGTGCGCCGCTTGTTTGACCAGGCCAAGGACAAGACGCTGGCGGCCGAGCGTGCCCGGGTGTTGCTGCCGAAAATCGATGCCTGGCACCGCTGGTTCTACGAAAACCGCGACCCGAACGGCGAAGGGCTGGTCGCCATAATCCACCCATGGGAGTCCGGTCGCGACAACTCGATCGACTGGGACGAGGCGTTTGAGCACGTGCCGACCGAAGGCGTCGAGCCCTACACCCGCCGCGACATCCTGCACGCCGATCCGGCGCATCGTCCAACCAAGGCACAGTATGACCGCTATATCTGGCTGCTGCAGCATTTCCGCGGGCTTGGCTGGGATAATGCCAGGCTGCACGATGCCTCGCCGTTCCAGGTCGTCGATCCCGGCTTCAATGCCATTCTGATCCGTTCCGCCGCCGATCTTGCCGATCTCGCCGAGGCACTTGGCGAAACCGAAATCGCAAAAGCCAACCGCGCCCGTGCCGAAAACGGGCTTTCGACGATGGAACGGCTGTGGAGCGACACACATAGCCAGTACATTTGTTTCGACCGAGTGGCCGGAAAGCACGTTGACAGCGCGTCGGTCGGCGGCATTCTGCCGGTGTTTTCGGCTATTCCGGAAAGCCGGGCAGCGGCCATCGCCGCAACGATCGAGCGCATCGCCGGCAAAGCGCGTTACATCGTCCCCTCGCACGATCCTGGCGATGCGCGCTTCGACGCCAAGCGCTACTGGCGCGGCCCGGTCTGGCTGGTGGTCAACTACATGATCGCTAATGGCCTTGCCGCCGCCGGCCACAGCCAAATCGCACAACGGATCACCCAGTCCAGTCTCGACCTGATCGCCGAGAGCGGCTTTGCCGAATATTACGATCCCCTCAGCGGTGAGCCGCTCGGCGGTAACCGTTTCACCTGGACCGCGGCAATGGTGATCGAGTTTTTGAAAGGTCGAGGCTGAAGGCCGGCCACGACTGGCAGTCCCGCGTGGGTTTGACAAACAGCAGTCCGTGTCTATCGTCTGCCTGTTACAGGAGCGGCGCATGACGACACCATCCGTGAGCGCTCTGTCCCCACTGACCGGCGAACTCCTGTCGCGGCTGGAGAAGCGGCTGGACCGGTCGGCGATCGTTTCGGCCGATGAGGCCGGGCCGCGTTACAGGGAAGACCCCGACGGCAAAGCCGGCGTATCGCCGGAGTTCGTGCTGCGTCCACGTACGGCCGGCGAGGTGTCGGACATACTTCGCCTGTGCAACGAGGCCGGACAGAGGCTTGTCATCCAGGGTGGCCGGACCGGGCTCGCCGGCGGCGCTCGCGTCCAACCCGGCGAAGCGGTGCTGTCGCTGGAGTGTATGACTTCCGTTGAAGCCCTCGACCGTGAAGCGGCGACCATCATCGCCGAGGCCGGCGCGCCGCTGCAAACGGTGCAGGAAGCCGCCGATGCGGCCGGCTTGCTGTTCGGCGTCGACATCGGAGCGCGCGGCGCGGCGACCGTCGGCGGTAATGTCGCCACCAATGCCGGCGGCATCCGCGTGCTGCGCTACGGCATGTACCGGGCGCAGGTGCTTGGCCTGGAAGCGGTGCTTGCCGACGGCGGCATCCTGACCTCGCTCAAGGGTTTGGCGAAGGACAATTCCGGCTATGACCTCAGCCAATTGTTCATCGGCAGTGAGGGCACGCTCGGCGTGGTCACCCGCGCATGCCTGCGGCTGCACCCGAAGCCGGCCACCGAGATCAACGCCTTCTGCGCGCTTGCTTCGCTCGACGCTGCAATCGCGCTGCTGGCGCTGCTCAGGCAGAAACTCGGGCCCTCGCTCTCGGCCTATGAGGTGAATTTCGCCCCGCTCTATGGCGCCATGATCGCCGGCATGGACGCGCCGGCGCCGCTGCCCGCGGGCTCGCCCGTCTATGTGCTTGCCGAGATACAGGGCAGCGAGCCCGACCGCGACGGCGAACGCTTTGCCGCGACGCTGATGCAGGCGGTCGAGGAGGGCGTGATCGACGACGTGGTCGTCTCGCAATCGCCGCGCGAATTCCGGGCGCTCTGGGCGGTGCGGGAGGAGGCCAACCGTTTCCTGTTTTCGATGGCAGGCCTGATTGGCGTCGATATCAGCATCCCACTGGCGAGAATGGCGACTTTCCTGGACGAAACAGAAGCCGCCATCAAGGCCGTCGACCCCGGCGCCGACATCTACGTCTTCGGCCATCTCGGCGATGGCAATCTGCATTACCAGATCCGCACGGTGGATCCGGCAGCCGCATACGGCACCGTCTACCGCGGTGTGGCCGCCGCCGGCGGCGGCGTTTCGGCCGAACATGGCATCGGCCTTGACAAGAAGGAGTGGCTGCATCTGGTGCGCAGCGATGCAGAGATTGCGGCCATGCGGCGCCTGAAAGCAGCCTTCGACCCGAACAACATCCTCAATGCCGGGCGCATCTTCGACCTTGCGACGGGCTGAAATCGAAGTCCGGTAGCGCTGGCCGGGTGCTGCCTCTATCTGGTCACGCCCTTCAATTTCGCATGCACCACCGCGATGCGGGCGGCGAGCGCGGCGTTGTTGCGGACCAGCGCGATGTTGGCCTTCAGGCTGCGGCCTTGCGAAAGCTCGTTGATGCGGGCGAGCAGAAACGGCGTCAGTTCCTTGCGCCCGATGCCGCGCTGCTCCGCTTCGGCTACCGCCGCTGCGATCGTGCCGTCGATGAATGCCGGATCGAGCGCGTCCGCTTCGGGGATAGGGTTGGCGACGAGAATGCCGGTGCCGGATTCCATCTCGTCATGCAGCAGCATGGCTCGCGCGATCTCGTCGGGGGTATCGAGGCGATGATCGGCCTTGAGCCCGCTGGAGCGGGTGTAGAAAGCCGGAAAATCATCACTCCCATAGGCGATCACCGGCACACGCTGGGTTTCCAGATATTCCAGCGTCTTCGCAATATCGAGGATCGACTTGACTCCGGCGCAGACGACAGTCGTGCCGGTTTGGCCGAGTTCGGTCAGGTCGGCCGAGATGTCGAAAGTCGCTTCGGCGCCGCGATGCACGCCGCCGACGCCGCCGGTCGCAAAAATGCCGATGCCGGCGAGTGCCGCGATCCGCATCGTCGCCGAGACGGTGGTTCCGGCCGAGCCGCCGTGCACCATGATGGCGGCGAGATCGCGCCCGGAAGCCTTGACCACGCCCTTTGCCGCTGCCAACTCTTCCAGTTCACGGTCGTCGAGGCCAACCTTGATCTTGCCGGCGACCACTGCGATCGTGGCGGGCACGGCGCCGTTCTCGCGTACCACGGTTTCGACGTCGCGGGCCGTCTCCAGATTGGCCGGATAGGGCATGCCGTGGGTGATGATCGTCGATTCCAGTGCCACCACCGCGCGGCCTTCATCAAGCGCGGTAGCGACTTCATCGTTCAGGTGGACAAGGGAAGGTTTCATCATCTCGCTTTCAGGCAGGAATGCGGTACATGCCGGCCGCAAGGAAGCGCGGCGATAGATCGGGGTGGACGCTGGATTCGCTCTCCGTGGTCAGCGTGGCGAGCAGTGCGCCGGTGCGGACGGCATGAGCTACCGGATCATCCGAAAGCACCTTGTACAAAGTGCCAGCGATCATCGCGTCACCGGCGCCGGTGATGTCGACGGCCTGCGCCGGGACGGAGCGCATCGTCGTAACACCGCTCTCGGTCGCAACGGCAAATCCATGCGCGCCTGCGGTTACGATCACCGTGCTGGCGCCGGCCGCGCGCAGCGCTGCTGCTGCTTCCTTCGGCGTTAGCCGCTTGTCGGCATCCGTCATGCCGAGCATCGTATTGGCCTCGTCATGGTTGGTGAACAGAAGGTCGATGCCGGTCAGATCCTTAGGCAGGCGCGCTGATTTCGGCGACGAGACTGTGTCGACGGCGAGCTTGAAGCGCGCGCCCTGCTTGCGCGAGATCAGTGCTGCGATGGTCGAAGCCGGCAGATTGCAGTCGATGAACACCCATGTCGCCGAAGCCAGATATGGCCAGAAGCGGTCGAGATAGGACGACGAAAACAGATCGAAGATCTCCATGTCGGCAATGCCGAGCACCAGATCATTGTTGCGGTCGAGGATGGCGGCATATTCCGCCGTCGGCCGTTCCGTGGTGGTGATGACCTGGCTGACATCGGCGCCAAGACCGCGCAGGTGCCGCACCAGCGAGCGGCCGGTTTCATCGTCGCCGACGATCGAGACGAAGCTTATGTCGACGCCGAGGCGGGCAAGGTTTTCGGCTACGTTGCGGGCGACCCCTCCGAAGCTGCGATAACCGTCGACCGGGTTCGACGTCTCGAAAATCAGATCCTTCTTGGCGTGGTATTTGCGGTCGAGCACCGCGCCGCCGACGCAGACCATGCGCTTGGACGTCGGCAAGACGTAACCACGGCCGAGAATGTAGCCCTTGTTGACGAGTTGCACGATGTGGGCCGCGACCGTCGAGCGGGCGATGCCGAGCGCCGTTGCTATGTCCTGCTGGCCGGCGAATGGGTTCGCCGCAATGAGGTCGAGAACCGCTTGTTCCTGTGCTCCAAGGTCGTCCATTGTCCCACCCGGCCGTCAAATTCGAGGCTGAACGCTTCGCAACAACAGATGACATTGTCAACATCTGTTTCGACGAGTGTCGGCTATGGCACCAGCACCAATGCGCCTATTGTCCGCCTGGCCTCAAGGTCGCGGTGAGCATCGCCGGCGTCGGATAGGTTATAGCGCTTGGGCGGTTCGATCCTGACGACGCGCTGTCGCAGCGCGGCAAAGAAACGCTCGACGTGCGGGGCTAGTTTTTCCGGCGTGTCGGTGTAATGCGCATAGTTGGGACGCGATACGGTGATCGACTTTGATGCAAAGCGGCCGATGTCCCAATTGCCGATCGGCCCTGACGCCTGACCGAAACTGACGAGGTGACCGCGAATGCGGAGCGCCGCCAGCGAGCCGCCGAACGTATCCTGGCCGACCGCATCGTAGACCACATCGGCGCCGACGCCTCCCGTCAGCCGCATGACGGCCTCAGTGAAATTCTCACGCGAGTAGACGATGACATGATGGGCACCGAGGCGTTCGACGATGCGCGCCTTGTCGTCGCTCGACACCGTTGCAATGACCGTTGCGCCGAGAAGGCGTGCCCATTGCACCAGAAGCTGGCCGATGCCGCCGGCGCCGGCATGGACGAGAACGACGGAGCCCGGCTGCACCGCATGGACATCATGCAGCAAAAAACTCGCACTGACGCCCTTGAGCAGCCCCGCGGCCGCAATCTCGTCGGGAATATCGTCGGACAGGCGAACCAGCAGATCGGGCGCCATGTTGCGCCGCTCGGTATAAGCGCCGACCGGCGGGCAGGCATAGGCGATGCGGTCGCCGACCGAGAAACCGGCAATCTCCGAACCGACCGCTTCGACGACGCCGGCCGCCTCCATGCCAGGCACGCCCGGTGGTTGCAAAAGGTCGAAATAGCCGGTGCGGCAATAGACGTCGATGAAGTTGACGCCGATCACCGTATGGCGGATCCGCACCTCGTTCGGCGCCAGCGGCGGCAAGCCGACCTCCTTGAGTTGCAGCACCTCCGGACCGCCATAGCGCTCGACCACAATAGCCCTGGTTGTTGCTGACTGGCCGAACGATGTTGTTGCGGAAGAGACCGGCGAAGGGATCAGCGGCGGGGCTGACGGAGGTGCCGGCGTTGGCGCTCTTGCCTTGGCAGTCAGAACCCTTCCTCGCAAAAGGCTACGGATCGCCGCGAAGCCGGCCTGATAAATGCCTTCGGAGACGAGCTTGACCAGTTCGTCGCGGCGGTGCGTAGGTGGATGGAATTCGGAACGCCATTCCCAGAAGGTCGCGTTGCCGTCGGTCACCGGCTTCAGCTGGATCGATGCGACATAACCCATCAGCGGCAGCGGCGCTTCGAGCAGGCAATAGGCGAGCCGAAAGTCCTTGTCGGACAGCGCCAGCAGCTGTTCGCGCAACTCGCCGCCATCGGCCAGGCGGAAACGACGAACCGAGCCGACCGCGTCGACCGGGTCGCCACCTTCGATTTCGCTGAACGAGATCGTCGGGTGCCAGCGTTCATGGCCGTTGAAATCGCGTAGAATCGACCAGACATCATCGATCGGCGCATCGATGATGGTGCTCTGGCGGACTTGAACCATCGCGGGAATGTCAGCGCCCGAAGCGCTGCTTGAGTGCGCTCAACGCCGCCTGGAAGACGCCGGTGCCGATCTGATGCATAAGTGCTGCTTCGCGCTCAGGCGCACAGTCGAACTCCGCCTGCCATTCGGCCAGAGTGAGATTGCCGTCGGTGATCGGCGTCAGCGACAGGGTGGCGATATAATTCTCCACCGCCATCGGGCTTTCCAGGATAGCGTAACTGCACGACAGATCGTAGTCGGACAGTGCCAGCAATCTTTCGCGAATCCGCCCGCCATCCCTGAGCACAAAATTTCGGATGCAGCCGATCTGGTCGGCCGGTGCGTTCTGTTCGACGCGGCTCTCCGCAACGAATGGCGCCCAGGCGGGAAGGCCATTGAAGTTGCGCACGATCTTCCAGACTTCCGCAGCCGGCGCAGGGATGACCGAGGACACATAGACCTTGGTCATGCCCCACCGCCGGTATCGAACGAGCGGCCGGTGCCGAGGCATCGCCACTCATTCGCACAGCACACCGCCCACCGGACCTGGTCAGCGGTCGCGGTCGTCATCGTCGTCCTTGCTGACCTTGCCTTTGCCTTTCTTGTCGCGGGCCAGGCTCGATATGTCCTTGGCATCGCGCAGCACGTCGGTCATGCGGCCGAGCGAGCCGCCCTCGATGCCGATCTCCTTCATCAGATTATCGATCATCGGCGCCTGGACCCGGTAGCGCAGCGCCGAATCGATCACCTCGTCGGTGACGTTGCGGTTGCCGCCCTGCCCGCCATTGATGCCGTCGACGTGCAGGATCTTGATGCCGTCGATTTTCTCCATCGGCTTGACGCTTTCGCGGATGATGCCTTCCATGTGGTCGAGCAACTTGCCGCGCAGGCGACCGGCACGAGCCTCGTTGGAGAGCAGATTGTCGGCCTCGTTGAGCTGACGATGGCCGGCGGCATCAACCTCGTAGCGCTGGGCCGCCGCAAGGGCGTGGATCTTCTCCGCCTCGGCCGCGGCAACAGCGGCGATCTTCTGCGCTTCGGCCAGGCTCTTGGCCGCCTTCATCTCGGCATCTGCGGCCGCGGTTATGCGCAGGGCCTCGCGCTCGGCCTCGCGAGCCGCACCGATCAAGTCGGTCAGCTTGCGGCGCTCGGCGATCTCGCGCTCGCGCGCCGTGAAGGCCTGCTCCTCAGCCTGGATGGCCTTGGCGCGCACCGCCTCGGATGCCGCGATAGCGGAGGAACGCTCCTGCGTCTTTTTGGCGATGTCGATGGCCTTCTGGATTTCGGCTATCTCGATCTTCTGGTCGCGCTCGACGCCGAGCTGGCGGATGTCGCGGTCCTTGATCAGCCGCGCCTCCTCGATGCCGCGCTCGGTGGTGATGCGAGCGCGCTCGACCTCTTCGCCGGCCGATATTTCGGCTTCCTCGAAAGCCTGGCGCTTGGCGATCTGCAGCGCCTCGAGGTGACGCTCGCGTGCAATCCTGACCTCGTCGATGGCACGCTCCTGCCCGATCCGCGCTGTTTCGGTCGCCTGGTTCTCGACAATTTCGGCGCGGCGCTTTTCCGCCTCGGCCCTGGTAACCTCCAATGCCTTTTCCGCCAGCGCGATCTGGCGTTCGAGCTCGGCGATTTCGAGGGCTTTCCTGCGCTCGATCTCGAGCTCGCTCTGCGTGCCTTCGCGTTCGATCCTGGCCTTTTCCAGGGCGAGCTCTAGCGCGATCTGCTCGCGCTCGGTCAGTTCGCGCATTTTCATTTCCGTCTCATCGAGGGCGCGGCGGCGCGCAATCTCGCGGCGCTGCGTGTCTTCCTCGCTCTTGATGCGCTCCTCGGTAATGTTGCGCTCCTGGTTGAGGCGCGATTTCTGGACGGCCTCGCGCGCCGACAGTTGCGCCTGCTCGGCCTCCTGGTCGCGGATCGCCCGCTCCCTGGCGAGTTCGGAGCGCTGCGAGGCGCGACGTATCTCGACCTCGCGCTCCTGCTCGAGGCGGGCGTATTCGGTGTCGCGGTCGATCTCCAGCACCTTGCGCTGGGTGTCGAGGTTCTGGTTGCGGATGTCGACCAGCGTGCGCTGCTCGATCTCGTTGCGCATCCTGCGGCGCGTCTCGATCGATTCCGTCAGTTGGGTGAGGCCTTCGGCGTCGAAGGCATTGGACGGATCGAAATATTCGAGCCTGGTCTGGTCGAGGTCGACGATGGCGACGCTTTCCAGCTCCAGCCCGTTGGCGGCGAGCGATTCCGAGGCAAGCTGCCGGACCCTGGCCGCATAGTCGCCGCGCAGCTCGTGCATCTCTTCCAGCGTCATCTGGGCGGCAACGGTGCGCATGGCACCGGCGAACTTGCCCTCCAGCAATTCGCGCAGGCTGTCGGGCTGCAGCGTGCGGCGCCCGAGCGTCTGGGCTGCGGCGGCGACCAGATCGCGGCCGGCGCCGACACGGACGAAGAACTCTGCGACCAGATCAACGCGCATGCGGTTCTTGGTGATCAGCGCAAAGGCATCCTCGCGGCGCACTTCGATGCGCAGGACGTTCATGTTGACCGGCGTGATCTCGTGCAGCACCGGAATGACGAAAGCGCCGCCGTTCACCACCACCTTCTCGCCCATGAAGCCGGTGCGCACGAATGCCGTCTCCTTGGTCGACCGGCGATAAAGCCATCGCAGTATGTAGACGGCGATCACCACGACGATCGCGGCAATGATTAGCCACAAAAGGAAAGCGCCCAAGGTCTGCGCGGCCATCTTTTCTACCCTCCCAAATAGAATGCGGTCAGCCACAGGCTACCGGCACCGATTTTACAAATGCGCCTGCTCGAAGCCATTATGCTCTCCTCTGCAGTTTCGGTGTGATCGCGCGGAACGCATTGACCGCTGCATCGACGAAGAGCGCGTCATTGATGTTCGCACCCACACGCTCGAGATGGCGCTGCGGCGTCTGGCGAACGGTCTTCTCAATCGCCTCGAACAGGGCGTTGTCGGCCTCCGGATCGTGAAATGGTTGGCCTGGTGCATCGAGCATCGAGACACCGCCCTCCGGCAACAGGAACCGCACCGGGCCATTCATGGCATTGAGCCGCGCACCGATCCATTCGCCAAAGGCGCGGTTCTCGTCGCGGGTTGTCCGCATCAGCGTGACGTTCGGATTATGGATGACGAATTTGCGGCTTCGAAATTTCTCCGGCACGCTGTCGCGCGGGCCGAAATTGACCATGTCAAGCGCGCCGGTCGAGCCGACATAGGGCAAGCCGGTGCGGATTGCGGCGCCAAAGCGGTCTTCAGTCGCCGGAAAAACACCGCCGACGATCATGTCGGCCACTTCCGTCGTGGTCAGGTCGAGGAAGGCCGAGAGCAGCCGCGAATCGCCGAGCTTCTCCATTGCCCGCCCGCCGATGCCGGTCGCGTGGAACACGAGACAGTCGTAGTCGGCCTCGAGCAGTCTGGTCACCGCCTGCACTGCTGGCGTTGTTACGCCGAACATGGTGATGCCGACTGCGGGGCGCGCCAGCTTGCGCCTGGCCTCCCAGGCTTCGGCATTGGGCAGCTGCGCGACCATGCCCGCCATCGCATGCGCGGCGTTTGACAGCACCTGTTCGGTGATCGAATTCAACCCCTGAACGTCGGCGACCGAATGGAACATCATGATATCGGCACCGCCGACATATTTGGCGACGTCGCCGGCTGCCACGGTCGACACCATCAGTTTAGGGATGCCGACGGGCAGCACGCGCATGCCTGCTGTTGCCAGCGTGGTGCCGCCGGAGCCGCCGGCCGAGATGACGCCGCCAATGCGCGGCTCGCGCTCGATCCAGCGCGCGAAGGCTTCCGCCATAGCGCTCACCGAGCCGCCGCGATCATTGGTGAAAACGGCCGCCGATCCCCGCATATGCATTCCGGCTACCTGCATGGCAGGAACGTCGGCGCTCGACGGTTTTCCGGAGGTGGAGAGGTCGACGGTGCGAACCGGAATGCCGAGGGACTTCAGCCGGTCGGCGACGAACCGCAATTCCTTGCCCTTGGTATCGAAAGTGCCGGCGACGAGCACTGTTCTTCCAATGCGTTCGGCGAAAGGAATTGCAAAGACCTTCTTCAAATCGTCCTGTGGCGCGGCCCTCTCGATAGCCGCTTGCCGCATGGCCGTGACCGGCACGTTCCAGCGGTTGGGCAGTTCGGTGACCGGAAGGTAGGTTCCATTCTGGGTCATCGGTTCGGAACCGGTAGCCGTCCGGTCGATGCGGTAGACTTCAGCCAACTGGTCCTTCGCCTGTGCCGCGGCTGCCGGCGTGACGGACGTCTCGTCGGCATGACGTCCGACACCAAGCAGCCGTTGCTGCAATTCCCGGTCTGCCGCGAGCGCTGCCGCGTCCATCAGCCGATTGATGCGGCCGTTGACCATGATGGCGACCTGGTTGGAAACCGCGGTCGCCACGCCGATATTCTGCTCGATGACGAGGATCGCCATCTCACCTTCCTCGGCCAAGGTGACCAGCATCCGCTCAACCTGGTCGACAATGATCGGCGCAAGGCCTTCGGTCGGCTCGTCCATGACCAGCAGCTTCGGGTCGCTGAGCAGGGCACGCGAGATCGCCAGCATCTGCTGTTCGCCGCCGGAGAGCTGCGAGCCGCCATTGGTGCGGCGCTCGGCGAGGCGCGGAAATGTCTGGTAGATGCGTTCGACGGTCCAACTCGCATCGCGCCGATTGCCGGCAGCGAGACGGAGATGCTCATCAACGCTCAGGCTTGGCCAGACGCGCCGCCCTTGCGGCACATAACCGACGCCGAGGCGATGGATCTCGTGCGGTTCGAGCGCAGTGATCTCGCGGCCGTCGACGCGGATCGAGCCGGAGCGCGCGCGCTTCAGGCCGACGATGGTGTTGCAGAGCGTCGACTTGCCCATGCCGTTGCGGCCGACCACCGACAGCACGCCGCTTTCCAGCGCCAGCGAGACGCCCTGAAGGGCATGGCTTTCGCCGTAATAGACCTGCAGATCCTCTATTTTGAGGATCGCCTTGCCTATTTTGCCGGAAGAGGCTGGGCCAGAAGGGAGCGTTCGGCCGAGGGGAACGGGGCGCTCAGCCATGCTTGCCCCCGAGATAGATCTCCTGGACCTCCGGGTCGGCCTCGATCTCTTGCGGCGTGCCTTCCTTGAACAGACGGCCGTTGTGCATCATCGACACATATTCCGAAACGCGCAGCGCGACATCCAGATCGTGCTCGATGATAATATAGCCGATATGCTTGGGCAGCGCATTGAGGATCGCCACCAAGTCGCGGCGCTCGGTCGGCGACAGGCCGGCCGCCGGCTCGTCGAACAGGATGAAGCGTGGCGCGCCGGCCAGCGCCAGCGCGATCTCCAACTGCCGCTGCTGGCCATGGCTGAGTGTCGCCACCAGCAGGTCGCGATAGGCCTCGAGATGCACGGCATTGAGGATCGATTCCGCCTGCACCATGTTGACGTCGGTGGCCTTTGGGCGGAGCAGCGAGAACCGTCGGCGTGAGACGCCGCGGCAAGCGAGAAAGATCGAGTCGAGAACCGACAAGCCTTTGAACAGCTGCGAGATCTGGTAGGTCCGCCGCAAGCCCCGCCGGATGCGTTCATGCGGCGGCAAGTCGGTGATGTCCTCACCGAAGAAGCGGATGCGGCCAGCCGTCGGCAGGAAATCGCCGGTCACTGCATTGAACAGCGTGGTCTTGCCGGCGCCGTTAGAGCCGAGAACCGCGCGCCGCTCGCCAGCCGCGATCCTCATATCAATGCCGGAGAGCGCCACCAAAGCGCCGAAATGCCGCGCAACGCCATCGAGTTCCAGCGCAAAGGCGCCGGAGCTTTGGAGACGGTTCGCGGCAAGAGTTTCGGTCACGGGCGGATATACTCGCAAGCCACGCGGTTACGGGCAGCGCGGATTGTCGCGGCTGACAGCCCCAAGCTTGGCGAACTCGTCTTCGGGAATGCCCAGCGTCTGGTTGACCTGCGACACGACTTTGACGAGCTTGTTCAAAAGATTGCCGTCCGGCCCCTCGGTCACCTCGGTCAGGTAGATGTCGGCAATCGCGTTGCGGTTCTTGTCCAGTGACACCTTGCCGGTCGGCGTGTCGAAAGACAGTTTCGAGAGTGCGTCACGCAGTTTGGCGCCGCCATCGGAGACATCGCCGCCGACCTGTTCGAGACCGAGCAATGTCGCCTTCATGTTGACGTAATAGCCGTGGGCGAAGAGCGACGGCGAGGGAAAGGCACCTGGCTGCTTCTTGTAGGCTTCGACGAAAGTTTTCCAACTAGGCGCGTCGTTGGTGTCGGCGGTTGGTCCGGCGGAAGGCGTGCCGACCAGCACGTCGCGCAGCTTGCCCTTCGAGGTCAGCACCGTCTGGTCGACGGTGATCGAGCCACCAATCAAGGGGGCCGCGCCGCCGCCCTGCTGATACTGGGTCAGGAAGTTCACGGCGTCGGCGCCGCCAAGCGCGACGTAGATTGCATCGACGTCATCGGGAATGGCCGCGATAACCGACGAAAAATCCTTGTTGCCGATCGGCACCCAGGATTTGGACGGCACCTTGCCGCCTGCCTTGCAGAACTCGGCCATGAAGCCGAAGACCTGCGTATACGGGAAAGAATAGTCCTCGGCGACAGTGGCGACCCGCTTGTAGCCTTTGTCGTTGAAGGCATAGGTGCCGAGACCCGCCATCCACTGCGCGCCGTCGGTCGAGAAGCGGAAGAAATTTTCCGCCGGGTTGCGCAGCGTCGTGTCCTGCGCCGCCGAGGTGCCATTGATGAAGGTCACGGTCGGCTGGGTCTTGGCATAGTCCTTGACGGCGAGGCCCTCATCGCCCGAAAGCGGGCCGACCAACACCTTGACACCATCCTGCTCGACCAGCTTGCGGGCAGCGCGCACGGCGCTATCAGGTGAAGCGTCGGACGAGCCTTTGACGATTTCGATCTTCTTGCCGGCAACCATGCCGCTGACCTCGTCGAGCGCCGTCTTCGCGCCACGCTCGCCGTCTTCGCCGAGCACCGTGAACGGTCCCTCGAAAGTGGCGAGCAGGCCGATCTTGATCGTGTCGTCGGCGGCTAGCGCCAGAGACGGAGCTGTCAGCCCGGTGGCAAGCGCCAGCGCAAGCAGTGTGCGTCGATGTATTCTCATTTTTTCCTCCCTTTGATTGATTGATGCAGTTCATTCCGCTCCGGCGTCACGGACCGGAACGCAAGGACTCCTGAGCTAGCTGCGGTCTGATCCTCCCCCACAACCCAAGAATTCCATCCGGCGAGATGAAGACGATCACCAGGAACACCAGCCCGATCAGCGTGTTGAAACGCTCGGCTCCGACAAGGTCGATGGCAAAGGTCTGCATCAGGACAACGACGAGCGCGCCGAGAAAAGGCCCGATCGGGTGGCGCAAACCGCCGATGACGGCGATGATCAGCACGTCGATGGCTGCATCGACGCCGATCGTGCCGGGTGAAACGCGCCCATTGAACCAGACCAAAAGCACGCCTGCGACACCGGCAATGATTCCAGCCAGGAACCATGCGAAGACCTTGTGTGCGGTGACGTGATAGCCGAGCGCGCGCATGCGACGCGGATTGTCGCGGATTGCCTGCACGGTCATGCCGAAGGTCGAGCGGGCGCCGTAGAGTATCCCCGCGTAGGACAGCACCGCCGAACCCAGGCAGAGATAATAGAAGGCCTTCGGGTCGCGCCAGTTGACGCCCCAGAACACCGGCGCGCGAATGCCGGCATAGCCGGAATGGCCGTTGAAGATCGCGTAGTTTTGCTGGGCGAAATAGAAGGTCGCGGTGGCGATCGCCAACGTGATCATGATGGTATAGATGCCTTCGGTGCGCACCGAGATCCAGCCGATCAGCGCCGATGCCACCGCAGCTGCCAGAATGGCGAAGGGTGCTGCGATCCACCACGGCCAGCCGAGGCCGAGCACGTTCGAATTGTTCTCGCCGAGGATGGCGATGGCATAGGCGGCGATGCCGGCGACAGTGATCTGGGCAAGGCTGACCATGCCGCCATAGCCGGCCAGCATCATCAGCGACAGTGCGAGCATGCCGAAGATCAGCGAATAACCGCCGATCTGCGTCAGGAAGAAATCGGATGCCACCAGCGGGTAGAGAACCAATGCTACGGCAAGGATGATGTGACCGGCGCCGAGCTTCTCCAGCCAGTTCTGTCGAGGCGCGGCGCCTACGGCGACGGTCAGGCTCATCGCGCTTTCCCCATGATGCCTTGCGGCCGCACCGACAGCACTACCACCATGATGACGAAGGTGAGCACGATGCCGTAGGTCGGGAAATAGACGAGGCCGATCTGTTCGGCGAGGCCGATCAGCAGCGCGCCGATTGCAGCACCGGTAATCGAACCCATGCCGCCGACGATGACGACGACGAGCGAGGCCAGGAGATAGCGGACGTCCTCGCCGGGCGCAACCGACAATGCCGAGCCGCCGACGACGCCGGCAAAGCCGGCAAGCCCGGCGCCGACGGCAAAGACGATAGCAAAGACCGCGTGTACGTTGACGCCCGAGGCCGACAGCATGGCGCGGTCGTCGACGCCGGCGCGGACCATCATGCCGACGCGCGTCTTGTGCAGCATCAGCCAAAGGCCGATGCCGATAACGATCGCAGCCGCCAGCACGACGACGCGATAAAGCGGGTAGGTGAGAAACACCGAGACGCCGTTAGACCGCACGGCCGTGACCACCGGTAAGGTCAGTGCACCGTCGAGCCATTCCGGCACCGGGATCTGATAGGTGCCGCCGGCCCAGACCGCCAGCATCAGGTCGGCGGCGACGATCGAGATACCGATGCTGACCAGGGTCTGGCGAAGGTCGTCGCCTTCCAGTCGCCGGAAGACGAAGATCTGCATGACGACGCCGACAAGGGCCAGAACGATGAAGCCCGCGGCGACACCCAGCAGCCAGTAGCCGGTGCGGTTCGCCACCTCATAGCCGATATAGGCGCCAAGCAGATAGAGCGAGCCATGCGCCAGGTTGACGTTGCGCATCAGGCCGAAGATCAGGGTAAAGCCGCTGGCGACCAGGAAATAAAGGCCAGCCAGGGTGATGCCGTTGAGGATGGCGCTGACGAATGCCTTCTTGGAAATCAGGATGGCGTTCAGCCAGTCCGGCCAGACGGCAAAGACCAGCCATGCAATGACGGCAGCTGCGAGGAGCCAGAAAAGACCCCACGCCTGTCTGCGCGTCATGCCGCCGCCAGAAATCTCGAGCCCCGAAGTCTTAGGCCGCGAAATGTCGGGCGAAGATGGCCGGTCCAGAATGCTCATGCGGTCAGCCGGCGGCGCTGCTCATTCAAGCGCGGCGCCTTGTGGAACTTGCCGTCCTTCATGATGGCGAGGATGCGGTTCTTGTCCTGCAGGATGCGCACGTCCGATATCGGGTCGCCGTCGATCAACAGCAGATCGGCGAGATAACCTTCCTTGATCATGCCGAGCTCGTCGGCCATCCCCATGATCTGTCCGCCATATTTGGTCCCGGCCTGGATTGCCTCCATCGGCGAGAAGCCAAGCATCTCAACGAAGGTCTGGATGTCCTTGGCGTTGGTGCCTTGCGGCGTCCAGGCAAAGCCGTAGTCGCCGCCGATGCAGACGCGGATGCCGCGTCGATGCATCTTTTTCATCGTCTCGATGCACATTTCGAGCTCGCGCTCATATTCGAGCGAGAGCGGCGAGCCGGGCTTGATGCCCCATTGCTCGGCATGGCGCGCGGTGTTGATCAGCCAGGCGATGCCGGGGGCCACGAAATGCTTGTCCTTGGCCGCCTCGAGCATGTCCAGAGCTTCCTCGTCGGCAAACGAAGCGTGGTAGATGTTCTGGATGCCGTGGCGGACACATTGCTTGACCGAGCCGGATGAGCGCGCATGCGCCGACAGCACCTTGTTGCGGCAGCGCGCCTCGGAGGCGGCCATGGCGACCTCTTCCTCCGACATCGGCGTTTCTTCGGCGCCCATGCCGGTGATGCTTTCGCCGGACAGATTGAGCTTGATGGAATCGACACCGTATTTGATCAGCTGGCGCACCGTGCGGCGGATTTCCTCGGGACCGGAGACAACGATGCCGAGATTGAGGCCTTCATGCGGAATGTGCGAAGGCGCGGAATCGCCGAGGCCGCCGACCGTCGTGATCTCGGGACCGGCGGCGAGGTAACGCGGCCCGGGAAAACGCCCCTGATTGATGAATTTCTTGCACACGACGTCGAGCCGCGGCTTGGCGGCTGCGGCGCCGCGGCCGGCAGTGAAGCCGGCGTCGAGTACCAGCTTGGCCATCTCCATGGTGACCAGCATGTGCTCTTCCACCTCCATCATCTGGATCGGGTCGATGCCGGGCGCGTTGTTCCAGGAGAGATGCAGATGCGCGTCGATCATGCCCGGCATCAGCGTCGCGCCCATGCCGTCGATCGTTGTGACACCGCCTGACAAGCCGCTGTAGGAGGACGACACAGCCGGCGAGCCGAAACGCGACGAGCCCTTGGTGATCTGCTTGATACGGTTGCCCTGAACCAGCACTTCGCCGGTGTAGGGGTATTCGCCGGTCGCATCGAGCACGCGCACATTGGTAAAGAGCGTGCTGCCCGAACCGTTTCCGTTCCAGCCGTCGTCTGCCATCAGAAAACCTCCCAAACTGTCGGGCGCACTGTTTTTACGCCCGAATTCCGATCCTCACCTATCAACGCGTCTCAAAAAATCGGCGAGCCTTTGGCTGCTTTCGCGGGGGCACTCCACCGTGGCCCAATGTCCGCACCGATCGAGGGACAAGAATATCGCTCCCTTTATCCTGTCGGCAAGCGCCTGGCCGACGCTCATCGGATTGATCGTATCGGCGTCGCCGGTAACCAAAAGGGTCGGCGCTGAAATCCGGCGCGTATCCACAGCCGTGGCCTTGGCCAGGGCTTCGCAGGTGCGGGCATAGGCTTCCGGGTCCTGCCTGGTGATGGATTCGCGCACGAAGGCGACGGCGGCCGGCGAGGTCTCCCTGGTATGGGCCGACAGTGCATTGGCAACGATCTGGTCGGCGATGTCGGCGATACCGCCCGATCGCGCCAATCGCGCCCGGTTGGCAAGGCCTTGCCGCGTCGCCTCAGCTGGCTCGGCGAGAGCACCGAACAAAACCAGCGACCTGACCAGCGACGGCTGCATCTCTGCGACCAACTGACAGACGATCGTGCCCATGGAGTGGCCGACGAAATGCGCCCGGGTGACGCCCATGCCCGCCATGGCGCGGATGACGGCGTCGCTCATTAGCTCGATCGTCAATGGATCGAGCGGCCGCGGCGAGCGGCCGGATCCAGGCAGGTCGAGGCGGATGACACGGTAGGCCGAGAGCGCCTCCAGCTGCGGCTGGAACATGTTCGAGGTTCCGCCGAGACCGTGGATCATCACCACCGGCTCGCCCTCGCCGGCGACTTCCGCGACAATCGGACCGACGGTGACAGTCGTCATTGCACCCGCTCCACGATCCGGTTCTCCAGCGTCCCGATGCCGTCGATCTCGACCCGCACAATGTCGCCGGCTTTGAGATATTTCGGCGGATCAAAGCCGATGCCGACACCGACCGGCGTGCCGGTGGCGATGATGTCGCCCGGCTTCAAGGTGATGCCTTGCGAAAGCGTCGATATGATCGTCGGAATATCGAAGATGAGCAGCGATATTTTGGAATTCTGGCGGAGGTCGTCATTGACGAAACAACGTACCGAAGCGTTTTCCAGGTCGAGCTCATCCTTGGTGATCGCCCATGGCCCCATCGGGCAAAACGTATCCTGCGACTTACCGATTAGCCATTGGCTATATTTTCCCTGCAGGTCGCGGGCAGTGACGTCGTTGACGATCGTATAACCCCAGACGTGATCGTAAGCCTCGGCTTTCGAAATGCCGCGTCCGCCCTTGCCGATAATGACCGCCAGTTCCGCCTCATAATCGATCGCAATCGATATGGAAGGGTCGATCAGCACGTTCGAATGTGTTGCAACGACCGATTCGGGGACCTTCGAGAAAATGATCGGATGTTGCGGAATGGCGCCGGCACCGGCGCTCGAATCGAAGCCGCTGCGGGCAAACTCGTGGGCGTGTTCATAATAATTCTTGCCGACGCAAAAGATGTTGCGGGCAGGCAAAGGTATCGGCGCCTCGAGCTCGACCTGCGCCAGCGGAACCGGCGACAGCGTGCGCGGCATCCCGGCGCCGTTGCGCCGCAACAGCGCCAGCACGCCAGACAGCGCCTGGTCAACAGGGATATCGAAGGGGGCGACCGACTGATTGTCGACATCGACAACGCCGACGCGACGTTCGCCTGCAATCGAAAACGTCGCGACCTTCATTCGTTCCTCCCTGAACCTTTTATGAGCCAATATAAGCTCTTTCGTTACACGCTATCGCGGATTGGTTTAGGCTGCAAGAGGGTTTTCGTCACTTGTCGCGGTAAATCGGGCCTTGACCTCATCAGGTACTGGACCGGCAGGGCGCCGGCTGATAGTATTGGTTCAACATTGGATCAGATTAAAAGCTCTCAACAAATGCCCAAGCTCGTCGCCAACGACATCGCCACTGTGCTGAAAAAACGGATTTCGGCCGGCGAGTGGCTTCAGGACGGGCGGATGCCGCCCGAGCGCGACCTTGCGGCCGAGTTCGGCGTGGCGCGCAATACGGTGCGTCGTGCCGTCGGCTTCCTGGAGGAGGACGGAACGGTTGTCCGGCATGTCGGGCGCGGCACTTTTCTGACTGCGACCAATCCCGATTCCATCGCGGCGACGGTCACGCGGATGGAAGGCACCAGCCCCGCCGACATGATGGAGATCAGGCAGTTGCTGGAGCCAGCGGCGGCGGCCTTCGCCGCCACAAATGCCAGCATGGCGGAACTAAACGCGGTTCGCGAAGCGCATCAGACCGCATGCGCTGCCGAGGACATGCCGGACTTCGAGCATTGGGACGCCGAGTTCCATCACTGCGTCTTCGCCTGCTGCCGCAATGACTTCCTGAAAGAGATTCACAATCTCATGCGCACGATCCGCAACCAATCGCCATGGTTCGAAATGAAAAAGCGCTCATTCTCGGAGGAGCGCAGGCGCGTTTATTGCGACGAGCATCAGACAATATTAGACGCATTGCTGCGCCGCGACCCGGAAAGCGCCAACCAGGCGATGCTCGCCCATCTCAAGACAGTCGAGCGCAACCTTCTGGGCCGCTAATAGACGCGCGGCTCAAGGGAGAGCGGGTGAGATGCGTCCAACGACTAAGCCTTCAGTACCGAGACGGCCAGTTCGCTGTTGTGGACGTATTCGTTGGCGTCAGGCTGCTTCTGCACGAGCAGGATGAACAGCAGGTCGGTGAGCGTCAGTTGTGCGTCGCGCGCGGTTATCGACGAAGAGCGCGCGCGCTCTTCATCGGCGATCGTGTGGAGGCGAATGTCGGCAACGCGGCTCAGCGGATTGTCGCGAAGTCCAGTGACGGCGATCACGGTGGTGCCACGTTTGCGAGCCAGTTCGGCTATCCGCAGGGTTTCGATGCTCGCCCCGGAATAGGAGAGCGCGAACAGCACGTCGCCTCGTCCAAGCGTCGAGACATTGGCCATTTGCACATGGCTGTCGCTGTCGTGCAGCACGTTGCGGCCGAGCTTCATCAGCTTGTAGGAGAAATCGCGCGCCACGAGCGAGGATGCGCCGACGCCGGCCAGATGAATGCGGCGCGCCCCGTTCAACGCTTCGAGGGCTTTGCCGATTTCCTGCTCGGTGTTGGCTGCGACGGTCTGTTGCATCGACAAGAGCTTGCTGCCGATCAGCTTGCGCAAGATGACCAGATAGCTGTCGCCGACCTCGATCGAACCGTGGATCATGCCGGCCGGCACGTGCCATTCCTGCGACTTGGCCTCGCTGACGGCGAGCTTGAGCTCCTGATAGCTGGCATAGCCGAGCTTCTGGCTGAACTTGACGACGCTCGACTGACTGCGGCCGATTTCGGCGGCGAGCGCCGCCGTCGACAGGCGCAGCATCTGGTCGGGATTGTCGACGATGTACCGCCCGATCTCGCGATCGCCGGGCGCCATGATCTCGAGCTTGGCCTCGATCTTCTTCAGGACGGACATGCGTTCCCCTGTTGCCAGTCATCGACAATGCCAAGCCAAGGAATAAATTATTCCGTTCCTGATTGACAGCCAAGAATGATCTATCAAATCTCGACCCGTGCGGTTTCGGCCTAGCCTTTCGCCCACACCAACGATCGGACATGCACGGGAATTCGGACATGAAAGATCGCCTGCAAGCGCGTAGACTCGCCGACACCTTGGATTAGGTCAGAGCCATGGATAGATTGCGGATCGTCGGCGGGCACAGGCTTGAGGGCGCGGTGACGATCTCCGGCGCCAAGAACGCGGCCTTGCCGCAAATAGCGGCAGCTTTGCTCAGCCCCCACCCGCTGCAGCTGACCAACCTGCCTGAGGTGACCGATGTCGACAACATGCTTGGCGTCGTCGGGCTTCATGGGGCTGAAGTCACCAGATCGGCGCATGCCGCCACAATCGATGCCAGTGCTGCCGTCTCCAGGGAGACAAGCTACGACACAGTCAGGCGCATGCGCGCGACGGTGCTGGTTCTCGGTCCGCTGCTTGCCCGCTTCGGCCATGCCCGGGTCTCGCTGCCTGGCGGATGCGCGATCGGCGCACGGCCGGTCGACATGCATGTCGCCGCGCTTGCGGCACTTGGCGCCGACATTGCCATCGAAAACGGGCTGATCGTCGCGTCTGCGCCGGGCGGGCTGAAAGGCGCGCGCATCGTTTTGAGCTCGCCGTCGGTCGGCGCGACCGAAACTGCGATGATGGCGGCGACGACTGCAAACGGCGAGACCGAGATCCTCAACACGGCCCGTGAGCCGGAGGTAGCCGATCTTGCCGCCTGCCTGAACGCCATGGGCGCGCGGATCGAGGGCGCCGGCACGCACCGCATCCTGATCGCGGGCAGCACAGACTGGCGCGCCGCCACGCACGACATCATCCCGGACCGGATAGAGGCCGGCACCTATGCCGTCGCAGCGGCTATCACCGGCGGTCAGCTCGAGCTGACCCACGCGCGGCTCGAGCACATGGCATCCGTCGTCCGGCTGCTCGAAGCAGCCGGTGTGAAAATATGGCCGGGCGACCGCGGGCTGATCGTGTCGAGAGACGGGCCACTCGAGGCGGTCGACGTGACGACGGAGCCCTATCCGGGCTTTCCGACCGATCTTCAGGCGCAGTTCATGGCGTTGATGTGCTGTGCCGAGGGCGCTTCGCTGTTGCGCGAGACGATCTTCGAGAACCGTTTCATGCATGTGCCCGAACTGATGCGGCTCGGCGCCAATATCAAGCTGCAAGGCACCATGGCGCTGGTGCGCGGAGGCGAGAAGCTGAAGGGCGCGCAAGTGATGGCGACCGACCTGCGCGCCTCCGTCTCGCTGGTGCTGGCGGCGCTGGTGTCCGAAGGCGAGACAACGATCAACCGGGTGTACCACCTCGACCGTGGCTATGAGCAGCTGGACCGCAAGCTCCGCCTGTGTGGCGCCCAGATCGAGCGGATAAGTGGATGAGTGCCGGCGCGGTGTCTCCGCATTATTTCCTGGGCGTCGATGGCGGCGGAACCGGCTGCCGGGCGCGTATCGAAGACGAGGCAGGAACTGTGCTCGGGCAAGGCCTGTCGGGCCCGGCGACAACGCGGCTCGGTATAGAGGCGGCCTGGGCCTCGATTGCCAAAGCCTTTGGCGCGGCGATCGAAGAGGCAGGGTTCGCGGCGGCGGAAATCGCCAGGATCCGCGCCGGCATCGGTCTTGCCGGCATCGGCCGCAAGGGTGCGCTCGAGGCGTTTCGTGGCATCGAACATCGCTTTGCGAGCATCGACTTCGACAGCGACGGCGTCGCGGCTTGCCTGGGCGCTCATTCGGGTCAAGACGGCGCCATCGTCATAGCCGGAACCGGTTCGATCGGGCTCGGCTTTGTCGAAGGGCGCGACATGCGCGTCGGCGGCTACGGTTTTCCGATTTCCGACGAGGGCAGCGGCGCCGATCTCGGACTAAAGGCAGTGCAGCTTGCCTTGCGTGCCCATGACGGCCGGCATGAGCGGACGGCGCTGCTGACCGAGGTGATGCAGCGCTTCAGGGACGATCCGTTCGAGTCGGTGGCCTGGATGGACCGCGCCAGCGCGACCGACTATGCCGCCTTGGCGCCGATGGTGATCCGCCACGCCGACCAGGGCGATCCGGCCGGACGGCGCATCGTGCAAGGTGCTGCCGAGCAGGTCGACACGTTCGTGCGGGTGCTGTTCGAAAAGGGCGCGCCGCGGGTTACGCTGCTCGGCGGTCTGTCCAGCCCGCTAGAGCCATGGCTCGCTCCCGACGTCCGCCGACGTCTGAAGCCGGCCGATGGCGATGCGGTTTCGGGAGCCATAATCCTGGCTAGGAAATCCCTGTGTCAGCGATAGTGCTCCTGCCTGAAGGAATATTATATTCCTAGTATCCGTTGACACGAGGAATATCGAATTCTAAAAAGTTAACCAAGCAGAAGCAAGTTGCCGGTCGCCGGCTGCGGGCACTGGACGTCGGCTGGCACCGCATCACATTCCTGCTCACAGCAGATTGAAAGCAAGCAAGTGGTCGAACACGGGTTGATGTCGGAGCTGGAGCGATTGGTTTCCGAGGACCGGAATCCGAAGACGATGGACATCGATCTGTTGCCGACCCTCGAGGTGCTGCGCAAGATCAATGACGAGGACAAAGGCGTTGCGGCAGCCGTCGAGAAGGTCATCCCCGACATTGCTGCGGCCGTGGACCGGATCGTGAGCGCGTTCCAGAAAGGTGCACGCCTTGTCTATATGGGCGCGGGCACGAGCGGCCGGCTTGGCGTCCTCGACGCCTCGGAATGTCCGCCGACCTTCGGCGTGCCCGAGGACATGGTGATGGGCCTGATCGCCGGCGGCGTCGACGCGCTGGTGCACTCCGCGGAAGGCGCGGAGGACGATCCGAAGCAGGGAATAAAGGCGCTGCAGGACATCAAGCTGACCGCCGGCGACGTGGTGGTCGGCATCGCTGTCAGCGGACGCACACCCTATGTCATCGGCGGCTTGACCTATGCCAAGCAGGTGGGAGCCACCACCGTGGCGCTGTCCTGCAATCCGCGATCGACCATTGCCGGAATTGCCGATATTGCCATCTCTCCGGTGGTTGGACCGGAGGTCCTCACCGGCTCGACCCGGCTGAAATCGGGAACCGCGCAAAAGCTGGTGCTCAACATGCTGTCGACCGCCAGCATGATCCGCATCGGCAAGAGCTATCAGAACCTGATGGTTGACCTCAATCCAAGCAACAAGAAGCTGATCGCCAGGGCGGTCAGGATCGTGATGCAGACGACCGGCTGCGCGGCGCAGCAGGCACGACAGGCACTCGACCAGACCGGCAATGACGTAAAACTGGCAATCCTGGTGACGATCACCGGCATGGGCGTCGAAGAAGCACGTAAGGCGCTTGCCAATGCGGGAGGTTTCCTGCGCAAGGCGATAGGCGAAAAGACGGTGTAAGACCGCATGGATGCTGGGCCGATGTTCCGGGGCGTGTGTCCCTTTGAAGCGGTCCGGGGAACTGCAAGGCATCAGGTTTAACAATAATGGGAGACGACAATGGTACGGCACATTGGCAAGAAACTGCTTTCCGGGATGACGCTTGCGGCAATGCTGGCCATTGCCGCGGCACCGGTGCAGGCGAGTGCGGCGACGCTGCACATGGCCTGGTCGCAGGACGCCACCGGTCTTGATCCGCACAAGCAGACGGCATTCTCCTCGCTGCGGTTGCTGGAGCTGATCTATGAACCGCTGGTACGGCTCGACGCCAATCTGCAGATCACGCCCGCGATTGCCGACTCCTGGCAGTTCTCGGCGGACGGCAAGGAGCTGAGCTTCAGGCTCAATCCGAAAGCAAAATTCCAGAACGGCGCCGCCGTGACCTCGGCCGACGTCAAGGCATCCTTCGAGCGCATACTCGACGAGAAGACCGGTGCGGCCGCCCGCGCCAACTTTCTCTCGATCGCCAGCATCGACACGCCCGATCCAGCCACCGTCGTGTTCCACCTCTCGCAGCCGGATGTGCCGATCCTGACGGCGATGAGCGACGTCAATGCCGCGATCGTCCCGGCAAGCGAAATCACGGCCGGCTCGATCGGCACGACGACGGTCGGCTCGGGTCCGTTCAAGCTCGAAAAGTGGGATCCTAATTCCAAGGAAGTGCTTGTCGCCAACAAGGATTGGGCGGGCGGCGCGACCGGTGTCGACGGCATCGAGATCAGCGTGCTGCCGGACGAAACGGCGATCCTGGCGGCGATGCGCACCAAGCAGATCGACTTCGCCCTGCTCAACGATCCACTTGTCGCCACGCTGGTGCCCAAGGAAGCCAGCCTGCAGTTGAACCGCGTGCCGGTGCTTGCCTACCACGTGCTGCAGCTCAATCCGTCCCGCAAGCCGATGACCGAACTCAAGGTGCGTCAGGCGATCTCCTGCGCCATCGGCCGGCAGGAAGTGCTGGACACCGCCTCGCTCGGCGAAGGCAAGGTCACCGGCCCGCTGACCATCCCGGCCCTGGCGACCGATCCGAACCAGTTGTTCTGCTATAAGCGCGACATTGAGAAGGCCAAGCAACTGATGACTGAAGCCGGCTATGCCGACGGCTTTTCGGCGACCGTGACCGGCGCCACCGGCGAGCCGCCGACGGCAGCGGCGGAAGCCCAGGTGATCCAGTCGCAACTCGCAGAAATCGGCGTCAAGCTCGACATCAAAATGATGGAGCTCAACGTCTATGTCGATGCATGGCTGAAGGGCGATTTCGACATGGCCGTCGCGCTGAACGGCGGCAGGGCCGATCCCTACACTATGTATAATCGCTACTGGACCAAGACCGGCAATCTGCAGAAGGTGGCGAACTATATCGACGATACGCTGGACAGCCTGATGCAGAAGGGCCGCACCGAGACCGACCCGGCGGCGCGCAAAGCGATCTTCGCCGACTTCGAGAAGCACATCACTGAGATGTCGCCCTGGATCTGGCTCTACACGTCCTACAGCTACACGGCCCAGCAGAAGAATATCGCAGGATTCGAACCAGTGCCGACAGGTTCGCTGTTCAGCCTCGCCAAGGTGACGATCCAGTAGCTGCTTCGATGCCGGACGAGAGGATATTATTCGCGTGAACTATCTGATGCGGCGACTGGCGACCTTCCCTCTCGTCCTGCTTGGCGTGTCCATCGTGGTGTTCCTGGCGATCCGGATGGTTCCGGGCGATTCGATCACGGCAATGCTGGGAACCGAAGCCGGCCTGCTGACGCCTCCTCAGCGCGACGCGCTTGCGGCCTATTTCGGCATCGACCAGTCCTGGTTCATTCAGTACTGGCGCTGGCTGCTTGGTCTTTTCCAAGGCAATCTCGGCATTTCGTCCACCTATGGCAGGCCGGTGCTCGGCGTCATCCTCGAACGCTTCCCGCTGACGCTGGAGCTTGCGCTGCTGTCGATGATCATCGCCCTTGTCGTCGGCATGCCGGCCGGGATCTTTGCCGCCACCCACAATGAGAAGCTTTCCGATCTCGGCGTGCGCGTTGTCGCAATGATCGGACAATCGACGCCGAACTTCGTCCTTGCACTGCTGATCATCTACACGCTGTCGGCGGGGTTTGGCGTTTTGCCGGCGATGGGCGAGTTTTCGCCGCTGTGGCGGGATCCTCTGCGCAATATCGGCCAGTTGTTGCTGCCGGCCGTCACGCTCGGTTTCGCCTTCGCGGCGTCGGTCACCCGTATATCGCGTTCGGCGATGCTCGATGTGCTGAGCGACGACTATGTGAGGACGGCGCGCAGCAAGGGCGTTTCGGCGCGCGGCGTCATCTGGCGGCATGCTTTGCCCAATGCGCTCATCCCGGTCGTGACGCTGAGCGGCATAGAGTTCGGCTATCTCCTGGGCGGGGCAGTCATCGTCGAGCAGATCTATGCACTGCCCGGTCTCGGCCGCATGGTGCTGGATGCCATCCTGCAGCGCGACTACGCGCTGGTGCAGGGAAGCGTGCTGTTCATCGCCTTCAACTTCATGATCGTCAATCTCCTCGTCGACCTCGCCTATGTCGCGCTCGACCCGCGCATTCGGCTAAGCGAATACTGATGGCGACATTGCGGGCTATACTTGCGCACACCAGCGGCCGCATCGGCGGTGCCATCGTTGCGCTTTATCTGCTGCTTGCCGTACTTAGCATGCTGGGGCTGACGCCGGACAATCCGCTGACGCAGCACCGGGTCGAGCGGCTGCATGCGCCTGACAGCACGTACTGGATGGGCACGGATCTGTTCGGCCGCGATGTCGCAAGTCGGCTGATGACCGGGATCGGCCAGTCCTTCCTGGTGGCCTTTTTTTCGGTCGCCTTCGCGACGCTGGCCGGCACCGTGCTCGGGCTGGCGGCAGCCTGGTTCGGACGCCGCTGGGACGGCCTGGTGATGCGCATCATGGATGTGCTGCTGGCATTCCCGGCGATCCTGCTGGCGCTGCTGATCGTCGCGGTTGCGGGACCGGGAACCTGGACCAGCGTCGTCGCCATTGCCATCGTCTACACGCCGATCTTCACGCGCGTGGTGCGCGGCCCGGCTCTGTCGCTGAAAGCGCGCGAGTTCGTCGACGCGGCCCGCACGTTCGGCAGCAGCTCGAGCTACATCTTGACACGGCATCTGCTGCTCAATCTGGTCGCGCCGTTGACGGTTCAGGTGACGCTGGCGCTGGCCTGGGCCCTGCTCACCGAAGCCGGCTTGAGCTTCCTCGGGCTCGGCACCCAGCCGCCCGCCGCGTCGCTCGGCTTGATGTTGAGCGACAGCCGCAATCTGATGGAGACGGCTCCCTGGTTGATGATCTTCCCGGGGGTGGCGATCATGATCAGCATCCTCGGTTTCAACCTGCTCGGCGATGCGTTGCGCGATGTCCTCGACCCGAAGACGCGGAGATCGATCGCATGATCCCGCTGCTGTCCGTCAGCGGTTTGCGCGTCGGCTTCGGCCGAAAGCCGTCAGCCAATGAGGTCGTGCGCGGCGTCAGCTTCGATCTCGCTGACGGCGAAACGCTGGCCATCGTCGGCGAAAGCGGCTCGGGCAAATCGGTGACGGCGCTCTCGATCAATCGCCTTGTCGATTATGGCGGCGGCCGCATCACCGCGGGCTCGATCAAGCTGAAGCGGGCCGACGGCAGCATGTTCGACCTGACCGCCGCGGCCGAGCCGCAGCTGACCAAGATCCGCGGCGGCGAAATCGGCATGATCTTCCAGGAGCCGATGACCTCGCTCAATCCGGTGCTGACCATCGGCAGGCAGATCGAGGAGTCGTTTCGCCTGCATCGCGGCCTGACCGGCCGGCAAGCGACGGCGGCGGCCAAGGACGCGCTCGACCGTGTGCGCATTCCCGACGCAGCACGGCGGCTGAAATACACGCCCAACCAGCTTTCGGGCGGCATGCTGCAGCGGGTGATGATCGCCATGGCGCTCGCCTGCAACCCGCGCCTGCTCATTGCCGACGAGCCAACGACGGCGCTGGATGTTACGGTGCAGGCGCAGATCATGGCGTTGCTCGCCGAGTTGAAGCAGGAAACCGGGATGTCGATGATCTTCATCACCCACGATATCGGTCTGGTTGCAGGCATCGCCGACAAGTTCATGGTGATGCAAAGCGGAGAAGCTGTCGAGCAGGGCGCGCTGAATCAGATATTGGATGAGCCGCGGCATCCCTATACGCGGCATCTGCTTCATGCGGTGCCGCATTTCGCCGGCGGCAGTGCGACACGCAAAGACATGCAACGCGAAAAGCAAAAAGCTACCGAGCCGGCGCTGAAGGTCGATGGCCTCGTGGTGCGATTTCCCGTCAAGGGTGGGTTTTTCAGCCGCGCCAGCGGTGCCGTGCACGCGGTGGACGGTGTGGATTTCGACTTGATGCCGGGCGAAACATTGGCCGTCGTCGGCGAGAGCGGTTCCGGAAAATCCACCGCCGCCCGTGCGATTCTGGGGCTGGTGCGCTCGACGCGCGGCACAATCTCGGCCAGCACGCGCACGGCCGCCGCCGGGCAGAGCGCCCTTCCCGTGCAGATGGTGTTCCAGAATCCCTATGGCTCGCTTAATCCCAGGCTCGCCATCGAAGGCATTCTTGCGGAACCGGTGATCGCCACGGGCGGGCGGATAACTGCTGAGACGCGAGCGAAAATGGCCGCGCTGCTGAACCGCGTCGGCCTGCCGGAAAACAGCCTGCAGCGTTATCCGCACGAATTCTCCGGCGGCCAACGCCAACGGCTGTGCATTGCCCGTGCGCTGATGCTCAATCCCTCCGTTGTCGTCCTCGACGAAGCGGTTTCGGCGCTCGACGTATCGGTGCAGGCCAGAGTGCTGGAGCTTTTGATCGAGCTACAGAGTGAATTCGGGCTGGCCTATCTGTTCATCTCGCATGACATGGCTGTGGTCGAGCGGATCGCCCATCGCATCGCGGTCATCTATGCCGGCCAGATCGTCGAGATCGGCGATGCCAGATTGGTGCTCTCGGAGCCGAAGCACTCCTATACCAAACAGCTTATCGCGGCCGTTCCCACCATAGACCGGCGGTATGAACGTTTCGAGCTGGACACGCGCCAGGTTCCCTCGCTCGTGCGTCCGCTGGGATTTGAGCCGGGCCCGGCAAAATGGCAGCAGTTCGGGCCGGATCATAGAGTACGGGTGGAAGTGTGATGATTGTCGCCCAGACGGATGCAAGGCCAGAGGGAGTGGGACGGATCGCTGCTTTTCAGACGGAGGCCGCAATTGATCGACCATGATCTTTTCGACCGGGCGTTTGGCCCACTCGAAGCGGCGGTGGCTGCGTCGCGCATTCCCGGCGGCGTGCTCGGCATGGTCGACCGGGACGGCCAACGCGTCGTCCGGGCAATCGGCTCGGCCCAGCGGGTGCCGAAGGTGCGGCCGATGCATGCCGAAACCTGGTTCGATCTGGCATCCCTGACAAAAATCATCTTCAGCACGCCGCCTATATTGGCACTGGCGGAAGAAGGCGTCATCGACCTCGACGCGCCGCTGATTTCGGTCCTGCCCGACCTTCGCCAATATGACGAAAAAGCCTGGGAGCGGACGGTGACGTTTCGCCAGTGTCTCGGCCATCAGACACCGTTTCCCGCCGTCGCGCCGATCTACACCTATGGGCGTGACCCCGAGCTGTTGCGCGCCTTTGTCTTGCAGCGCGAGTGGCAGGTCGGGGAGCCGGTCTATTCCGATATCAACTTCATTCTGCTCGGCTTCGTCCTGGAGCGCCTGTCCGGCAAGACCATTCGCGATATGGATCCCGGTCCGGGCTTCGCGTTCTCCGCCGAACCGGGTCAAGCGGCGGCCACAGAAGATTGCACATGGCGCCATCGCGTGCTGTCAGGCGAGGTCCACGACGACAATTGCTCGGCATTGCAAGGGGCCGGTCACGCCGGGCTGTTCGGAACGGCAGCTTCGGTCCTCGACTTTGCGCGAGGGCTGCTGGACGGGACCGGCGCGTCGCAGCGTTCGATAGCGCTGATGCGCACGCCCTTGTCGGCAACCCGCACCCATGGCTGGGAGCGACCCTACGAAGGCTGGTCCGGCGGCCGGCTGTGCAGCCCCGAAACCATCGGGCATACCGGCTTCACCGGCACCGGGCTTTGGGTCGACTTCGACAAAAGCAGAGCGTGGACCTTGCTCACCAACCGGATCCATCCGACACGTCATTTCAACAGCGGGATCGCAGCGCTTCGCCAAGCGGTCGGCGATCTCGTCAACGGAGCCTGACAATCATGAAAAATGGCGAATCAATGTGGGCCGTCGGCTTGATGACCGGCACCGTGCTGGACGGCAATATCGACGTCGCGCTGATCAAGACCGACGGCGAGCGGATCGCGGATTTCGGCACCTACACGCTGGCCCCCTACCCGCAGTCGATCCAGACCTTGCTGGAAGAGACGCTTAGGCAGGCAAGGAACTGGAATTTCACCGGGCCGGAACCGGCAATCTTCCACGAGGCAGAGGAGGCGCTGACGCGCGCCCAGTCTGCGGCGGTCAAGGATCTTGTCGAAAGCCACGGCCTGACCATGGCCGACATCGGCGTCGTCGGCTTTCATGGCCAGACCGTGCTGCACCGTGCCCCGCAGGTAGGCCGACTGGGCCAGAGTCGCCAGCTCGGCGATGGCGAGCTGATGCATGCCATCCTGGGCACCAAGGTCGCCTATGACTTCCGCTCGGCCGACATGCGCGCCGGCGGCCAGGGCGCGCCGCTGTCGGCGGCCTATCACGCCGCGCTGCTGCGCGAAGCCGATGCCAGCGGCGACACGGCGGTGCTCAATCTCGGCGGCGTCGCCAACATCACCTGGTGGGACGGCAAGGACAATGTCATCGCTTTCGATACCGGACCCGCCAACGCGCCGCTGAACGACTTCATCAAGTCGAAGGGGCTTGGCGAAATGGACCGCGACGGCGCGCTGGCTCGCGTCGGGACGGTCGATGAGGCACGGTTGGCCAAGCTCCTGCAGCACCCGTACTTGACCAAGCCATACCCGAAATCGCTGGACCGTTTCGATTTCGGCGCCTCGATGGCGGACGGGATGAATGCCGAGGATGGCGCTGCCCTGCTGACGGCCTTCACCGCGGCCGCGGTCGGCAAGGCGCTCGATCTTCTGCCGCGCCGGCCGAAGCGGCTGGTGGTCAGCGGTGGCGGTCGCCACAACCCAACGATCATGGCCATGCTTGCCAGCCGCGCCGGCGTCGAAGCCGTGCCGGCGGAGGCGCTTGGCTGGAAGGGCGACGCGGTGGAGGCGGAGTGTTTTGCCTTCCTGGCTGTGCGCGTGCTTAGGGGCTTGCCGATCAGCTTCCCCAGCACGACCGGCGTGCCACAGCCGATGTGCGGCGGACGCCTTGCCGGCTAGTTAAGCCACCAATTTCTTCTGCAGGAAGATACGGCTTCGGCCAATGGGAAAGTCGGCGAGCGCACCGAACGGTCGATAACCTTGGCGCTCATAGGCCTTGGCGGCCTTGGGATTGAACGTGTCGATCCAGGCGCCGTGACAGCCGCGCGCCATCGCCTCCCTCTCGGCTGCCTCGAGCATCCGGCCGGCCATGCGCTGGCCGCGCAGCTTTTCATCGACCCAGAGCCATTGCACATAGAGCCAGCCCCAGGCGGTGTATCCCGAGATGCCGGCGACAATCGCGCCGTGCTCATCGCGCACGAACACGGCCAATGTCTTCCTGCCGGAGGCGCCGACATCGCTGTCGTTGAACGCCGCAAGCCGCTCTCCAAGAAAAGCCAGCTCGTGCGGCAAGGGATTGGCGGTTGTCTCAAGCGTTGTATTGTCCATCCAACGAGCATCTATCGAAGGACCGGGCCGAGACGCAAGCCTTGCTGCGCTATAGCTTCGGCGAACGCCACGCCGCTGCCGCAGCAGCGATCAGCATGAGCAAGGCTGCAACCACCGCCGATGCCGCAAACCCGAACGTGGAATAAAGCGGCCCGAACGCCGTGGTGCCGACGAACACCGCGAGATAGGTCACCGCGCTGTTCAAACCCATGATCGTGCCGCGGCGCGCAGGGTCGAGCGCCGATAGGCGCATCACCAGGACGTTCAGCCCGAAATGATTGGCAAGGCCCCAGACGGCTATCATCGCTATGGTCAGGCCGAAGCTGCCACTTGCCGCAGCAATCGCGACATAGACGAGCGCGACGAGCAGATAGGCAAACGGCATGACCCGCCGCGCGCCCAGACGATCGATGACGCCGTCAAGAAGTGCCGCCGTGCCAAAGCCGGCGCCATAGGCGAGCGCGGCCAGCCCGTTGGCACTGACCGGCCGTCCCAGGCCGTTGTGAAGGTGATCGCCGAGATAGCCATAGACGCCATAAAACGCCGTCATGAAGGCGGCGCAGGCGACCAGAAGCGGCACTATGCCGGGAACACCCAAGGCGCCCAGCGGCGTCGGTGCCGGACCGCTCTTCCTGACGTCGCTGAGCAACGTCAACGTGAGGCTGGCCAATGCGAGTGTTGCGAGCACCGCGACCGCCGCGAACACGGCGCGCCAATGCACCAGGTCGGCAAGTACGGCCGACAGCGAAACGCCGGCGACCATGCTCAGCGTCCAGCCGGTCAGCACGACGCCGATGGTCCCGCTTTCACGACCGGGCGGCGCAATCGCGGCGGAGCTGGCATAGATTGCCGGCATGGCGACACCCGCAGCAATGCCGGCGAGAAGCTGGGCCGCGACCAGCGCCGTCACCGTCGGCGCCGCAGCGCTGGCGACGAGCGCTATTGCCAGCAGCAGCAACGCTCCCTGCAGCATGCGGCGGGCGCCGAGCCGGTCGATGTAGCGCGCCAGGAACAAGGCGCTTGCCGACGTACCGAGCCCGAACGCGGCGGACGCGATCATGACCGCCGGCACGCTTGTGCCGAACGACGCGGCCACCGCCGGTGCAATCGGACCGAGCACAAGCGAGTTCGAGCCGATCACGGCAATGCACCCGGTCAGCAGGTAAGCGAGTGCCGGGATTGGCGGCTTGGGGGCCGCTGCGAATGTGGCGACTTGATCACTGTTCGACATATGGCAATAATGGCCGTATTAAATTCTGCATCAATCGGGAATTTTAATATGGATGAAGAAACAGATGGCATTCCGCAGAACAGGCCTGCCGCCCGCGATATCGATGCAATCGACCGAAAAATATTAGGCGTCCTGGTCGACGACGCGACGATCAGCTATGCCGAGCTCGGCGACCGCGTCGGCCTTTCGCCGCCGGCAGTCCATGAACGCGTCAAACGCCTGCGGCGGAGTGGCGCCATCCGCAACACCGCGGCCATCATCGATCCCAAGGCGGTACACAAGCCGCTGCTCGCCTTCGTCCATATCGATACCAAGGGGTGGGGAAAGACGCCGGAGCTGATGGCGATTTCCGAACATCCCGAAGTCGAGGAGATCCATTCGGTGGCCGGCGACACATGCATGCTGATCAAGGTCCGCACCGAGGATACGCGGGCGCTCGAAGGCCTGCTGTCGCGCCTCTACGAAACACCCGGCGTCACCTCGACGCGAAGTTACGTGGTGCTATCGACCTATCTGGAGCGGCCAGTGCAGCCGGGGATTACGACGGAGTGGCCGACGCCCCGGCACATGGCCAAGCCGCTCTATTAACTCAAACGATCCTCACGCGTATCCAAAGTCGAACCGGGAACGTCCTAGAGACTGCATCCTGTGGTTATCCATCGGGCCGTTTCGTTTTCGCCGGTTCTTGGGTCTCACGGGACGCCTGTGCGCAACCGGAGATATGCGATGAGAAAATTGATCGTGGGCAGCTTCATTTCGCTGGACGGCGTCATCGAAGCGCCAATGGAATGGGCCTCGCCCTTCTTCGACGAGGAGATGAAGGAGCACTCCTATGAAAAGGCCGGCGAGGCCGATTTTTTCCTACTCGGCCGCATCACCTATGAAATGTTTTCGGCGCGCTGGCCGCAGGTCAAAGGCAGCAAGTACATGGACCGCATGAACGGACTGAAGAAGCTCGTTGCGTCGCGCAGCCTCAAGGAGGTGAGCTGGAACGCATCGCTGATCGAAGGCGACGTCGCTGCCGAAATTGCCAGGATCAAGCAACAGGCCGGCGGCAACATACTGAAGTATGGAGTGAGCAATCTCGACCAGACGCTGCTCGCCAACAGGCTTGTCGACGAGTATCAACTCTCGATCGTGCCGACCCGCGTCGGGCATGGCAAACGCGCTTTCCAGGATGTCGACCCATCCCTGGTCAAGCTGGAGCTTATAGATACGCACCGTTTCAAGAACGGCGTCATTACGCTGACCTATGTCCCGCTGTGATCCGCCGCCGAATTGAATGCCCATGAAGATGCAGCCAAGACTTGACCCGACCGGGCTTTTCGACGTCCGCTACGCCGGCTTCCTGGAGACAGTCGCGCATTTGCGTGGGCGGCTGCACCGCTACTGTGCACGCATGACCGGTTCGACGCTCGACGCCGAAGACGTGATGCAAGAGGCGCTGTTCGAGGCCTATCGGAAGATCGAGAAGCTGGACGATGCGAGTGCTCTTCGCCCCTGGCTGTTTCGCATTGCACATAATCGCTGCATCGATTTCCTGCGAAGCCGGCAGGTGCGTCAGCATGCGGAGGCCAATTTCGTCGAAGACGAGATCATCCTGCCGGTCGAGCCGGTGGGCAACGGCGCGGATCGCGCGATCGAACGGCTGGTTATCCACCTGCCGCCCAAGGAACGCGCCTGCGTCCTGCTCAAGGATGTCTTCGACTATTCGCTGGAAGAGATCGCCGATCTCGTCGGCTCGACCGTGGGTGGCGTCAAGGCCGCGTTGAGCCGTGGCCGCTCCAAATTGGCCGCCTTGTCAGGCGAGCCAATCGTCCGTTCGGAGCCCCAGCGCGATCCGGAACTTCTGGAATTGCTCAGCCGCTATGTCGAACTGTTCAATCGCCGCGACTGGGACGGGGTACGGGCGCTGACCAGCGCGGATGCCCAATTGCAAGTCGCGGATTGCTTCAAGGGAAGGCTATCGGAATCACCTTACTTCGTTGAATACGAAAGAGCCTCGACGACCTGGAAAATGGCGATTGGCATAATCGATAGCGAGGCGGTGCTGCTCGTGCTTCACCATGGCGAAGACGGTTGGAAGCCGGCCCATCCGGTTCGGATCGAAGCCGCTGGCGGGATCATAAATCGCGTCACCGATTACTATGCCTGCCCCTGGATCATGCCGGCCGCTGGTGCGGTGGTCGTTTCCGGGCCGGCCTAACCGGCAGCAGGACCTGCAAGTGTCCGGCATCGACCTCAATGAAATGGGATCGATGCCGGACGGGGCATAGGCGCTTACTGAAGTTTCGCCTGCAAGGCGTTGACGTCATCCGTCGTCATTTCGCCGTCGGTCGTCACCTTGCCGTCGACGATCTTCCAGAGCCGGAACGGGCCGGTGATGTCGCCATACTTATCGAAGGCGACCGGACCGATGACGCCTTCGTAGCGGATCGGCTTGCCCTCCTTGATCAGGCCGAGCGCCTTGGCGAACTCGTCCTTGCCGGCATAGATCGGCGTGCCGGCCGGGTCGACCGCCTTGTACATCGCGTCCTTGATCTTGGCCGGATCCTCAGAGCCGGCAATGGCGATGGCCAAGCCGACGATGGCGCCGGCATCATAGGATCGATCGGCCGCCGGGTTCGAGGGTTCGATGCCCGAAAATTCCTTGTAGTTTTTGGTGAAATACTCGGTCGATGCGGTCGGGCTGGTGCCGGAGGAAGTGCCGTACGCATCCTTCAGGTAATCCGCGCCAACGGATTCGATGAAGTCCGGGCTGTTCATGCCGTCATTGAGCAGGAACTTCTGGACACCGCCCTGCGAAATCCAGGTGCGGGCGATGGTCGCGCCGTCGACAGGCGTGCTGACGAGATAAAGCCCGTCCGGTTCGCCGGCCATCGCCGCGGTCACTTCCGAGGCATAGCTCGACTGCTTTTCATTGTAGGGCGTGTCGGAGACGATGGTGCCGCCGAGCGCCTTATAGGCGCGTGAGAATTCCGCCACCATGTTAACGCCGAAGTCGTTGTTGACGTGGATGACCGACAGCTTCTTGAAACCCTTGTCGATGGCGTATTTGGCGGCAGCGACACCCTGCAGCGCATCAGATGTGATGGTGCGGAAGAAGATGCCGTTGGTCTTGCCGTCGCGCCCAAGCGCCGTCAGCGTCGGCGACGAGGAAGCAGGCGACACCTGGACGATCTTGGCCGGAGCGGTGACCGAGGTCAGGATCGGGATCGACACCGAGGAAATGATGCCGCCGATGATCACCGGCACCTTCTTGACCTGCACGAGTTGTGTCGCGGCATCGACCGCGATGTTGCCTTGGCTCTGGCTGTCGCGGGTGTCGGTTGCTAGGTCGCAGCCGCGCACGCCGCCCGCCTCGTTGATATCGCGGAAGGCCATTTCGACCGATTTTGCGCCGGCCTGGCCGTATTCGCCGGCGGGACCGGTCAGTTCCATGACGAGGCCGACCGTGATCTTGCAATCCGCGGCCTGCGCTGCACCGGCCGCTGTCACCAGAGCCAGCGCAGTGGTGATCTGAAGTATGGTCTTTTTCATTGTTGTTCCCCTTTCGTTACACGACTCTCATTGACGCCTTGAGCCTGTTCAGTCTTCCGGCATCTGCAGCCAGGTTTCATGCAGATGTCGCCATTCGACGCCGTTGGGCGCCGATGAGCTGGTGGTGAAGACCGCACTCGAGCGGCGGCGGCTGTGCTTGCCCCCGCGCTGCTGTGCTTCGATGTAACAGACGACGATCGTGTCGTCTGACTGCCAGCCGGCCCGGATATCCTCGATCGAGATACTGAAATCGCCATCAGAGGTGGCGCGGCTTGCCCTGACATGGTCGAGCACCGCGTCACGATCGAGGACCTGACCGTCCGGCGCAACCATGCAGAAGCCTTCGCCCATGACGCGTTCGAAGCGGCTGAAATCTGCATTGTCCGCACTCGCCGCATTGAACCAGTCGACGAAGAAGCGGTGGAGATCGACCACTTCGGCACTGGCGCGGGAAAGCAAGGAGGGCTTCTCGTCCATGGCCGCGCTCATTTCCTGCCTGCATTCAAATTGTAATGCATGATCGAGCCGTGGCGGCCGTGACGGTCGCGTTCCAATGTGTAGACGTCGCCCAGCGGCCCACGGCTTTGCGCGATCACGGCAGCGATCCTCGCCCGGTCGTCGGCATCGAGCGCGATGTCCATGATTCTGGCATTGGCAAGGGCGTGCGCCTGGTTGCGGGCGCCGACGATGACGGCCGCCACTTGCGGCTGCTCCAGCACCCAGGCGCTGGCGATGGTGGCGATGTCGACGCCGTGGTGGTCGGCGACGGCCTTCAGTGTGTGAAGCAACTCCTGGAAAAGCTCCCAATCGCCAAAGTCGTCGATGATCAGCTTGTATTTGACCAGCGACCGGTTTTCGAGTGGCGTTTGTGGCTCGGCAACGCCTAGCCATTTTTCGCTGAGGAAGCCGCCCGCCACCGAACCGTAGCAGAGGAAACTGACGCCGTGCTGGCTGGCGAGCGCCGCAAGGCTGTTGGCCGGCCGCTGGTCGAGTACCGAGTATTGCAGCTGTTGGCTGACCAGCGGCACGCCGGCGGCCAGGATCTCGGCCAGCCGCGGCGTGTCGAAATTTGTGGTGCCGATGTTGCGCACCTTGCCTCGGAGACGCAGGTCGTTGAGCCAGCCCATCGCATCGACGTAGCCCGGCAGCGCATAGTCCCACCAATGGAACTGAACGAGATCGAGCCGCTCGGTCTTCAGCCGCCGCAGCGACTGGTCGACGATGCTGCTGATGTAGTCGCGGCTGATGCTGGAAAGCCTTTCGAGGTCAGGCACCAGCTTGGTGTGCACCTTCATCTTGGCGGCGGCGTCGAGGCCGCGCTCATTGGCAAGCCGCAGGCGCGCGGCACCGATCAGTTCCTCGACGCCGGTATAGATGTCGGCACAGTCATAGGTCCCGATGCCGGCGTCGAACGTGGCGATCAGGTCGGTTACCGCCTGTTGGCGGTCGATCGCGCCGTGCCCGCCGGCAAGCTGCCAGCCGCCACGAATGACGCGCGAGATCGTGTAGCCGGGGCTGAGCTCGAACGCCTTGGCGGTCATCTCTGGTCAGTCTCCTTGGGCAGCGGCACAGCCGTGGTTTCTGAATGACTGAACCACCGCTTGCCGGTCCTGACGATCCTGAGCCGGCTGGCGCAATTGGGATCTGGACAGGCGATCTCGGCATCCGAAGTCATCCAGTCGTTCCTGTGGGTCGGGCGTTGCTTTGCGGCCAGAAGCGGCAACACTGCCGCAATGGAATAGATCGAGAAGCCCTGCCCCGTCGGCATCGACAGCATCTCGCCCTTCAACTCGAAATAGTCGCCGGCCTTGGCACCGCAATAGATCGGCTTGCCCTCGGGGACGACCGCCTCGACGCGAAGGTCGAAGAGTTCGAAACTGTCGTCGGCCATTCAGATCTCCACCCGGGTGAAGGTGATGTCACAGGCGCCGTTGCGGCGGATCGCGCCACAGGCGGCAGCGAATTGATCGCGCTCTTCGGGACGCACCTGCGCGACGACGCTTCCGGCAAGCCAGCCGATCGGGAACAGCAAGCGCGCGCCCGGTCCATAAAACAAGCCGATGTCGAAGATGGCATTCGGGTTGCCGCCCCACATGCGCGGCGGCACGTAGGACAACACGATGTCACCCGGCTGCGGCGTTAGCGTTGCGTTCTCCGCCGGCAAGGGCCTGGCATAGGTTTGGCCCTCAAGTTCGGCTGATGGAACCGGGCAGGAGATTTCCGGCCCGGTCCACATCGCATGGATGCCGGCAACGACGCGCGGCTGCTCGAGATAGGCCAGCAGGAAGGCGGCGTTGTCGGGCGCCTTTTCAGGCAACAGCAGCGCGGTCACGGAAAGCTTCGAGCGTGGCTCGGTGATCCTGATGCCAGGCGTCGTCATGCCCTCAATCCTTCTTTGCTTGCGGATTGGAGCTTGTCGCGCAGGAAGGCGAAGGGCCGGCTGATGTCCGCCACCAGCGCCTCGCGCGCTGCCTGGGCATCCTGCCTGGAAAGCGCTGCGACGATACTACGATGGTAGTGGGCGGTATCGACTTCACCGGCATCGGAAAATGCGTAAATGGCCACGCGAATGCACGGCCCGGATTGCAGCCACAGGCTCTCGATCATCGGGATCAGCACGGCGGAGCCACAGCATCGGTAGATCTCGAAGTGGAAGCTCTGGTTGAGCGTCGCCTCGCGGTCGATATCCTTCTTGTGCTTCAGCGCCCGCATCTCGTCCCATTGGCCCAGCATGGCTTCGACCGTGGCTATCTGGCGCGAATTCATGCGTGTAGCGGCAAGTGCTATCGCTTCGCCCTCTATGAGGGAGCGGGCGCGCAAGAGGTCGTCGATACGCTCCAGCGTGATCGGCGGCACGCGCACCGAGCGGTTGGGAAGCGCCTCCAGCGCCTTCTCGGTGATCAACCGCCCGAGCGCCTCACGCACCGGCATGGTACTGGTGATCAGCGCGTCGGCGAGGCCACGGATGGTCAGCACCTGACTCGGCTCAAAAAGGCCGCCGATCAAGGCACGGCGCAGCTCCGAATAGACGCGATCCTGCACGGTTTCGCGGCCGACCGGCGTAAGCTGGGCTGCGATCGTTTCGTTATTCCGTTCGATGGCGGCCTTCTGCATGGCGTTCCCGGTGGCCATTCGGCCCGTTTTCGGCTTGCGGAAGAAATTAAAGCCGAATAGCGTGATCAAAGCAAGTGTGATCACAAATCATAGGCGGCGAAGATCGCTTTCGGCCAGAGGGATTGATGGGCGACACGACAGAACGGCAGGAGGAGATCCGCACGCCGGTTCTGACGGCCAGGAACGTCGTCAGACGCTTCGGCGGCCTTGTCGCGGTCAACAATGTCTCGTTTGACGTCCAGCCAGGCGAAATACTCGGCCTTATCGGCCCGAACGGCGCCGGCAAGACGACGATGTTCGACCTCCTGGCCGGCAGCATCCTGCCGACCAGCGGCGAAATCCTTCTCAACGGCGTATCGGTGTCGGGGGAAGCTGCCCATCGCCGCATCGGCCGCGGCCTTGGCCGCACGTTCCAGATCCCCCGGCCCTTGCCCAATCTGACACTGATCGAAAACGTCATGCTGGCCGCGCAGGGGCAGGCCGGAGAAAGACTGCTCGCCAATTTCCTGACGCCGCGGCGGGTCGCCACCGAAGAGCGGGCGGCCGAGACGAGAGCCATCGAATTGCTTGAGCTCGTCACGCTCGCCCGCCTGGCGCACGAGCCGGCGCGCGTGCTTTCGGGCGGCCAGCGCAAGCTGCTCGAACTGGCCCGCGTCATGATGGCCGATCCGGCAATCATCCTGCTCGACGAACCTGCGGCCGGCGTCAATGCGACGCTTCTTGAAGTCATCATCGACCGCATCCGCGATATCAACAGAAGCGGCATCACCTTCCTGCTGATCGAGCACAATATCGACATGGTGACGCGGCTCTGCCACCGGGTGCTGGTCATGGCAAGCGGCCAGCTGCTGTGCGAGGGCACTCCGGACGAGGTTGCGCGCGACCCGCGCGTCATCGAGGCCTATCTCGGAGGCGCTGCATGAGCCAAACGGTACTCGACGTCCGCGGTCTCGAAGCCGGCTATGAGCCCGGCGTGCCGATCGTGCGCGGCGCTTCGATCACCGTCGACCAGGGCGAGATCGTCGTCGTTCTCGGTCCCAACGGCGCCGGCAAGTCGAGCCTTATCAAGGCCATCGCCGGCCTTGTCCCGATCACCGGCGGCACCGTGCTGCTGGACGGCAAGGACATCACGGCGGCGCCCGCCCACACCATGGTCCGCCTTGGCCTTGCGTTCGTGCCGCAGACCGAAAACATCTTCCCGCTGATGTCGGTCGAGGACAATTTGAAGGTCGCCTGCGGCATCCTGAGGCCGCGCGAGATCCCTGCCCGCATCGAGGAAATGTATGCGGCCTTTCCCGATCTCGCCCGTCAGCGCAGAACGGCCGCGGGCAATCTCTCGGGCGGACAGCGGCAGATGCTGGCCGTCGCCCGGGCGTTGATCGTCCATCCCACGGTGCTGGTGCTCGACGAACCGTCGGCCGGCCTGTCACCGAAATTCGTGGCGATGGTGTTCGAGATGCTGGCCGGTATCCGCAAATCCGGCGTCACCATTCTGCTGGTCGAACAGAACGCCAAGGCAGCGCTTGCGATCGGCGATCGCGCCTACGTGCTGGTCGAGGGCAAGGACCGGCACCAGGGCATCGCCTCCGAGCTCTGGAACGATCCTGTCGTCGCCGAGCTCTATCTTGGCCAGCGCCGCCCCGACCTTGGAAAAGGAGGCGCGGCATGAACCTGCAATTCGTCGCCGACGGGCTGCTGGCAGGCTCGATGATCGGCCTCGGCGCCATCGGCGTGACGCTCACCTATTCAATCCTGCGCTTCTCGAACTTCGCCCATGGCGACTTCATGGCCTGGGGCGCCTATGCGACGCTCGCCGTGGTTGGCGCTATCGGCGCGATGTTCGGCAAGATCGCGCCGATCGCACCCCTCTCCTTCGGCTGGCCGCTGATCGTCGCGCTCATCATCGGCATGGCGGCCACCGGCCTGCTGGCGCTGGCGCTCGACATGGTGCTGTTCGCGCGGCTGCGCGCCAAGGGCCAGGCGATCATCGTGGTGATGGCGAGCTTCGGCGCCTCGATGGCGCTGAGAAGCCTGCTCGAATTCATCTTCACCTCGCGTCCGACCTATTTCAGCCGGGCGATCCAGATCGCCATGCCGATAGGCTTCGGCATTCGCATCACCCCGGACCAAATCGCGCTGCTGCTGCTGACCGCCGTTCTGGTGCTCGGCGTACATCTTTTGATGACGCGTACCCAGACCGGCCGCTCGATGCAGGCGTTGAGCCAGAACGCGGCACTTGCCCGCATTGTCGGTATCGACGTCGCCAAAGTCGTGCGCGTCACCTGGATCATCGGCGGGGGGCTGGCCTGTGTCGCCGGCGTCATGATCGGCATTCTCATTCAGATCCGCCCGTTCATGGGTTTCGAGATGCTGCTGCCGATGTTCGCGGCCGCCATCCTCGGCGGCATCGGCAGTGTGCCCGGCGCCGTTCTCGGCGGCTTGATCATCGGTTTGGCCGAAGCCGGCGCGGTGCAATTGATCGGCGCCGAATGGCGGGCGGCCATCTCCTTCATCATCCTGATGGCGGTGCTGTTCGTGCGGCCCATCGGCCTTTTCGGAGTGGGGGAACGCTGATGGATCTGCTCGGCTACGGCGCTTTCTTCCTGACCACCGCGCTGATTTTTTCGCTCGTCACGCTCGGGCTCAATTTGCAATGGGGGCTGACCGGGCTTTTCAATGTCGGGGTCGCCGGCTTCGTTGCCATCGGCGCCTACACCTCGGCACTGCTGACCACGCCCGACGATGCCGCGCGACTCGGCGGCTTCGATCTGCCGATCCTTGTCGGCTGGCTCGGCGCCATGCTGGTGGGCGGTGTCGCCGCCGCCATCACCGGCATCGCGACGCTGCGCCTGAGATCGGACTATCTGGCGATCACCACCTTTGGCGTCGCCGTCGTCGTGCAATTGGTGGCTCTCAATGCCCAGACGCTGACCGGCGGCCCGTTCGGCATCGGCTTCATTCCGCGTCCGTTCGGCGGCCTTGCCGAAACCCCATTGCTGTTCAACCTGTCGAATCTTGCCGTCGTCTCGGTGGTGACGCTAATCGTCTATCTCGCGCTGCAGCATCTGTCGCGCAGCCCGTGGGGGCGCGTGTTGAAGGCGCTGCGCGAGGATGAGCGGGCCGCGATATCGCTGGGAAAAAGCGCGCGTTTCTACCGCGTCCAGGCCTTTGCCGTCGGCGGCGCCTTCATGGCGCTGGCCGGTGCGCTGCAGGCGCATTTCACCGGCTTCATCGCCCCGGACAATTATTTGCCGGCGCTGACTTTCCAGGTCTGGGTGATGCTGATCGTCGGTGGCTCGGGCAGCAACATCGGCGCCGTCATCGGCAGTATCCTGGTCTGGGCGATCTGGGCCGGATCAGGAGCCTTGACGAGTGTGTTGTTCTCGCCCGAACAGCAGGCCCGCGCCGCCTCGCTGCAGATCGTCGCCATCGGCGTGATGCTGTGCGTCATCCTTCTGGTCAGGCCGAACGGCCTGTTCGGCGACAGGCCGCGACGCGCAAGCTTCGGCAAGGGCGCGAAAGCGGCTCCGGACGAGAGCGCTGCACGGTCATGAGCAACGTTGCCATGCCACGCGGCCTGTCGCTATGGCATGCGGTCGGCCGCAACCGCCGCGACCGGCCCGCTCTCGAAGGTGCACTCGATGTCGATCTGGCGATTGTCGGCGGCGGATTTTCGGGCCTTTCAACCGCGCTGCACACCGCCGAAAAAGGCATCTCGGTTGCCGTCCTCGAGGCGGAAATCATCGCCTGGGGCGCGACCGGCAGGAACGCCGGCTTCATCGTGCCGAATTTTGCCAAGCGGGACCCGGACGATATCATTGCCCAGCTCGGACCGGAACGCGGCGAACGCCTTGTCGATTTCGCCGCCGGCGGCGCCGACCTCGTCTTCGACCTGATCAGGCGGCACGGCATCGAATGCGATGCCGTCCAGAGCGGCTGGATACAACCCGCCCATTCGCAGACCGCTTTGGAAAAGACCAGATCGCGCGCCGAACAATGGGCACGACGCGGAAGACCGACTGATGCGCTGGGCAGGCAGGCGGTCGAGGAGTTGACCGGCGTTCGCGGCTATCTCGGCGGCTGGATGGACAGGTCGGGCGGTATCCTCAATCCGGTCGAATATGCGCGCGGGCTCGCCGACGCGGCGGAAAAGGCCGGTGCGCGCATCTTCGAACATACACGGGTTAAATCGATCGACCGGACAGGGGGTGGCTGGGCTCTGAAGACGGCCGCCGGTTCGGTCCGTGCCGAAAAAGTGCTGGTCGCCACCAACGCCTATGGCGGACAGCTCGAGCGCACGCTCCAGCGAACCTACTTCCCACTGAAGATCTTCCAGATCGCGACGGCGCCGCTGCCGCGCGAATACCGCACCCGGTTGCTTCCGGGCGGGCAAAGCGTCGGCGACACCAGGCGCAATCTTTTCACCTTCCGCTTCGATGGCGAAAACAGGCTGATAACCGGCGGCATGCATGTTTTTGGCCCCGGTGCCGACACGCGGGTGCCGCGGGCGATCTGGCGACGGCTTGCCAGGCATCTCGATCTCCCGGGAATGCCGCCGATCGACTACAGCTGGTCGGGCATGGCTGCAGTCGAGCCCGACTTCCTGCCGCACCTCGTCGATCTCGGCCCCGGCCTGGTTGCGGGCTTTGCCTGCAATGGGCGCGGCATCGCCATGACGACTGCCATGGGCAAGGTGCTTGCCGACTGGGCTGATGGAACAAAGCCTCAGGATTTGCCGCTGCCGTTTGGACCGTCGTCGCCGATCCCGTTCCACAGCCTGATGCGGCATGCACCAAACATGGTGCTCCCCTGGAGCATGCTGCGCGACCGGCTGGATGGCTGATCGACGTGCGTGTCCGTCCGTCGTCCTGATACCCGAACTGCTAGACTCGCCCACATCATGTTGTTAACGACAGCGGATGAAGCAGAACTATCTTTATCTCATCATCGGCGCTTTGGTCGTCGCCGTCATTGCCTTGGGCATTTACGTCTATCGCGAGGAGACTAAGCCGAAAGGCGTGGAACTTCGTATCGACGATTCCGGCATCTCAGTTCAGGAAAAATAGATCGCGTATTCGTGTTGCCCGACTTGCGCGTTAGACGCCGGCTTGCACCGTTTCAGCCAAGCTCCAACGTCGTTATCGCAAAAACCCCGGACTGCATGAGCTGCGGCGCCCTTCCCTTGTACATCCGAGCTGTCTCGAAGCCGGGTTGAAGGCCGGCGGACGACAGCAAATCTGCAAATTGCCCGCTGGTCTCGGGCACGTCGAGATGGACGTTTCCGGGACCGGACATGTACGCGAGTGCGGCGAAGAGACGGCTCGCTGCATCCAGGCTGTCGGCAAAGAGCGGGCCGATCTTGCAGCCGTCCCGGCATTGGCGCGCGACGCCATATCCTGCAATGGCGCCGTGCTTGACGATCGCATGGGCCATATGCGGCGGGCGCAGCCAGTGCTCCAGGAAGGATCGCCTCGGGCCGGGAAAGAAGCGGCGGTCATAGTCCAGTATGTCCGGCACGAGTTCCGGCCCTACGGCGCGAATGTCGCTGCCGGCGGCTGCCGGGGCATTCGACGACCCCATGAGCCGTATCGTCCGGTAGGCCGGCGCAAAACCCATGCTGCGGTAGTTGGCCTGTTGTTCGACGACGCCGTCGAGGCCGATCGTGCGGTTGTCGAGCCGCGCCATGCCGGCATCCCAAACGGCCTTACCATGGCCTTGGCCACGCCTGTCCGGCCGGCAGATATACAGGCCGATGAAGCCGAATTCCTCGCCACAGGCAACGGCTGAAATGCCGGCCGCCATCTCGCCGTCGACAAAGGCGCCGATGAAGCCCTGCGGGTCGGCTGCCTGGAACAGCGCGGCGTCGCTGAGGCCGGGATTCCAGCCTTCCGCCGCCGCCCAATCGACAAGGGTTTGCACTTCTTCAAGTGCGAGCGTTCGGATCGTTCGGGGCATTGCGATCACTCGGCGGCATCAGGCGCGAAGGACTTCAACGCACCATGATAGGGCTTTGCCAGAGGGCTTGCATAGGCGCCGCGCTTGGATGTCGTCAGGCCAAGCGCGATCAATGCCTCGGCCTGCTTGACCGCAGCGCCGACGCCGTCGATGACTGGAAGCCCGAATTCCCGCTGCAGCGCCACCGCCAGATCGGCCATGCCGGCACAGCCGAGCACGATGGCCTCGGCGCGATCCTCGTCAATAGCGCGCGCAATCTCGTTGCGCAGCTTCAGGAGCGCGTCGGACGCCGGATCTTCGAGGGCAAGAACCGGGATGTCGGCAGCACGCACGCGCGCGCGCCCCGCCATGCCGTAGCGCTGCACCAACCCTTCGACCGGCACGCGCGAGCGTCCGGTCGTGGTGACAACGGTAAAGCGCTGGGCGATGAACGAGGCCGTGCTGAGCGATGCCTCGCAGATGCCGATGACCGGAATATTGGCCATGGCGCGCGCGGCATCGAGGCCGGTATCGTCGAAACAGGCGATGATCGCGGCTTGCGCGCCCGAGCGTTCGCCGGCGGCGATCTCGACCAGCAGGCCGGGCACGGCAAGTGCTTCATCGTAATAGCCTTCGATCGATACAGGTCCCATCGACGAGGTGACGGCAACGATCGTGGTCGTTGCGCCGGCGACCGATCGCGCGGCGGCCGCGATGGTCTCGGTCATGCTGGCGGTGGTGTTTGGATTGACGACGAGGATCTTCACTGTCAGGCACGCTCGCGGCGGCGGCCGACATAGACGATCGCGCCGAGCGTCAGCAGGATCACCAGGAAGGAAAACACGGTTGTCACTGTGCCCAGCGCATAGAGCACCGGCGTCGTCACATTCGTCGTCATGCCGTAGATTTCGAGCGGCAGCGTGTTGAAGGTTCCCGAGGTCATCAGCGTGCGGGCGAACTCGTCATACGACAGAGTGAAGCCGAACAGGCCGACACCGATCAGGCTGGGAGCGATCATCGGCAGCACGACATGGGCGAAGGTCTGCCACGACGACGCTCCGAGGTCGCGCGCGGCCTCTTCATAGGCCGGCGAGAACCGGTTGAAGACGGCAAACATGATCAGCACGCCGAAAGGCAAGGTCCAGGTCAGATGGGCGCCGAAAGCAGAGGTGTACCAAGCGGGGCGGAAGCCGATCTGCTGAAAGACGACGCCGATGCCAAGGCTGATAATGATCGACGGCACGACGAGGCTGGCGACGGCCAGATAGAACAAGGCAGTTGCGCCGCGAAATTTCTGCCGGAAGGCAAGGCCGGCAAGCAGCGACACGACAACAGTCATCACCATCACCATCAGGCCAAGGACGAGCGAGCGTTTGAAACTGCCGCCGAAATCGCCGACTGCCTGGCGCTCGAACAGATTGGCGAACCAGTGCAGCGAAACGCCGTTCAACGGAAATGTCAGGCCGCCATTCTCGCCTTGGAAGGACAGTATCAGGATCGCCGAAAGCGGGCCGTAGAGGAACAGCACGAAAACCGCGAAGAAGGCCGCCAGCACATAGAATTCGAAGCTGCGCTTGTCGTGGCTCATCGCCTCACAGCTCCTTGCGAATGTCGACGATGCGCAGGATGCCCGCGACCATCAGAAGCACCAGCACCAGCAGCACGACCGCGTTGGCGGCGGCTGCCGGATATTGCAGCAGCGACATCTGGTTCTTCATCATCAACGCGACGGAAGCGCTCTGCCCGCCGGACATCACCTGCACCGTCGAAAAGTCGGCCATCACCAGCGTCACGACGAAGATGGTGCCGATCGCCATGCCGGGCTTGGCAAGCGGGATGACGACGTTCCACAGGATCTGCCAGCCGGAAGCGCCGGCGTCGCGCGCGGCCTCGATCAGCGACTTGTCGATGCGCATCAGCGTGTTGAAGATCGGCGTCACCATGAACAGCGTGTAGAGATGCACCATGGCCAGCACGACGGCGAATTCGGAATAGAGCAGCCATTCGATCGGTTTAGGGATCAGCCCCATCTGCACCAGCGTCGAGTTGACCAGGCCATTGCGGCCAAGCACTGGAATCCACGAGATCATGCGGATGATGTTGGAGGTCAGGAACGGCACGGTGCAGACGAGGAACAGCACCATCTGCATGGCCGTGGTCCGGATATGGAAGGCGAGGAAATTGGCAACCCAGAAACCGATGAACAGCGTCAGCGCCCAGACGATGGCGGCGTATTTCAGCGTGTTCAGATAGGTTTTCCAGGTGACCCAGGAGCCGAGCGTGTCGGCGTAGTTGGTGGTCAGGAAATCCGGATACATCGCCGCGAAATCGTAGTCCCAGAATGAGACCACGGCGATCATCAGGATCGGCAGCAGGAGGAACGCACCGAGGATCAGCGCCAGCGGTGCCGCCTGGAGATAGGGTGCGACGCCGGCAAAGGAGCACCTAGGTCTGGCCGGCTTCGCAGACGTAACGTGCGTGGATTGTTCGAGCGCTACTGCCATCTATCTCTCGGTCCAAGTCGGCGATGCGACTGAGGGGTGTTCCCTTCTCCCCGTGTGGGAGAAGGTGGCCGAGCGAAGCTCGGTCGGATGAGGGGTGTTCCAGCTTGGCACCAACAGTGCTCCGTCCAGCACCCCTCAACCGTCTTGGCGCTGCGCGCCAATCCACCTTCTCCCACAAGGGGAGAAGGCAGAGGGCATCAAGCGGCGATGAACTCATTCCAGCGCTTTACCATATAGCGGTCCTCGTCCATGACCGAGTTCCAGCAGGCGACCTTGCCCATGCGCTCTTCGAACGAGCCGCCGTCACGCACGGCGCCTGCCTTTTCCATGACCTTGCCGTCCGGCGACAGGATTTCGCCCTTTGCCGGCTTGCCTTCGATCCAGTAGCCCCATTCGTCCTCGGACATGAACTTCTTGGCCGACACCATGTTGGCCGAGTAGTAGCCCTGGCGATTGAGGTAGCCGCCCACCCAGCCGGACGTGTACCAGTTGATGTATTCATAGGCGGCATCGAGTTCGGCGCCGGAGAGATGGGCTGCCAGGCCAAGCCCGCCACCCCAGGACCGGTAGCCTTCCTTGAGCGGCTGGAACCGGCACGCGATGCCCTTGGAGCGGACCGCGGCCACCGCCGGCGACCACATTGACTGGATTACCACTTCGCCTGAAGCCATCAGGTTGACGCTTTCGTCGAAGGACTTCCAGAAGGCACGGAACTGGCCGTCCTGCTTGGCCTTGATGAGGAAATCGATCGTCTTGTCGATCTCCTCCTTGGTCATGTTGCCCTTGTCGGCATATTTGATGTTGCCAGTGGCTTCCATGATCATCGCCGCATCCATGATGCCGATCGACGGGATGTTGAGGATGGCTGTCTTGCCCTTGAAGGCCGGATCCATGATGTCGGCCCAGGTGGTGATGTCACGGCCGACGAGGTCGGGGCGGATGCCGAGCGTATCGGCATTGTAGATCGTCGGCACCATGGTGAACCAATTGGTCGGCGCCTTGGCGAAAACCTTGCTGTCCTGCGCCTCGACGTAACCGACCGTGTGCGGCGCGGTGCCCTGGGCGATGACGCTGTCCGGCGTCAGCTTGCCGGTTTTGAACAGCGGCACGAGCTCGTCGTAGTATTTCAGCTTGGTGACATCCATCGGCTGCAGGACGCCTGTCGGAAACACCTTCTTGCAGATCCAGTATTCGATATCGGCGATGTCGTAGCTGTCGGGCTGCGTTACCGCGCGCTGGGCGGCGGCATCGGAATCGGTTGCCGTCATCTCCAGCGTGATGCCGAGATCCGCCTTGCACTTGTCGGCGATGGCATTGAGGTTGGACACGCCGGTGCCGAACTGGCGCAACGTGATGTTCGATTGCGCCCAGATGGTCGGAAAGCCTGATATGGCGCCGGAACCGGCGGCAAAACCGACGGCGGCGGCGCCTGTCTTGAGCAGCGAGCGACGCGATATTCCAGTCTTCTTGTCTGTGGTGTTGGTCATGTTCAGTTCCCCTGTTTTGGTTGGTTATGCTGGATTTCAGGAATCGAGACGGCCAAGGACGATCGCGTCCTCGGCGTCCCAGGCGATCGGCACTGCGTCGCCGACGGCAACCGGTTTGGCGAAGAAGCTGGTGTCGTTGACGATCACCGTGAAATCCTCGATGCCGGCGCCGTTGACCGAGAGTTTCACGGTCGAACCGCGGTATTCGACATTTGCGATGATGCCGGTGAACCCGAGCCCTGCGGCCGGCGGGTCGCCGATCCGCACATGGTCGGTGCGAATGGCGATATCGATCGGCTGGCCGATCTCCCTGCCCTGCCCGCTGGCGGCGAGCGTGACACCGCCGGGCACATCGAAAACAACCATGCCGTCACGACTACCGGTGACGCGGCCGGAGATGACATTGTGGTCGCCCATGAAACGAGCGACGAAGGCCGTGGCCGGCCGCTCGAACACCGTGCGAGGGTGCGCCGCCTGCTCGATACGGCCGTCGTTCATGACCACGATCAGGTCGGCCAGCGCCATCGCCTCTTCCTGGCTGTGGGTGACGTGGACGAACGTGATGCCGAGCGACGTCTGCAGCTTCTTCAGTTCGGCCCGCATACGGATCTTCAGGAACGGATCGAGCGCCGAAAGCGGTTCGTCGAGCAACAGCGCCTCGGGATCGGTGATCAGTGCGCGCGCAAGAGCAACGCGCTGCTGCTGGCCGCCCGAAAGCTGCGCCGGACGGCGGCTGGCATATGCCTCCATCTGCATCAGCTTCAGCATGTCGAGTGCCTTGGCGCGGCGCTCCTCCTTGCCGACGCCTTTCATCTTCAGGCTGAACGCGACATTGTCGATCAGGTCGAGATGCGGAAACAGCGCGTAGGATTGGAACATCATGGCAGTGCCGCGCCTGGCCGGCGGCAGGTCGGTGACCACTGTGTTGCCGAGCCGCACATCGCCGCTCGATATGCTCTCGTGCCCGGCGATCATGCGCAGCGTCGAGGTCTTGCCACAGCCGGACGGACCGAGCAGGCAGCAATAGGTTCCCGCAGGGATTTTCAGGCTGATGCCTTCGACGGCAGTCGTCGCGCCATAGACTTTCGAAACGGACACAATGTCGATTTCGGCGGCTTTGGACATCCAGCTTCCCCTTTGGTCGGATTAGCCAAAGCATCATGCGTGCCAGTTGCGCGCCGCCGCACCAACCGACTGAATCCTCGAAGAAATCAGGGCTGCATCGACATGGCTGCCGATATGGCATCCTTGTGCAATGCACAAATTATAGGCGATTGCCGCCGATCCTCGCAAAAATCGCATGCAATCTTTTTCATCCCTGTATTCACTTTGTCTCTCGTCCAAGCGATGCGATTCAGGGTAGAAGGACGCAGGATCACCGCCATGAACATTGCCGACCAGACTTTCCCTGCTATCGAGGCCGCCAACGAGGATCGCGCGCAGGCGATCCGCGACCAGTTGCGCGACGCGATCGTCGATCGCCGGCTGGCGCCCGGAACCAAGCTTTCCGAAGGCGAAGTCGGCACGCTGTTCGATGTCAGCCGCACCGTGGCGCGCGCCGCACTGCAGATGCTCTCCTTCGAGGGATTGGTGCGCACCGAGCGCAATCGCGGCGCCTTCGTCGCCAATCCGTCGCCGGAGGAAGCGCGGCAGGTCTTTGCTTCGCGCCGGCTGATCGAACCCGGCATCGCGATTGCCGCCGCCGGGCGGATGACGCCGGCGCATGTCGCCGCGTTCAAAGCCCAGCTCGACGAAGAAGGCCGTTTCATCGCCGAACGCGGACCGAACGCAAGGCGATCGGAGATCAAGGCGTCGGGGGATTTTCACCTGCTTCTGGCGTCGGTCGCGGGAAACGTCATCCTGCAGCGCTTCATGGAGGAATTGGTCGCTCGTTCATCTCTGGTGATCGCGCTCTATGGCCGCTCGGGTATCTCGAGCTGCGGCCACAACGAGCACACGCAGATCCTCGATGCGCTGGAAAATGGCAATGCCGAACGCGCCAGCGCGCTGATGCTGCACCACATCGACCATATCGAGGCCGACCTCGATCTGCGCGTCAGGAGCGGCCCGGCACTCAGGCAGGCGCTCGAGTTCTGAGATCACGTCAACGCACGATCCTCACGCACATCGGCGTGCCAATGCCGATGGATCGGCCGGTGTCGGTCAGCCGGCCGGTTGCGGCATCACGGGCGAAAATCGAGATGCGGTCGGCATTCTGGTTGGCCGAGAACAGATGGCCGCCCGAGGGCGTCAGTGCCAGATTGCGCGGCGTGGCGCCGCCGCAAGGCGTATAGTCGACAAGGGCAAGCCTGCCGGTTTGCTGGTCGATCGAAAACACCACGATGCTGTCATGGCCGCGGTTGGAGCCGTAGAGGAAGCGGCCGTCGGGCGAGATCTGGATATCGGCGCAGTGATTGCCGTCGCGTGCCTCGGGCGGCACGGCCGGCTTGCTGTCGACCACTGTAAGCTTGCCTGATGCTTCGTCCAGCGCCAGCGAGACGACCGTCGAATCCAGCTCGTTCATGACGAACACGAAGCGGCCGCCCGGATGCAGCGCGAGATGGCGCGGACCAGCACCCGGCGCAAGCGCCGACTCGGCCAGTTTGGTCAGGCTGCCGTCTGAGCCGATGCGATAGGACACCAGCCGGTCGATGCCGAGGTCGGCGACGATCGCAACACCGCCGGCAACCGTCTCGGTTACGCTATGGGCATGCGGCCGCTCCTGGCGTGCGAGGTCTGGTCCGGTCCCGCTATGGGCGACGCTCGACAATGGCGCGGTCAGGCCGCCATCGTCGCGCAGCCCGAAGACCACGACCGAGCGGTCGGGGCCGCCATCGCCCATGCCGTAATTGGCAACCAGCAGCTTCGTCCGGTCGCGCGTGATGGTGTTGTGCGCCGTGATGCTGCCCAGCGTCGGCTGCTTGTTGATGTAGGACAGCGTGGCGGCCTGCCTGTCGAAACGGTAGGCCGAGACCACGCCTTCGCGCCAGGTGAACACTTCGGAATTGGCGTAGATGTAGGAGCCATCCGGCGTCACCGACAGGAAGGTCGGATTGTCGATGCCTCCCGTCTCGGCCAGTTTCTTCGTCTCCAGCGTCCCCTCGTCGAAACTATAGACGCCCAGCCCGACACCGCGCGCGCCCTGAAAATATGGGGCGTCGCGGTTGAGGCTGCCGACGAAAACCAGACAGGCATTCTGCATCATTTCCTCCTGTTCCGCCGGCGTTGGCCGCCGCGGATCGCAGCAAAATTTCGCCGAGACTCGCTTGCAACACAACCCCATATGTGAAAATACTATTCACAAAAGAAGATTGACGGGAGGATCGATCATGCATTTCGCTGGTCTGCGGCGCGCCCTGATGGACGATTCCCGCTGCCCGGGGAAGTCGTCATGAGCGGCTTCGCGCCAACCGTTGGCGTGGCATCGACACACCCCGCCAACATGCCGAGGGAACACGCCGACCTTCCCGTCTGGAACGCGGAGAACTGGTTCTACGAAGACTGGCCGGTCGGCCAGAAGATCCGTACGCTGCGCCGGACCATTGCCGAGGGCGACAGCCATCTCTTCAACACGCTGGTGCTCGACATCCATCCATACGTGCAGGACCAGATGTTCGCCGAAACGGAAGGCATCTTCGGCAAGCGGCTGGTCGCCGGCGCTTTCGTGTTCTCGGCCGGGCTCGGGCTCGTCGCCACCAATTGCATCAACGCCTTTTCGTATGGCTACGACAAATTGCGCTTCATCAAGCCGGTGTTCATCGGCGACACGATTTATTCGATCCGCTCCAACCTCGACAAGAAGCCGAAATACAAGGAAATGGGGCTGATCCGCGCCAGCTATGAAGTCTTCAAGGGCGAAGGCGAACTCGTGCTTTATTGCGAGCACCTGCAGACGGTGAAGTACCGCAATCCGGCCGACTTCGCCGGCAAGACGGAGAAATAGGCAATGGCTGCCATTGCCGAACTGCCGCTGATCGGGCTCATCGTCGTCGATATGAGCCAGTTCCTGTCCGGGCCTTACTGCTCGCTCAGACTGCTCGACCTCGGCGCCCGCGTCATCAAGATAGAACGGCCGGATGGCGGCGACCTGTCGCGCCGGCTTTATCTCAGCGACACCGAGATCGGCGGCGATTCCACAATTTTCCACGCGATCAACCGCGCTAAGGAAAGCCTTGCCATCGACCTGAAGGACGAGGCCGATCTTGCGGCGCTGCGCGGCCTGCTGGCCAAGGCCGACGTGCTGATCCAGAATTTCAGGCCCGGCGTCATCGAACGCCTGGGCTTCGATTACGAGGCGGTGCGCAAGATCAATCCGCGCCTGGTCTATGCCTCGATCAGCGGCTATGGCGAGGAAGGCCCGTGGGTCAAGCGGCCCGGGCAGGATCTGCTGGCGCAGGCCCGCTCCGGCGTGATGTGGCTGAACGGCGACGAGGACCAAGGGCCGGTGCCCTTCGGCCTGGCGATCGCCGACATGCTGGCGGGTTCCGCCGCCGCGCAAGGCATCCTCGCCGCACTGGTGCGGCGCGGCGTGACCGGCAAGGGCAGCCATGTCGAGACCAGCCTGCTCGAAGCGCTGGTCGACTTCCAGTTCGAGGTGCTGACGACGCATCTCAATGACGGGCGCCGGCTGCCGCGGCGGTCGAGCTTCCGCAGCGCGCACGCCTATCTCTCGGCGCCCTACGGCGTCTATCCGGCCAAGGACGGCTATCTGGCGATCGCCATGACGCCGATCTCGAAACTCGCCGATCTCCTCGGGCTCGAGGAGCTTGCGCCCTATCGCGACCAGCCGTCGACCTGGTTCACCGCCCGCGACGAGATCAAGGCGATCATCGCGCAAAAGATCGCGACGAAAACGGTCGATGAGTGGCTTACGATCCTCGAGCCCGCCGATATCTGGTGCGCCAAGGTTTTGACCTGGCCGGAGATGATGGCCAGCGAAGGCTTCCAAGTTCTCGACATGCTGCAGACGGTGACGCGCGAGGATGACGTTTCGATCCTCACCACGCGCTCGCCGCTCAGGGTCGACGGCATCCGCGCCAAGGTCGAGCGGGCCGCGCCACGCATCGGCGAGCACAGCGCAAAAATCCGCGAGGAGTTCGGGCTGTGAGCGACGTGACGCTCAAAGGCATGACCTGGAGCCATCCGCGCGGCTATGATCCGATGGTCGCCTGTTCGGCGCTGTGGACGGAACGCACCGGCGTCGCCATCGAATGGGACAAGCGCTCGCTGCAGGATTTCGAATCCTTCCCGGTCGAGGAATTGGCCCGTGCCTATGATCTGATCGTCATCGACCATCCGCATATCGGCCAGATCACCGCCGAGAATTGTTTGACGCCGCTCGATGCGGCCGGCCGGGACGCCGAACGTGCAGCACTTGCGACGGGCAGCGTCGGCCGGTCCTATCCGAGCTACAACTGGCAAGGCAGGCAGTGGGCGTTTCCGATCGACGCGGCCAGCCAGGTGGAGGCCTGGCGGCCGGACATGCTTTCGGCTGCACCGGCGAACTGGGCCGATGCGCTCGATCTGGCCCGGCAAGGCCACGTGCTGTTGCCGCTCAGGCCGCCGCATGCGCTGATGGTGTTCTACACGCTTGCCGGCAATCTCGGCCGGCCCGCCGGCGAAGGCCCCGGCGACCATGTGGATCCGGCAACGGGCAAGCAGGTTTTCGAGATGATGCGCGAGATCGCGGCCCTCGTCGATCCGGCATGCCTTGGCATGGATCCGATTGCGGTTCTGGAGCAAATGGCCGGATCGGGATCACGGATCGCCTGTGCACCGCTGATCTATGGCTATGTCTCCTATGCCATCGCCGGGTTTCGACCCAACCGCCTGGCTTTCGCGGATATCCCGGCCGCGGGCAATGCCGGCCCCAAAGGCTCGGCGCTCGGCGGGACCGGCATTGCGGTGTCAGCTTTTTCGAAGGCCAGGCAGGCGGCCATCGACTTCGCCTACTGGATCGCCAGCGGTGACGTGCAGCGCGGCCCTTACGCCTCGGCCGGCGGCCAGCCCGGCCATGCGGCAGCCTGGGAGGATGCCGCCGTCAACGCTGCCACCGGCAATTTCTACAAGGACACCCGAGCCACGCTCGAAGGTGCCTGGGTCAGGCCGCGGCACGACGGCTACATGTCCTTCCAGCAGGCGGCGTCAGATCGCATCAATCTCGGCCTGAGCGAAAGGCACAATGCCGCTCGCGTCGTTGCCGATCTCAATCGCCTGTTTCGGGAAAGCCTTTCGACGCAGGTGTCCGGCGTTGCCGGCGGAGGAGCCTGAAAACAACCGAACGGAGGAGAACATGAACAGCCTGATCCGCGGCCTTATGGCCGCAACCGCACTTGCATCGCTCACGACCATAGCCTGCGCTCAAGACGTTTCGGGCGTGATTGCTGGATTGCCGACCGAACTGAAGGCGCAATATGACGGCGCGCCGCAGAAGATGCTGCCGTCGGCCTGGGACAATTTCACGCCGCCGCCAAAGCCGTGGAAATGGTGCCACTCCGAGTCCTACCAGGGCAATCCGTGGCGCGTCACCGTCACCAAGGAGTTGAAGCGGCTGGTCGACGGGCTGATCGCCGACGGCACGGTGGCGAGTTTCGAAGTGTCGGATTCCAACAACGACGCCAGTCAGCAGATCAACCAGATCCGCGCCTTCATCGATAAGAAATGCTCGATCATCACCTCGATCCCCGGCTCGGCGACGGCGTTGGACGATGCCATCGATGCCGCAGCCAAAGCCGGCATCCCGTTCATCACGGCGGCTGGCTCGGTGACCAGCCCGAATGCCATCAATGTCGATTCCAACTATGCCCGCTGGGGCTACGACATGATGACCGCGATCGGCAAGGCGATGCCGGACGGCGGCAGCGTGCTTATGGTCGAAGGCATCGCCGGCCATCCGATCGTCGTGCAGGAGCGCCAGGGCGGCGACAAGGCGCTGGCCGAAAATTCAAAGCTCAAGGTCTCGCGCAGCGTCAACGGCAACTGGACGGCCAATGTCACCAAGACCGCGGTGCTGCAGGCGATCGCCACCAATCCGGCGCCGATCGATGCGGTGTGGACGACCGGCAGCGAAAGCCGAGTCGTCGCCGAGGCCTTTGCCGAAGCCGGCCGCCCTGCCCCGCTGATCACCGGCTCGATCACCGGCGATGCGCTCGGCTACTGGAAGGCCAATCCCGACAAATACCGCTTCGAAGGCCATGCGGTTCTGCCGCACTGGACGGCCGAGACGCTGTTTCGTGTCGGCGTGCGCATGCTCGATGGGCAGAAGCCGAAGCTCAACACGCTGCTGATCCCGATTCCGCCGGTGCACAATGCCGACCTCGGGGCCTGGTACAAGGACTGCATGACGCCGGACGCCGTCTCGATCTTCCCGGTCCCGCCGAAGGATCCGATGCCGGAGGAATGGCTCGATGCCTACTTCGCCAATCCGGCACCGACCAAGGGCTGGGACTATTCGAAGGTGCCGGACGCCTGCGCCAAGTAGCATTTATGAGGGCCGGCTCCGCACCAGCGGTGCCGGCTTTCTCCATCAGGATTGCTCATGCTGGAAGTCCAGGCCATCTCGAAACGCTACGGCGAAACGATTGCGCTGGCCAATGCCTCCATCGCGTTCCGCGCCGGCACGATCCACACCATCCTGGGCGAGAACGGCTCGGGCAAGAGTACCCTGGTCAAGCTGCTGTCCGGGATCGTCCAGCCGGACAGCGGCGCGATCCTGCTCGACGGAGCGCCCTTTGCCGGCCTCTCGCCGGCGGCGTTCCAGGCCGCCGGGTTGGCCACCGTATTCCAGGAAGTGCTGATCGCGCCTGACCGTTCGGTGACGGACAACATCCTGCTCGGCCTCGACGGCTTGCTGACGCGCACCGTGCCGCGCGCCGAGCGGCGGCAACGCGCCCAAGCGGTGCTGAAACAATTCGCGGTGACCGAGATCCCGCTCGACCAGTTGGCCGGGCAATTGCCGCTGGCGGTTCAGCAATTGATAGTGCTCGCCCGCGCCGTGGTCCGCAACCCGCTCATTCTCATTCTCGACGAGGTGACGGCGGCGCTCGACTTTGCCGATCGCGAGGCGGTTTTCGCCATGATGCGCAAGCTTGCTTCGGAAGGCTGCCTGATCCTGTTCATCACGCATCGCATGGACGAGGTGATGGCGCTGTCCGATCGGATTTCCGTGCTGCGCGGTGGCAGCGTGGTGACGACTGAGGAGCGCGGCACGTCCACCGCATCCGAACTTCTCAGGGCGATGGCGCCTCGTACGGCGGCGGAGCTGGCGCATGGCTGAGCGCGCCAGCCTTTTGGTGCGGGGCCTGGTGATCGCGCCGGGCGCAAGCCCCATGACGCAAACCATTGCGCCAGGCGAGATCGTCGGCCTTGCCGGTCTCGACGGCCATGGACAGGAGCGGTTCCTGAAAGTGCTGGCCGGTCTGGAAAGCCCGGCTGGCGGCGAGGTGACCGTCGAGGCGCCAACCGGCGCGCGCGCGATCACCAATTTCCGCAAGGCGGTCGCCGGCGGCATCGCCTATTTGCCGCGCGACCGGCGCACTACCGGCATTTTTCCGACCCAATCCGTCCTCGACAATTTTGCCGTTTCGACATTGTCGCGCGACATGCGGTACGGCCTGCTCAGCTTCGCCGGGCGGCGGCAGCGCTATGAGAGCTACCGAGACAAGTTGTCCATCATCGCGCCGCGACCGGACGCGCCGATCACCACGCTTTCCGGCGGCAATCAGCAGAAGGTGCTGCTGGCCCGCGCATTGGCGCTGGAACCGGCAATCCTGCTCCTCAACGATCCGACGCGCGGTGTCGACGTGGCGACGCGCCATGTCCTCTACGATGTGTTTCGTGGACTGGCGGCGGACGGCATGGCTCTGGTCATCCTGTCGAGCGAGATCGAGGAGATCCTCCTGCTTTGCCATCGCGTGCTGGTATTTCGCGAACAGCAGGTCGCGGCCGAAATCACCGGAGACGAAATGAAAAGCGATACGGTGATCGCCGCCATGTTCGGGCGCGCGGCATGAGCGGGTTTCGGCGCATGGCGGCGCGATGGCGCGGCGCGGGCTTTGCGGCAGTGCTGCTGGCCATCCTGATCGCGGTCAATCTGCTGCTCAATCCGGCGCGCTTCCATCCTGCCGCCTGGGGCGCGCTGATCGGGCTCGCCGCGCCGCTGATCGGCGCAGCGGTCGCCTCGGCTCCGGTGATCCTCGCCGGGCGCGGCGGCATCGACATTTCCGTCGGGCCATTGATGGGCTTCGTCAATGCGATGATGATCCAGCTGCTGTTTCTCAAGCTCGGCATATCTTCGCCGCTGGTCATCGTGCCGGCGGCACTTCTGATCGGCGCGATCGTCGGCGCCGCCAACGGCTTTCTGGCGACCATCGTCCGCATCCAGCCGATCGTCGCAACGCTCGGCACCTATCTGATCCTCACCGGCATGACGCTGACCGTCCTGCCGGCGCCGATCGGCCCGGCGCCTGGCTGGCTGAAGGCAATGGCCGGACCTTGGTCGGCGCTGCCGCTGGCGCTGATCTTGCTGTTCTGGTGGCTGGTGCGGCAGACGCCTTATTACGACCAGCTGATGGCGGTGGGCAGCGACGACCGCGCCGCCTACACGGCCGGCATTCCGGTGACGAAAGTACGTTTCATAGCCTATGTCATGACCGGCATACTTGCCGCCTGTGCCGGCCTCATGCTGACCGCGCTGATCGGTTCGGCCGACCCTAATATCGGGCCAACCTACACGCTGATCGCGATTGCCGCGGTGGCGCTCGGCGGCGTCAGCCTTGCCGGCGGACGCGGCGGGCTCGCCGGTGCCGCCATCGGCGCTGTCGACATCTTCCTGCTGCAGAGCGTGCTGACCGCCTTCAACGTCTCCACCTATGTGCTGCAGATCGCCTATGGCGCGATCCTGGTTGTGGCCGTCATCATGACGGCGCTGCAGGAGCGGCTCTCGGGACGGAAAGGCTGAGAAGCATGCGCCAGACCTGGTTCCAATCCACCAATGCCCGTGTCGCCGGTGCCTTTGCCGTCGCTGCCGCCTTGCATCTCATTGGCACCTTGCTCATCCCGGGTTACTCCCAGCCGTTCGCCATCCGGGCGCTGCTGGTGATCGCCTCGCTGCTGGCGGTGGCATCGATCGGCCAGACCCTCGTCGTCATCCTCGGCGGTATCGATCTGTCGATCCCGTTCATCATCGGCTTTGCCAATGTCGTTGCCGCACAGCTCTACGGCGGCGGCTGGAATTTTGCTCTTGTCTGCGCGGTCGTCGGCGCGCTCGCCATACTGATCGGGGCGCTGAACGGCCTGATCTCGCGCGGGCTCGACATCCACCCGCTGATCGTCACGCTCGGCACCGGCATGATCGTGCAAGGTGCCGTCCTGTTGTGGACCGGTGGCTTTCCGTCCGGATCGGCGCCGCAAGCGGTTTCCGCCTTCGTTTCGATCGGCGGTTCGGTCGGACCGCTGCCGGTGCCGGGGCTGGTGCCATGCGTCGCGGTGCTGACCTTGCTGGTGGCGCTGGTGCTGGCGCGCACGCCATACGGCCGCCGTCTCTACGCGCTCGGCAGCAATCCAGGTGCTGCGCCGCTGGCGTTGATCGATCCGGTCCGAATGTGGACCGCGACCTATGCCGCGAGCGCCTTCTTCGCCGCCGCGGCCGGCGTGCTGCTGCTCGGCTTCACCGGCTCTGCCTATGGCGATGTCGGCCAGCCCTATCTGTTCCAGACGATCGCGGCAGTGGTGGTCGGCGGCGCCGCCCTTGTCGGCGGCCGCGGCAGCTATTTCGGCACCATTGCCGGCGTGCTGGTGCTGACGGAGATCAACACGCTGCTGATCGGGCTCGGCTTCCGGCCTTCGACCGTGCAGGCGGCACTTGGCCTGGTCATCGTGCTCCTGGTTTCGCTCTACGGCCGCGAGCGGCACGTGTCGGCGACGATCTGAGCCGCTTACAACCTCCACAGCCGCTTGGCGTTGCCTAACAGCAGTTTTTGCCGCTCATCGGCGCTGGCACCGCTGAGCAGCGCGTGCGTTGCCGCAATCCAGGTCGCAAGCCCGCCGCCGAGCGTGCAGACCGGCCAGTCGCTGCCCCACACGACGCGGTCCCAGCCGAAGCATTCGATGGTGTGCTCGACGTAGGAACGCAGCGTTTCGACAGTCCAGGATCCGGCATCCGCATACGCGACCACACCGGAAATTTTGCCGACGACGTTCGGGCGCCGCGCGATCTCCGCCATGTGCTCGCGCCAGGGGTGCTCGGCACCGCCCTTGATGTCGGGCACGCCGCAATGGTCGAGCACGAACTGCACATCCGGCGCGAGATCGGCGAGTGCGATCGCCTTGGGGATCTGGTGGGGCAGAACGACAAGATCGAAGGTCAGGCCGGTGCCGGCTAGCCGCTTGATGTTTTCACGAAACAGCGCGCCCTCCGACAGCTCATCCGGCATGACGTGCAGCACGCGGCGAAAGCCTTTGACGAAAGGATCTGCGCGCTGCGTTTCCAGATAAGCGGCAAAGCCGGGCTCTTCCGGACGGCAGGAGGCAATCGCTCCCCTCAACAAACTGCCCTTTTGCCGCGACAGCGCTTTGACATGGCCGGTTTCGGCCTCGATGTCGGCTGGATCGACATCGACTTCCATGTGCAGCGCCGCCTCGATGCCAGCGCGACGGGCCTGGACTGCATATTCGTCGTAGGAGAAATCGCGGTTGAGCGCCGGCACGCCGGCCAGCCAGGGGTAGCGCAGGGCGGACTGGTCGATCAGGTGCAGATGGGTGTCAAAGATCATGGTGGCGCGCTCCTCCTTGGCGACTCGAGATCATCTCACGGAGAAATTCTTCATTCAAATAAGAATTCATCTCGATTGCTTGACAGTCGATCCCGCCAGTTGCGACAGCTTTTCGGTCGCTGCCAGCAACAGCTCTATCGTCCTGGTGATGTCGGGCGCCTTGGGTGCGTTGACCAGGGTTATGTACGGGATCGACAGTGCGGCGATTGCCTTGCCGTCCGAGCCGAGAACGGGCGTCGACAGGTTGAACACGCCGGCCGTCTGCATCGACGCCATCATCTCGTAGCCGCGTTCACGAATCTGGTCGAGGCGGGCGAAAAACTCCGGCGATTGCGGCGGCTTGTCGGTGCTGCGCAGATGTTCGGAAATCATCATCTGCCGCTCTTCCGGCGGGCGGAACGCCAGCAACACATGGCCGGAGCCGGTGTCGAACAGGCTGATATGCGAGCCGACGCGGATGGAGATGCCCCAGTAATCCGGCGCTTCCTGCTGTGCGATCACCACGGCGGAGCCGCGATCGAAAACGACGAGCTGGTTTGCCTGCTGTGAGGTTTCGGCCAGATCGCGCATCAGCGGCGTCGCATAGGAAACCAGCCGGCGCACCGGCGCGTGCAGCTGCGCCAGGCCAAACAGCTTGAGCGTCAGCGAATAACGGTCGCCATCCGGCCGCGTGACGTAGCCGCGCCGCACCAGCCGATCCAGCATGCGATAGAACTCATTCGGGCTGCGGTCGAGTTTCTTGGCGATTTCCGCCTGCGTCAAGCCGCCGTCGACGCCGGCCAGCAGCTCGAGGATGTCGAGCCCCTTGTCCAGCGCCGGGGCTCGATACCGGTCGTCTTCCTCGTCCTCTGCCATTGCGCCTCTCCAGTGAATTTCACTTTTCATATACGCAACAGCCTTGCTTCCGAAAGAACTTTCGGCTTGACGATCCTATAAATGTTTTGTTTGTATATGAATGAAGCTGCCGATCGACCTCGCTACGCGATCGATGCAGGCTCTTTGGGAGGATACCAATGACGAAACTGTTTTGCGGCCTGTCGGCCGGCGTAACGCTACTCGCATTTGGTGCTAGTGCTGCCCTTGCTGCCGAACTGCCCGGCAAATTTGACGGCGTCACCATCGACGCCAAGCTGATCGGCGGCCAGCAATATGAAGGGCTCTACGCGCGGATCGGCGAATGGGAAAAACTGACCGGCGCCAAGGTCAACGTGATCTCGAAGAAGAACCACTTCGAGCTCGACAAGGAGATCAAGTCGGACATCGCCTCCGGCAGCATCAACTGGTGCGTCGGCTCGAACCACTCGTCCTTCGCGCCGCAATATCCTGATATCTACACCGATCTCAACAAGCTGCTGCCGAAGGAGGAGATCGACGCCTTCGTGCCGTCGACGATCAAGGCCTCGACGCTCGAGGGCAAGCTGGTCATGCTGCCGCGCGCGCAATTCGACGTCTCGGCGCTCTATTACCAGAAGAGCCTCTACCAGGACGAAGCCAAGAAGGCCGCCTACAAGGCCAAGTACGGCAAGGAGCTGACACCACCCGACACCTGGGACGAGGTCGCCCAGCAGGCGGAATTCTTCGCCAGCCCGCCCGATTTCTATGGCACCCAGTTCGCCGGCAAGGAAGAGGCGATCAACGGCCGTTTTTACGAGATGCTCATCGCCGACGGTGGCGAGTACCTCGACAAGGACGGCAGGCCCGCTTTCAACTCGGAGGCCGGCGTGCACGCGCTCGACTGGTTCGTCAATCTCTACAAGGCCAAGGCGGTGCCGGCCGGCACCACCAACTATCTGTGGGACGATCTCGGCCAGGGTTTTGCCTCGGGCACCGTCGCCATCAACCTCGATTGGCCTGGCTGGGCAGGCTTCTTCAACGATCCAAAGTCGTCGAAGGTCGCCGGCAATGTCGGCGTGAAAGTGGCGCCGAAGGGATCGGCCGGCATTCGCACCGGCTGGTCGGGGCACCACGGGTTTTCGGTCACCGAAAACTGCGCCAGCAAGGAAGCGGCCGCTTCGCTGGTCTGGTTCCTGACCAATGAGGACAGCCAGAAGCTCGAGGCGGCAAGCGGACCTCTGCCGACCCGCACGGCGGTGTGGGACTGGGACATCCAGCAGGCGGCAAACGATCCTTACAAGAAGGAAGTGCTGGCGGCTTTCCAGGAAGAGGCAAAGCACGCTTTCGCCGTGCCGCAGACACCTGAATGGATCGAAATCTCCAACGCCGTCTATCCCGAATTGCAGGCCGCCATCCTTGGCGACAAGACCTCCAAGCAGGCGCTGGACGACGCTGCCGCCAAGGCCACCCAGATCCTCGAGGACGCCGGCAAGCTTTGACCATTCTCCCAAGGGGGCGCCGCGCTCATTGAAGAGCGGCGCCCCCGAACTTTTTTCGAACCATGCGCAACCCGCTTTGTCTTGATCCCAGCTCGCCGATGGCGGGCTTCGGTGTCCGGGCACCAACCAGAACCGGATCGCCATGAAAGGCTGGAGACCCTCGCCACCATTGCTGCTCCTGCTGCCGGCGGTGATCGTGCTGGCGGCCGTGGTGGTGGTGCCGTTGCTGCTGTCGCTCTACTCCAGCTTCACGCCGTTCCGGCTGACCAGGCCTGAGACGTTCTGGGTCTTCATCGGCGCCCGCAACTACGTCACCATCCTGACCAGCCGCGATTTCTGGATCGCCTTTGCCCGTACTGTGGTGCTGCTGACGGTGGCGCTCAACCTGGAAATGCTGATCGGGCTCGGGCTGGCCCTGCTGGTGGAAAAAGCCTCGCGCGGCCAGCGGGTCCTGCGCACCATCATGATGTTTCCGATGATGTTTTCGCCGATCCTCGTCGGCTTCCAGTTCAAATTCATGTTCAACGACAATATCGGCCTGGTGAACAACGCCCTGCAGGCGCTCGGCCTGACCGATCGCGCCATCCCGTGGCTGATCGACGGCAATCTCGCCTTCATCGCCATCCTGACCGCCGAGATCTGGTCGTCGACTTCGGTGTTCGCGATCCTCATCCTGGCCGGGCTGCTGGCGATGCCGCGCGAACCGGTCGAGGCGGCCCGCGTCGACGGCTGCACGCCATGGCAGACATTCCGCTATGTCACCTGGCCGTTCATCATGCCGTTTGCCTTCATCGCCATGACCATCCGCTCGCTCGACGTCGCGCGCGCCTACGACATCGTCAAGATCATGACCGACGGCGGCCCTGCCGGCCGCACCGAGCTGGTCTGGACGCTGGTCGCCCGCACCGCCTATGGCGATGCCAGAATGGGCATGGCCAATGCCATGGCCTATTTCTCGATCCTGCTGTCGATCCTGTTCACCGTCTATTTCTACCGCAAGCTCGCCGCGGCGCGCACGCAGATCGCGGCGGAGTGGTGAGGATGGACCAGAACAGCCTGCATCGCGCCGGCAACAAAGCGCTTCGGATCGTCCATGGCATCGGGCTGTTCCTGGCCATGCTGGTCATCTGCCTGCCCGGCATCTGGATCGTGCTGTCGTCGCTGCGGCCGACTGTCGAGATCATGGCCAAGCCGCCGGTGTGGATTCCGCAGCAACTCTCGCTCGATGCCTACGTCGCCATGTTCAGCGGCGTCGGCAAGGGCGGCATTCCGGTGCTCGACTATTTCCGCAATTCGCTGATCATCTCGGTGACCTCGACGCTGATCGCCATCGCCATCGGCATGGCGGGCGGCTATGCCTTTGCGCGCTATCGCTTCCACGCCAAGTCGGCGATGTTTCTCGGCCTGATGCTGACGCGCACGGTGCCCGGCATCGCACTGTCCCTGCCGCTGTTCTTCGTCTTTGCGCGGCTCGGCATCATCGACACGCATTTCGGGCTGATCCTGGTCTATGTCGCGCTCAATGTGCCCTTCACCATCTGGCTGATCGACGGCTTTTTCCGCCAGGTACCGAAAGACCTTGCCGAGGCGGCGCAGATCGACGGCTGCACGCGCTGGCAGGCCTTCTGGCAGGTCGAGTTTCCGCTCGCCGGGCCCGGCATCGCCTCGGCCGGAATCTTTGCCTTCCTCACCTCGTGGAACGAGTTCGCGCTGGCCTCGCAGCTGACACGCTCGATTAACTCCAAGACCCTGCCGGTTGGCCTGCTCGACTATACGGCCGAATTCACCATCGACTGGCGCGGCATGTGCGCGCTCGCCGTGGTCATGGTCATACCGGCGCTCACGCTTACCTTCATCGTCCAGAAACACCTCGTCGGCGGCCTCACTTCCGGCGCGGTGAAAGGCTGACATGGCAACCGTATCGCTCAAGAATCTCACCAAAAGCTACGGCCCGGTGGCGGTGGTGCACGGCATCGATCTCGAGGTCGCCGACCGCGAGTTCATCGCGCTGGTCGGGCCGTCCGGTTGCGGCAAGTCGACAACCCTGCGCATGATCGCCGGCCTCGAGGCGATCAGCGACGGCGTCATCGAGATCGGCGGCCGCATGGTCAACGACCTGCCGCCGCGCTCGCGCAACATCTCGATGGTGTTCCAGTCCTACGCGCTCTATCCGCATATGACGGTGCGCGAAAACCTCGGCTTCTCGCTCAAGATCGCGGGCGCCGCGAAAGAAGAAATGGACCGTCGCGTCGCCGAAGCGTCCGGCATTCTCGGCCTCGACCAATTGCTCGACCGCCGGCCGTCGCAGCTGTCCGGCGGTCAGCGCCAGCGTGTCGCCATGGGCCGCGCCATCGTGCGCGATCCCGATGTCTTCCTGTTCGACGAGCCACTTTCCAATCTCGACGCCAAGCTTCGGACGCAGATGCGCACCGAGATCAAGAAGCTGCACGCCAAGGTCAAGTCGACGGTGATCTACGTCACCCATGACCAGGTCGAAGCGATGACATTGGCCGACCGCATCGTCATCATGCGCGACGGCTTCATCGAGCAGGTCGGCACACCCGACGAGGTCTTCCGCCGGCCGCAGACACGCTTCGTGGCCGGCTTCATCGGCTCGCCGCCGATGAACCTGCATGAGGCGGTCGTCGACGACGGACAGCTGCTGTTCGCCAGCGGCGAGAGATTGCCTCTGCCCAGCCAGTTCAAGGCAAACGTCGAGGCCGGCGACAAGGTCGTGTTCGGCCTCAGGCCCGACGACATCTATCCGACCGGACACGGCATCAGCTCCGGCGAAGAAGTCGACGTCCATCAGGTGGAGTTGCCGGTGACCGTCACCGAGCCGCTCGGCAATGAGACGCTGGTGTTCGCCGAATTCAACGGCAGCGACTGGGTATCACGGATGCTCAATCCAAAGCCGCTCAAAGCCGGCGACCGGGTCAAGATGAGCCTGGACCTGTCGCAGGCCCATCTGTTTTCTGCTGAAACGGGCAAGACATTGCGAGGTTAAAATCATGGCAAAGATCGAGAAAGTCGAACTGCGCATGGTCGACTTGGTGCCTAAGGTCAAGCGCACCGATGCCATCCAGAGTTTTGTCAGCCAGGAAACACCGATCGTCACCATCACCGATGCCGACGGCGCGGTCGGCTCCGGCTACAGCTACACGATCGGCACCGGCGGCTCGTCGGTGATGCGACTGCTGGCCGACCACCTTGCGCCGCGGCTGATCGGCCGCGACGCCGACATGATCGAGGCGGTCTGGCGCGAGTTGGAGTTCGCCACCCATGCCACGACGATCGGCGCGATCACGGCAATCGCGCTGGCGGCCATCGACACTGCCCTTTGGGATCTGCGGGCGAAGAAACAGAGGCTGCCGCTGTGGAAGCTGGCCGGCGGCGCCAAGGACCGCTGCCCGCTTTACACGACCGAAGGCGGCTGGCTGCATATCGAGACCGAGGCGCTGGTCGCGGATGCGCTGGCCGCCAAGGCCAAGGGTTTTCGCGGCTCGAAAGTCAAGATCGGCAAGCCGCACGGTTCCGAGGATCTTGCTCGGCTGACGGCGGTGCGCCGGGCGGTCGGAGACTCCTACGAGATCATGACCGACTGCAACCAGGGCTTTTCGGTCGACGAGGCAATCCGCCGGGCCGAACGCTTTCGCGACCTCGACCTCGCCTGGATCGAGGAGCCGCTGCCGGCCGACGACATTGACGGCCATGTGCGGCTGTCGAGTGCGACGTCGACGCCGATCGCGGTCGGCGAGTCGCTCTATTCGATCCGGCATTTCCGCGAATATATGCAGAAGGGCGCTTGCTCGATCGTGCAGGTCGATGTCGGCCGCATCGGCGGCATCACGCCGTGGCTGAAGGTGGCGCACGCGGCCGAGGCGTTCGACATCCCCGTCTGCCCGCATTTCCTGATGGAACTGCATGTCAGCCTGACATGCGCCGTTCAGAACGGCAGATATGTCGAGTATATTCCCCAGCTCGACGAGCTGACCGGCAAGAAAATGCGTATCGAGGACGGGCATGCATTGGCGCCGGACGAGCCCGGCATCGGCATCGACTGGGACTGGGATGCGATCAAGGCGAAGAGCATCGCGGAATTCACCACGACGATAGTGAAATAGGAGGCGGACATGCAGCGAATGGGAATGGTGCTCGGCCTCAAGCCGGAGAAGGTCGCCGAGTATGTGCGGCTTCACGCCGCCGTCTGGCCGGACGTCCTCAAGAGGATTTCCGCCTGCAACATCAAGAATTATTCGATTTATCTGAGGGAGCCGGAGCACCTTTTGTTCAGCACCTTCGAGTACCACGGCACCGACTATGCCGCCGACATGGCCAAGATGGCCGCCGATCCCACGACGCAGGAATGGTGGGCGCTGTGCATGCCATGCCAGGAGCCGCTGCCGACCCGCAAGGAGGGCGAGTGGTGGGCGTCGATGGACGAAGTCTTCCATTATGACTGATGACATTTTCGATCCTGCCTCGCTCTCCCAGGCCTGGGCACAGCCGTCAAAGCCCAGGCCGATCGTGATTTTCGGCGCCGGCTCGATCGTCGGCGATGCGCATTTCCCGGCCTATGGGAAGGCCGGTTTCCCGGTTGCCGGGCTTTTCGACCCCGACCTGGCCAAGGCCGAAAAACTGGCGCAGAAATGGGGCGTCACCGCTTACCGGTCGGTCGAGGAAGCTGGGTCAATCAAGGACGCCGTCTTCGATCTGGCGACGCCGCCGGCCTATCATGCCGGCGTGCTCAGGGTGTTGCCCGATGGTGCGGTGGCGCTGATCCAGAAGCCTATGGGCAGCAATCTCAGCGAGGCGACCGACATCCTCGAAATCTGCCGCTCCAAAGACCTCAAGGCCGCGGTGAATTTCCAGCTGCGCTTCGCGCCGATGATGTTGGCGCTCAGGGATGCTATCGCCAAGGGCTGGTTGGGCGACGTGGTCGATTTCGACGCATGGCTGGCGCTGGCGACACCCTGGCAGCTCTGGGAATTCCTGTTGCAGGCGCCGCGCGTCGAGATCGCCATGCATTCGATCCATTATCTCGACCTGATCCGGCAATTGCTCGGCGACCCAAGGGGGGTTCACGCCAAGACACTCGGCCATCCCGGCCATAAGGTTGCGCAAACGCGCACCAGCGCGATCCTCGACTATGGCGACACCGTGCGCTGTGCACTGTCGATCAACCACGATCACAAATTCGGTCGAAAACACCAGGCCTGCGAATTCCGCATCTGCGGCACCGAAGGCGCCGCCTACCTCAAACTGGGCGTCAACCTCGACTATCCGCGCGGCGAGCCGGACATCCTCGAAATCTACCCCAAGGGCGGCACGGACTGGATTGCGGTTCCACTCGTCGGCGCATGGTTTCCGGACGCCTTTGTCGGCCGCATGGCCAATGTCCAGCGCTACGCATCGGGCGAGGACGCCGAGTTTGTCAGTTCCGTCGAGGACGGTTGGAACACTATGGCGCTGGTCGAAGCCGCCTACCAATCGAGCGCGGCGCCGGCAACACCGATAGCGGCGAGGCCCTGACATGGAGCAGACTGTCTATTTCGAGGACTACCAGATCGGCTCGTCGCGCATGACCAGCGGGCGCACCATCACCGAGACCGACTTCGTCGTCCATGCCGGCCATACCGGCGATTTCTTTCCCCACCACATGGACGCCGAGTTCATGAAGACGACGCCGTTCGGCCAGCGCATCGCCCACGGCACGCTGGTCTTTTCGGTCGGCGTCGGGCTGACGGCGAGCGTCGTCAACCCGGTCGCCTTCTCCTATGGCTACGACCGGCTGCGCTTCATCAAGCCGGTGTTCATCGGCGATACGATCAAGACCCGCGCCACCATCTCGGCCAAGGAAGACGACCCGAAGCGGCCCGATTCAGGCCGGGTCGTCGAGCGCTGCGAGGTGATCAACCAGCATGGCAACGTGGTGCTGGTCGCCGACCACATCTACATCGTCGAGCGTCGCGACAAGCCGAGCAGGGCCTCGACGGACGGCCCCGAAACCTGAAACAAAAAACCGCCTTGCGGCGGGTCCTCGGTGCGAATCAGCACCATACGCGAATTAGTAGCATAGCTGCCGGCACAAAGCAAGAACAAAATGTGGCGCTGTCCACAAAAAAATGCGAATTCACTTCACCCGTTCCCGTCTTTATCCGCTTGCCGAGATCGCGCTCAAGGCTGCCTGCCCCGGAACGTTAAGGTGGAACTGTCGGCAGGCAGCGGATGGTGCCGGCATCGGGAATTGGTCACACCCGGTTGACCGGATATACCGCCTTGCCGCCGCGCAGGACCGCTGCGACGTCGGCAAACACCTTGTTGCGAACCTCCGCGTAAGACTGCGTCGAGTAGTGCGCCGCGTGTGGACTGACCAAGACGGTGTCCAGCGCCAGCAGCGGATTGTCGGGCGAAGGCGGCTCCTGCTCGAACGTGTCGATGCCCGCGCCTGCCAGATGGCCGCGCCGGATCAGATCCGCCAACGCGACCTCGTCGACGAGGCCGCCGCGGGACACGTTAATGAATATCGCTCCTTCCTTCATCCGCGACAGGGCATCCGCCGACATGATGTTTCTGGTCTCCGGTGTCGCTGGAACGTGCAGCGAGACGATGTCGGCCCTGGCTAGCAGCTCGTCGAAGCCGACCGGTTCGGCACCGCCGGCCATGATGCGCTCTGCCGGCATATGCGGGTCGTAGGCGATGATATGATAGCCGAAGACCCGCGCCCGCTCGGCAGTCAGGCGCCCGATCTGGCCGAAGCCGATCAGCCCGAGAATCTGCCTGTCCGGCCGCGTGATGCCGGCACCGTCGGTCATCGCCGCCCAGCGGCCGGCGCGCACCGCGCTGTCGAACTGCTTCAGCCTGCGCGCCAAGGCCAGGATCAGGGCCATGGCGTGGGTGCTGACTTCCACCAGATTGGCGTCCGGCACGTAGGTTACCTGAACACCGGCACGGCTAGCGGCCTCGACGTCGATCGAGTCGAGCCCTACGCCGAACCGCCCGATGACCTTGAGGTTCTTCAGTTCCGCCAAAACGCGAGCCGTGATCGGCTCCCGCAATACCATCAATGCGTCGGCGTCGCGGCAGTGTTCGATCAGGGCATCTTCTGTGAGCAGCGTCTTTTCGACAAACTCGGCGCTCAAGCCGTCGAGGTAGCGCAGCTGCTCCTCCTCGACTGACAGCACACCGTCGGTCTTGATGATCTTCATGGCAAACTCTTGCTATGAGGCGCTGCGCGCCGAGGCGACGCCGGCGGCAAGGCCGGCGCCGAGAAACATCGTGTCGCTGGCCAGCATGTAGAAGCTGATGCCGTGCCGCGACCATTTGCCGACATCATCCGCCGAAGGGCGAAAGATGCCGACGGCCTTGCCGGCCGCGCGCGCTACGGCCGCAATCCTGGTGATCGCGGCATTGAGCTTGTCCTGGCCGGCCGGCCCCATGGCGTCGATCGAGACCGACAGGTCGCCGGGGCCAATGAAGATCACGTCGACGCCGTCGACCTGGACGATGTCGTCGATGTTGGCCAGGCCCTCTGCCGTCTCGACCTGGATGGCGACCGTCAGGACCTCGTTGGCCGATTTGAGGTAGTCCGGAATCCTGTAGCCATAGCCGGCGGCGCGGCCCGGGCCGACACCGCGTGCGCCGACCGGCGGGTAACGGCAGGCCATGACCACCATGCGGGCTTGCTCGGCCGTCGAGACGCGGGGTACCAGGACGCCCGACGCGCCGGCGTCGAGCGCGGCCGCCATCCATTCCGGCGTGTGGCCGGGAACGCGCACCATCGCGGGAACCTTGTGGACATCGGCGGCGCGAACCAGATCCTCGAGCCGTTCGCGGCCGATCTGCGAATGCTCCCAGTCGATGCACAGGAAATCGACCCCGCTGGCGGCCGCCACTTCGACCGCCACCGGGTGCGGGATGGCGCAGAACGTGCCGATGAGGCGATCGAGAGAGACACATTTCTTGCGAAAGTCGTACATGAAATCTCCAGAGATTTTTCGGCGTCGGCAAAACCTGTTTGCGCTATGTGGCCCGCGGCAAAGGATGCACGGCTTCCGTCGACATCGGGAAATGCCGGCTGCCGCCTGAAAACGGCGGGAAAGTCTTGTAGTCGGCGCGCATCTCCAGCCGCACCGGCGACTGCAGGGCGTGCGTCAATGCCGCGGGGCTGTCGAACATGACCCGGTTGCGCTGCATATGGTCGATGCGCGGCCAGGGCAGCGAACCGCACCAATCCAGTCGCGACAGAACCTCGATGTGGCGAATGCCGGGGAAGCCCCGCATCAATTGCGGATGATGCGTCACATAGTGGTAGAGCCAGACATTCATGTCTTCGGCCGGCCCGGGGTAGTGGACAAGATAGCTGCAGGGGAGTCCCGACGTCTGGACGCCAGCGTCGTCGACGGGAAACGGACGCACGCACATAGCCTGTTGCGTCGGCCTCGAACCGGCGACGCTCGACAGCATACCCGGTGCGGCAAGCGCCTGCAGATGGCCGGACGGCGCCAGCGCCGCCTCCATGTCCGCCAATTCGTCGAAATAGAGCTGGAAGCCAAAGACCGGCGGTGGGCCATCCTTGTTGAACATGTCCGTCGCCACTTCGGGCAGATAGATGTTTGCAAGCGCAAGGCCCGGCGTCGATGCAATCACCCGCCGCACGGCATCAACGTCTTCACCGGCGATGGCCAAATTTGCCTCGCGGTCATCATGGAAGAAAGCAAGATAGGCAAAGCGCATTTGGACACCTGCTGGATCGAGTTCGACTAGATCAAATTCGGAAGAAAGAGAGCGATCTGCGGAAAGAGGACAATCAGCAGGATCAGCAAAAGCGTCAGCGCGATGTAGGGTGCCGCTGACATGGCAACCGTCTTGAGCGATGTGCCTTTCGGCGCAACACCGATCATGATGAACAGCAGCAGACCAAACGGCGGCGTGGTGAAGCCGACCTCGTAGGCGAGCAGCAGGATCAGCCCGAACCATACCGGCTCGTAGCCGAATTGGTGGGCGATCGGCAGGAAGATCGGCAGCGTGATCAGCATCATCGAGACCTGATCCATGAACATGCCGAGCAGCAGGATGACGAGCACCATCATGAGCAGCATGGGATACGGTCCAAGATCATAGCCGACGATGAACTGGATAAAGCCGTTGGAGGCGCCGGAGAAGGCGAATATCTGCGAAAACGTCGTCGAAGCCGAGATGATCAGGAAGGTCATGCCGGTGACCTTCATCGCATCGTCCAGCGACTTCCAGACAACCGACCAGCTGAACCGCCGGTAGACAAACAACAAGGCGAACACGGCGGCACAGCCGAGTCCCGCCGATTCCGTCGGCGTCGCTATTCCAAGGATGATCGTGCCGACCACCATGAACACGATGACGCTCATCGGAATGATGTTGACGGCAACCGCCCTCACCTTCTCGGCCGCAGGAACGGCGGGCACCGGATAGTGCGGAGCGGCGTCCGGATCGATCTTCGTCTGTGCGAAGATCAGCGCCGCGTACATGACAACGAGGAGCAGTCCGGGCAAAGCCCCCGCTATGAGCAGCGCGCCGACGTCGATCTGGGCCAGCGAGCCGAGCAAGACAGCCAGCGAGGATGGCGGGATGATGACGGCAAGGCTTCCGGCGCCAAGCACCGGGCCGTAGGCCATATGCGGCTTGTAGCCCCGCTTCAGCATCTCCGGCACCATCAGCGAACCCATCATGCCGGTATTGGCGAGGCTCGAGCCCGACAGCGCGGAAAAGATGGTGCCGGCGGCGAGAACGACATAAGCGAGGCGTCCGCGCAGATTGCCGATGCACAGGTCGAGCGCGTAGATGACCTTCTCGCCGAGGCCGGAGCGGAAGAACAGGCTGCCCATGACAAGAAACATCGGCAGCGGAGCGAGCGCATAGGTCGAGACGGCGTCGGAGAAGTTGGCGACCATCTGCGTCACGCCGATCGAACCGCCGAAGAACAGGTACAGCCCGATCACATTGGTGACGAAGAAAGCGAAGGCGACCGGCAGCCCAAGCCCCATCAACACGAGGATGGTGCCAACAAGCACGGCGAATGGAAACAGCCAGGCCACCGGTCAGAGCCCTTCCATTTCCAGCGGATCGAGCGTGTACAGCGTGTCACGGCCGAGGAGATATCTGAGCCATTCCAGCGCAGAGAGGTAGAAGGCGAGCATGATGGGCAGAAAGACCAGCCATTTCGGCATGTCGAAACTGCGCGTTTCATATTCGCCGCCCGCCACGGCGCTTGTCAGGGACGACAGAGCGACGCTGCCAAGATAGAGGCTGACGCCGATGCAGGCGAGATAGACCAGTTTTTCAAGCACCGCCCGAGCCCGCATCGGCAGCGCCTTGCGCAGGAACTCGACGAAGACATGGCCCTTGCTGTGGACCAGCCAGGGCATCGGCAGGAATGCCGCGTAAAGCAGGCCGTATTCCGTCGCCGATACCGCCCAGGCAAGCGGCCTCAGGCCCAGATTGCGGACGCACACATCAGCAACCACCGCGACAATGATGAGGCCAAGCACCACTTTTGCCGCCGCCGCCAACGCAAGGCTCAGCTTCCCAATCGCTGCAAACAATCTGTCCATGCCCGACGACCCTCATGTCCACCTTTGCCCAGCTTTGATGGAGGGCACACAAGGCACCCTCGGCTCGGGCTATTGGAAGAATTTCTTCAACTGATCGATGTTGGTGGGATCGCGTTTGGCCATTCTCGCCCAGCTCGCCTGCGTGGCAGCCGCCAGGAATTTGTCGCGGCCGGCACCGGTCAAGCTGATCACCTTCTGCCCGCCGTCGATCATCGCCTGTGCCTGCTTTTCCGACTCGGCAAGATTGGCGTCATAGCTCGCGCGCTCGTATTCGACGGCCGTGTCGGCAAGCAGCTTCTGCGCCTCGGGCGACAGCGTGTCCCATTTGGCCTTGTTGATCGAGATCAGCACGTCGGTTTTGAAGAATTGCGGGTCGACACGGTATTTGGTGAACTTGTCCCAGCCGAACGACGCATAGCCAAACACGGTATAGGCGTTGGCATTGACGACGCCGCGCTCGAGCGAGGTGTAGACGTCCCCTGGCGCTTGCACGATCACCGTTGCGCCCAGGGATTCAAGGAAATCGCGATAGAGCGGCGACGAGCGGATCTTCAGGCTGCTCCAGTCGATGCTGCCTTCGCTGTTGAGCTTGGGTTCGTCGATGGTGAAGACGTTGAAGCCCGAGCCCGCGTCGACATGCGCCAGCAGATGGGCATTGGCCTTCTTCTCGAAAATTCCGCTGATGAAGTCCCAGCCGCCATTCTCGCGAACCTCCCACGGCGTCTTTGTCGATGCGGAGAACACCTCGCCTTCGGGCACGAGCTCGAGGAACTGCCCTGCCGGCGTGTCGATCACGTCGATCAGGCCGCTCCTGAGCGCCGCGCCCTGCTGGATCGGCGGAATGACCTCCGGCCCGCCACGCACGTTGATCTGGACCACGCCCTTGCCCTTTTCGTTCACCTTCTGAACGAACTTCAGGAAGCTCTGGGCATAGCCGTTCTGCGTCGGCGTGAAATGCACGGCGTTGAGGACGACCTCCTCGGCCGCGGCGATACCCACCACACCCGACAGGAGTGCAGCCAGAACAAGGGATTTCCAAATGCGCATTGCCGTACTCCCTTTGATAGTTCGCCCATGATCCGGCCCGTGATCGGGCCGATCTGAAAATTACAATCGCTGCGCCGCCACGCGAACGGCGGTTAACTGGCATCATCTCCTACTGTCAGGAACCGTCCATGTGCGTAGAAGACCGGCGATCGGTCAGCGCGGTCCAGCGCGACGCCTGAGACGATGCCGATGACGATCATGTGCGACGCCCGCACAATGATTTCGGCGACCCGGCATTCGAACATTGCCCGCGCGCCGACAAGCAAGGGCGCGCCGGTTTCGCCACGCACCCATGATCCGGACGAGAACCGCGCGGCCCCCTTGGCTTTGGTCATGCCGCCAAAGGCACGCACAACGTTCTCCTGGTCGCCGGCTGGCAGATTGACCGAAAAGGGCAAGCCTTCGCGAATGGCCGAGGCAAAGGTGCTGCTGCGGTTGACGCAGGCCAGCAGCGAAGGCGGCTCGGCACTGAACGAGCAGAGTGCTGTCGCCGTGATGCCGCAAAAGCCGATCTCGTCATGTTCCGACGCGAGGATGGCGACCGAGCCCGCCACGGCCCGCATTGCCTGCTTGAAGGCGCGCGGATTGATGGCGTCGTGTCCATCCACCCACGGCGTCGGAATGGCGGCCGCCGGCATCAATTTACTCGAAGCCCGGCCTGGCGCATCAGCGGCAGCACGCGGTCGCAGAAGAAGGGCAATTCGTAGGTATAGTTGACGAATGTGAGGGCGGCGCCGGAATAACCCTGGTCCATGATCGCAGTGAGGTCGTCGACGATCTTTTCCGGCGTGCCGATGAGCGGGAAAGTTCCAGCACCGCCGGCGAACCTTTGCCGATATTCGGTGAAGGCCTTCGCATCATGCGAGTTCGCGAATTCCTTCTTCTTGCGCATATGCTCGTCGACGGCGCCCTCGTCCGCGCATTCCAGCGCGTAATGCCGGTAATAATCCTCGGCTTCCTGCTGGGTTTCCCGGCAGACGACGTGACAAACCGTATAGACGCCGACTTCGCGTCCGACTTCGGCCGCTCGGTTGGTGATGTCGACCACATGCGCACGGCCGTCGGCAATTTCGGAAAAAGTCGAAAACAGGTAGTCGCAGTGGCGCGCCGCATAGTTGCGCCCCGGCGCGCCGAAGGCGGCGTTCATGGTCACCGGTCGTGGCGCCTGCAGGCTTGGCGGCCGGCTGACGACACCCTTCAGATCATAGAACTCGCCGCTGAAGTCGAACGGCTCCCTCGATTGATAGGCACGCACGATGATGTTGATCCATTCCTCGGCCTGATCATAGGTCCGCTCGCCGACCGTCTGCCCGAACATGGCGAACTCGTCCGGGTTCCAGCCGCAGACGATGTTCAAGCCGGCACGCCCGTTGGAGATGTGGTCGACCGTCGCCAGCGCTTTTGCAGCCTGCAGCGGATGAACCAGCGGCACATGCACCGTCATGAACAGGCCGATGTTTTCGGTGGCGACAGCAAGACCCGCCGCCCAGGTGAACGTCTCGAACGACCATTCCCGCACATGCGTCAAACCGCCGAAGCCGCGCCACCGGGCGATCGGCAGCAGAAACTCGAGGCCGGCGCGATCGGCGATGCAGGCGGAGTTGAGGTTGTCTTCCCAGCGGGCACGCCAGCGCTCGGGGACGGTGGTCATTGCCAGGCCGCCATCGGCGTTCATGGAAAAGACGCCGAGCTTGAACCTGTTCGGCCCTTTCAGCGGGTGCTGCTTCCTGATCATGATTTCCCCCGCCGTGACATGCTCTTGCCCTCGCCGTCGGAGTTTTGAAACGGTGGGCTCAGCTTCATGAAACGCTCCTCGGCGTTCTGAATGAAGTGCGTCATGCAGTCGTAAGCGGCGACGGCGTCGCGCTTGACGAATGCCTCGTAGATGGCGCGCATGCCGGCCACGATAACGGCCTGCGTCGGCTGGTGCGACAGCGTCCTTAAACGGACGACGAGTACATGGTCGGCGAAGCGGGCAATCGTTTGTGAAAGACGCTCGTTCGCGACCGCGCCAAGCCAACAATTCCTGAATGCCGAATTGGCCTGGAAAAAGCGGTCGGCATCGCCATCTGCGGCCGCAGCCTCTGCCTCCCGGAGCGCGGCTGCCAGGGTCTTGAGGCCAGCGGCGTCAAGTGTCCGTGCGGCGTGCGCGGCGGCCCGCGGCTCGAGCAACCGGCGGACCTCGAAGATGTCGGCGACATCCGTTGCGGTAAGCGTGGGCAGCGTGAAGCCGCGTGTGGTGCCGACGAGATAGCCCTCATGCACCAACTGCATCAAGGCGTCGCGGACAGGCATTCTGGAAATGCCGAGCCGGGCGGCAATATCGACATCGACCAGCTTCTGGCCAGGCGCCAATTCGCCATGCTGTATCGTCAGCCGGACTTGTTGATAGACCTGGGCACGCAGATTGCCATCGCCAACCCGTTTGAGCTCTATCGTTTCCGTCATCCACGCCTTCCCATGCGAAGATTTCGTATATCGTTTGAGGCTGTGATCTCGCAGTCGTGCCGTTGAAATGCAGCCATATATCGGCAGAAATCGACCTGTCAGCCATGTTCCCGGCTCAAGTGGAGCACAGGCTGGATCACCTGGCAAGATATTTCAAGTCTATAATGTATACTGTTTGAGCTCGCTGTCCGGAGGGCAGAGGATCGCGCCGTCTGTGCTGCCGCGCCGCGCGACGGCGGGGACAGCTAACGATCCGCGCGGTTCGGTAAAAAACGTACAGACGTTTTTCCGTGACACATCGAAGTTGGCGGATTTAACTAAAATTACTTGCGATCTGCGCGCGCCGGCACGCCCACCCCCGATCCCCTCGCCGGTGCGCATTACTGGATCGCCCGCCGTATCGAAAGGTGCGGCGGGCTTTTCGTTTCGTTTGGCGGGGAGGCGCTTATGCGAGACTTGCCCAGGAATATCGACGCCGACGTCGTGATCGAAATCAGCAAGTTGCTCGACGACCGGGCGAAGTCCGTGCCGGTGCCGGTGCACAAGCTGGCGGCGATGATCCGGCTGGGCGTCGAAACCCTTCTGACCGATCACTCCATCGAGGAGCTGATCGTGGAAATGGCCGCGACGCGGGGGCTTCCGATGCTGTTCGATTTGCCGGTGGTCAATGTCGACAACGTCGTGCCGATTGCCTTGGCGCGCCGTCCCCGCTGACATTTCGCTCGAGCCCCATCGGTCGTCGCGTCGCCGCCCGACTTCACTTGTCCTGATGCGCCGGCCGAGTGTCGCCTTTCTTTTCGGGGTCATGGGTATGGTGGCTGTCGCGTTCGCCGCCGCCGCCGGAGACCTTGCTGTGGCTGCGCAGGTCTGAATCGGCCGGCGGCTTTTCGACGCTCAGCGGCTTCTTGGCGTTTTCGTGCGCGGCGCCGGGACCGCCCTGGCGGATGCTGGCAGGAGTTTTCTTCGACGTGGACATGGCCTAGCGATCCTGGACGTTGCCTTGATGAGTGGTGTTGACCTTCGTATTGCCTTGCTGACCCTGCTTGTCGGGATCGGGGACGGTGGATTGCGGTGCCTGGTCGGCTGCTACCGATTTTTTGTCACCGGCCCCCTTTGGGCTCAGATTCTTCGGCGGCACAGGGGGAGGTTTTGTGCTCATGGCGTTTCTCCTTCCGCCACCCAAACAAGCGGCTCGGGAGAAAGGTTCCCGAGGGTCCGATACGAACGGTGATTGCCGCAACGAGCCGGGTCCACAGGCCGTGGCTTGGGGCCGGCGGCAGGTCCGCACAATCCAGGATTATTTCTTGATGATGTTTCCGTTGTTCAGATCGAAGGCCTGGGCACCGAACGCCTGCCTGAAGAAATCCTCCTGCAGATCTCCCCATTCGCCGAGATAGGCGCCGCAATTGCTGCAATAGATCGGCGTCGAATCCTTCGGATTGTCGGGAATCTCCATCAGGATCGTCCCGCACGCCTTGCAATCGAGCTTGTCATCCAAACGGCGGCCCATTGGCACATGATCGCGCGTTTTCAGCCGCGCGCCAATTGTCGTTTTCGTACGAAGCCAGACTGGCACGTTTTCCAACCAGCGAGGGGATCGAAAGCTAGCGTTCCGCCGGATTTCCGAAGACCGGATCTCGCCGCCTCGAATACGTCCCCACCCGCGGCAGCTCGTCTGGAAAGTCCACCCAGGGCAACCTCATGTCCCAGTATGCGTGGGCCTGTGGCGGAAACCGTTCGGGGTGATCGAGAAAGCCGATCGCCAGATAGAGTTCGTCAGGCAGGCCCTGGTCGACATAGCCGATCGATGTTCCGCAATCCGCGCAGAAGGACCGGAGCACGCCGGGGGTTTTCGAAAAGGTCTTCGGTGCGCCGGTGAGCAAGGTGAATTCAGAGGGCCGATAGCCGACCCACACCGTTAGCGGGCTTCCTATCGCCTTGCGACAGTCGTCATCGTGATCGGAGCAAACCCAGAACGGCTCGCCGCGCATTTGCGCCATTATGGCGCCGCAAAAACAGGAACCCGTTTCAGTTCGTGGCATTGGCTAACTTCATGGCTGGACTCGCCTTCACTGCTGGCCTGGCATTTCGGTATTTTCCTTCGGGTTCTTCTTGATGCCGGCGGCAGGCGAGGTCTCGGCCGGAGCATTGCCGCCCTGGTTTTGCTCAGGGGCTCTTTTGAGCGGCGAGGTTTGCCAGCCCATATCGCCGTACAAAAAGCCTATGAGAAAGCCGACGATGATGATGGCCGAAATCACCATCGCAATTAACGCGTTGCGTCGCTCCATTTCGCACGGCTCCTTTCTTCGAGCCGAACAAACCATGGCGGAAATGGTTCCGGTGGCACGGCGCGGAGCCGGCCGGAACATTCAGCCCCATGGCGGGTTCGTATGAGTGCTCTTCTACAGAGAGTGGCTCGCATGAGACCCGCCGTAACCGATCGCATCGAAACCAAGAAATACGACCACCCGACAGGCGGCTGGGGATCGCTCAAATCCCTGGTCCGCAAGGCGCGAGGCGAAGGCCTGCTGTTGTCCGGGATATGGAGCACGCTGCTCAAGCAGAACAAGGCCGACGGCTATATGTGCGTGTCTTGCTCATGGGCAAAGCCAGCCCAGCCGAGGCCTTTCGAATTCTGTGAAAACGGCGCCAAGGCGACGATGTGGGACCAGACCAAGCTGCGCTGCGAACCCGCTTTCTTCGCCGAGCATTCGGTGGCGGAATTGCTCGATTGGCCGGACCACGATCTGGAGAAACAGGGCAGGCTTACGGAGCCCATGCGCTACAATGCCGCCGTCGACCGTTACGAACCGGTTTCCTGGGACGATGCATTCCGCGACATAGCTGCCGAATTGCGACGGCTCGATCCCAAATCGGTGGTATTTTACACGTCCGGCCGCGCCTCGCTCGAGGCCTCGTTCATGTATCAGCTTTTTGCGCGGATCTACGGGTCTTCGAACCTGCCCGATTCGTCCAACATGTGTCATGAATCGACCTCGGTCGGCTTGCCGGAATCGATCGGTTCGCCGGTCGGGACCGTGCAGCTCGAAGACTTTGCGAAATGCGACATGATGCTCTTCTTCGGGCACAATACCGGGGTGACGGCGCCGCGCCTGTTGCATCCGCTGCAAGAGGCACGTCAACGCAACGTGCCCGTCTTCACTTTCAATCCTTTGCCCGAGCGGGGACTGAAGCGCTTCAAGAATCCGCAAAACCCCATCGACATGCTGTCGCCCGGACCGGGCACCAAAATGTCCAGCGACTTCTTCCAGGTCCGTTCGGGCGGCGACATCGCCGCGATAACGGGCATCGCCAAAGCGTTGCTGGCGCTCGACGATGCCGCCCGCGAAAGCGGCAGGACGCGTGCCCTCGATACGGCTTTCATCGCCGAGCACACGCATGGCTTCGCCGAGTTCGAAGCCTTCCTGCGCAACACCCAGTGGAGCGATATCGTCGCACGATCGGGCATTGCGCAGGCCGATCTGGAGCATGTCGCCGAGGTCTACAGCCATGCCAACGCGGTGATCGGCAATTACGGCATGGGCCTGACCCAGCATCGGCACGGCACCGAGAACGTCCAGATGCTGTGCAACCTTTTGATGATGCGCGGCAATATCGGAAAACCCGGCGCCGGTATTTCGCCGCTGCGCGGCCATTCCAATGTCCAGGGACAGCGCACCGTCGGCATATCGGAAAAACCCGAGCTCGTCCCGCTCGACAAGTTCGCCGAATTCTACGCCTTTGAACCGCCGCGTGAGAAAGGTCTCGATACGGTCGAGACCTGCGAGGGCGTCATCGACGGATCGGTCAAGGGCTTCGTCGGGCTCGGCGGCAATTTCGTGCGGGCCGTGCCGGAAACCGGCCTGGTCGAGAAAGCCTGGCGTGGGCTCGACCTGCATGTCGAGATCGCGACCAAGCTCAACCGCAGCCATCTGATCGCCGGCCGGACAACCTATCTGCTGCCTTGCCTGTCACGGCTGGAAAGAGATCATCAGGCGAGCGGCGACCAAAGGGTGTCGATAGAGGATTCCACCGCCTGTATCCACGGCTCGTTCGGGTCGCGACCTCCGGCTTCGCCGCATCTGCTTTCAGAGCCCAGGATCGTCGCCGAACTTGCCAAGGCGACGGTGCCGGGCAGGAGTTCGATCCCATGGGATGAGTGGGTTGGCGACTATTCCCGCGTCCGCGACGAGATCGAGCGCTGCTACCCCCAGCATTTCCGCGACTTCAACAAGCGCTTCCTGACGCCCGGCGGGTTCCATCGCGACATCAAGGCGAGCAAGCGGGTGTGGGAGACGCCGAACAAGAAGGCCAATTTCAAGCTGCCAAGTGGCCTTGAAACCGATCCTGACATCGATGTCGCCGGCGGCGATGTGCTGACACTGATCACGGTCCGCTCCAACGACCAGTTCAACACGACCGTCTACGGCTACAACGACCGGCTGCGCGGCATCAGCGGCACACGCATGGTGCTGTTGATGAACGAGAAGGACATCCAGCGCCTCGGTTTGAGCGCGGGACAGGAGGTCGATCTCGAAGCCAATGCGCAGGATGGCGTGGAGCGCCGCGTGCGCGGGCTGCGCATCACGCCTTTCTCAGTGCCGGAGGGAAATTGCGCCGGTTATTATCCCGAGCTCAACCCGCTGATTCCTCTCTGGCACAGAGCCGAGAAGGCTCATGTCCCGGCCGCCAAATCGGTACCGGTGCGGATCTTGCCATAGGCGTTCGTGTTCGCGGCAGGCACGCACCATGCGAATGTGACTTGGTTCAAAATCGAGACCTCAGCAGGCTCGCGCGAGTTCATCCACGGCATTCAGGATCGCACTCTGGCTCGCCGGCTTCTGCACGATCCTGCAAGCGCGGAATCCGGCCGGAATTTCGCGTTCGCCATACCCGGAGAGGAAAGCGAACGGCACGCCTCGCCCCCGCAATGCCTCCGCGATCGGATAGCTGGTTTCATCGTTCAACTGGATATCCAATAGCGCTGCGTCGATGCCGCCTTCGCCAACGAGGCGGAGGGCCGCCGTCACCGACGAAACCGGCCCAACCACCTGATGGCCGGCCTTGCGCAGGTAAGCCGCCGCGTCGTCGGCGATCAGCCATTCGTCCTCGACGATCAGCACACGCACCTTTCCGGTCACGACGAGCCCTCGCGGGTCAGAGGGAATGCAATTTCCACCTCCAAACCATTTGAACGGAAACTTGTTTCAACTTTTCCGCCCAGCCTGTATCCGATTTCTCCACGCAGAAGGGTAAGGCCGAAGCCGCTGTCGGTTGGCTCCTTGATGCGGGGGCCGCCCTTCTCGCGCCAGACGAGCTTGAAGGTGCCATCCACCACCGACCATTTGACAACTATCCGCCCGGCAGGCTTCGACAGTGCGCCATATTTGGCGGCATTCGTCGCCAGCTCATGAATTGCCATGCCGAAGGAGAGCCCCTGCACAGGCTTGAGGCTTACCCGCTTGCCATCAAGCTCGAACCGTTCGGCCCCAAAGGGATCAAGTTCCTGGCGCAGCAGTTCCTCGACGGAGGCTTCCGTCCAGCTTTCTCGCGAGAGCAGACTGTAGGCTCGTGACATCGCCTGCAGCCGGCCGATCAAGGCTTCGGCGAACTCGTCTTTCGAGGCCGAGTTTTCACGCGTCCGGTTGGTGATGCTGGCGACGACCGCCAGCATGTTCTTGACGCGATGGTTCAGCTCCGAGATGAGCACCTGCTGACGCTCTTCGGCCTGCGCCAGCGTCGTCACGTCGACCAGGGTCACGACCACGCCCTGGATGCTGCCGCCTTTGTCCCGGTAAGGGTTGATGCGAACCAGGTAGAACCGGCCCTTGTCGTCGCGCGCAAGGTGATGGTTCAGGGTCTCTCCCGTCTCGAACACCGCCTGGATGTGCCGCTTCAACTCGGGGTAGTCGAGTTGGCTCGAAAGATCGGTCAGCGGTCGGCCGACATCGGACGGACGCAAGTTGAAGAACGACGACGCGGCGGGGGTAAAGGTGCGCACCACAAGGTTGCGGTCGAGGAAGATGGTGGCGATTTCCGTGCTTTCGAACAGGTTTCTGAGATCGCTGTTGGCGCGGTCGAGCTCCTCTATCTTGCCGGTCAGTTCCACATTAATGGTGTTGAGCTCTTCGTTGAGCGACTGCATCTCCTCCTTCGAGGCCTCGAGCTCCTCATTGGTCGACTGCGCCTCTTCATTGACGGATACGAGTTCCTCGTTCGAGGACTTTACTTCCTCCAGCGCGGTTTCATATTCCTCGACGGTCGACTGCAGCCGCTCGCGGGTGTCGCGCAACTCCCGTTCGAGATCGGCCGTATCTTCGGTGCCGCGGCTTTCCCGTGCCGGATCGGAGCGGATCTGGGCCTGTCCCACCGGATTGAACAGGACGAGGTAGAGCGGCTCGCCATTACCGCGATCCGCGTATGGCTCGACCGTCAATGTAACGAACTGAACCTGTCCGTCATCTTCTTCGATCGCTAGGTTCTCCCGCACGACCGTGCGGCGCGTCGTCGCTGCTTCCCGCAACGCGGCGCGCAGCTCAAGTCTCAGCCCACGGCGGGCCAGAGTCAGCAACTGCCGGCTTGGAGCGCCTTGCGGCGCTTCCAGATATTTGCCCGTCCGCGCCGAGTAGTAGACGATGTCGCCATCGCCATTGACCAGCACGTGAGGCGGGGCGAACCGCTCCAGCACCTGAGCCTCGATCGCCTGGCGCAGCGAATGGCTGGCAGCATCCTTCTTCGAGCCGCCGCGTCCGACCGGAAGGGCACCCGTGCGGCCATTGCCGATCAGGACCAGCGGCCGCGGCGTGGCATGCTCCCGCGCCTGGAATATCCGCTGCTTCTTGTCGACCGTGGCGAACAGGTCGCCATGCTGACCGACGCTTTCCGACGTGCCCAGGAACAGATAACCGCCCGGCCGCAGCGCGTAGTGGAAGATCGGAATGACCCGGTTCTGGATCTGCGGGCCGAAATAGATCAGCAGGTTGCGGCACGAAATCATGTCGATGCGCGAGAAGGGGGGATCGCGGATAACGCTGTGCGGCGAAAAAATGCACAGTTCGCGCACCTCCTTGCCGAGCACATAGCTCTCGCCGTCACTGTGGAAAAAGCGTTGCCTGCGCTCGGGCGAAAGCCCGTGCAGCAGCGCTTCGGGATAACGCGCCGCACGCGCCACCGCGAGCGCCGGCTCGTCGATGTCGGTCGCGAATATCTGGACGGGAGGCGGCGCGGGAAGTTTCTCCATGCGCTCGCGCATCAGCATGCCGATCGAGAACACCTCCTCGCCGGTGGCGCAGCCGGGCACCCACACACGCACCGCATCGGACGCGTTCTTGCCTTCGAAAATCTGCGGTATGATCTTGTCCTCCAGCAATTTGAACGCTTCGGCGTCCCGAAAAAAGCTGGTGACGTTGATGAGCAGGTCGCGAAACAGCTTCGCCACCTCGTCGGGATCCCTCTTCAGCCGTTCTATGTAGGTGGTGATCGACTGTAGCTGCGTTATCTGCATGCGCCGCTTTACGCGACGCAGGAACGTCTTGGCTTTGTAGCCGGAAAAGTCGTGACCGGAATGGCTGCGCAAAATGGCGTAGATTTCATCGCGGGCTCGATCCATCTCGGCCTTGTGTTCGTCGTCCGCTTCGGTCAGGCCGTTCAGCACGTCGAAACCGCGGACAAACGCCTGAAGCTTTGCACCGATCTGCTCGGCGGGCGCCGCTATGTCGATCAGGCCGCTCGAAATCGCGCTCTGCGGCATGTCTGGATTGCGCGGGCCGGAACCGTTGGAGGTCTGGGCAATGGTCAGCCCGCCATGCTCCTTGATTGCCCTGGCGCCGAGCGTGCCGTCCGAATCGCCACCCGACAAAATAATGCCGACGGCATACTCGCCCTGGTCCTCGGCCAATGCGCTGAAGAAGATATCGATCGGCTTGCGCTCGCGGTTGAACGTGTTCGGCCGGCGCAGCGAAAGCGCGCCCTTACGGATGGTGAGGACGACCTTTTGCGGCATCACATAGACCTGGTCGGGTTGGACCGCTGCCCCCTCCTCGGCCACCAAGACCGGCATTTCGGTGTAACGTCGGATGACCTCGTGCAGCAGGCTTTCCCGCTCCGGGCTGAGATGCGTGACGACGACGAACGCCATGCCGGTGCCGCCGGTCAGTCCTTTGAACAGGCCCTCCATCGCGGGAATGCCGCCGGCCGATGCGCCGACGCCGACAATGGGAAATCTTCCATTCTGGAATACCATACCAAGCCCCGGTAACAGCCGTACCCACAAACCGCCAAATCGGCCCTCAGACTAAGACCGGACCGAGCCTCGGGCCAGTAAATACTCCAGGAACGGAACAAAGTACCGCCGGTGGGCATTAACATCCGGTTTTCGAGGCGGTTCCAATGGCAAAACGATCACCTGAGATAAAGCCGGCCAAGCGAATCCTGTTGCCCTCGCCGGATCTGACCAAGTTCCCGGTATCTGAAAACATCCCGCCTCGCCTGCTCGCGCTCGCGGAACGGTTGCAAGAGGTCCTGGCCCGCCATTTTGCGGAAGTCCGCGCCGACAGCCGTAAATTCCGCAGGAAGAAGGAACAATGAGGTGCGCGACCTGCAAGGCTTGCATATCCTGATCGTCGAGGACGAATGGATGCTGGCGGGCGATCTTGCACGTTACTTCAGCAAGATGGGCGCCGTCGTGCTTGGCCCAGTGGCGACGGTCGAACAGGCATCGAAACATACGGACGAGGCGGAGGCCGCGATCCTGGACGTCAATCTCAACGGACGACGGGTATTCCCGATCGCCGACGAGTTAATGCGCCGTGGCGTGCCGTTCGTGTTTTTCAGCGGCGACGAAGACATCGTTATTCCTGAGCGCCTTCGCTATGCCAGCAGCCTCAGAAAATCCTCGGACGGCCAAGCTGTCTTCGATGCTCTGTTCCCAGCCGAGACGCCTGCATCGAAAGGAGGCCGAGCGTCGGAGCCCTCGGACGACGTATTTTCGCTGCTGCCCAAGCTCAGGCTCGCGGCGCGCCTGCTGCTGGGAGATGTGGAGGCCTCCGACCGGCTGGTCGAGCGAACGCTCGAACAGGCCATCGGCGAAATCGACAAGAGACGATCCGGTTCCTCCACGGAAGACTGGCTCAACGGCATCATGCGAAACATCGTCAGGGCACGCGGGCCAAACCTGCTGCACTGACCGTGGCCGCTGTTTGCCGCGACCCTACTTCGGGCTGCGTTCGACGAATTTGTTGAAGCGGCTGGTCTTTCCGCCGCTGGTCTCATCCTGGAAGAGGAAGGCCAGTTCGTTCTCATCGAAGATCCTGAAGAACTCGTCCCATTCGACAGGCTCGAACGTCTCTTCAGGCTCGCCGAAGTCGATGCGCAGTATGCCGCCCTCGCCCTTGGTGCGCACCACCGCCGGTCGCCCGTCGCGGTCCTCGGCCCAACGGCGGATTTCGTCGTGATCGGTGGTCGTCTTGGATTCAGACATCGCAATCTCCCTTCGATTCCACCGCAGGCCGCGAGATCTCCCGCGTTGCTCCGGTCTGCCTCCACACAACCAGCAGATGCATTGCTGCCCGGCATGTGCGGGCGGTTGGTTGATTATGGCTCCTAACACCAAGCGCGCTTCGATGTTCCCGTGCCCAGCCCAAGGCGGGTCGCTTTCGGAGCGCAGCGTTCCGGGAACTTTGTTGAAGCAAGGGAACAAACCTTTCGCCCGGAAGTTTGGGGCGGCAAAGCCATTCGTATGAGGAGTTGTCGTGAAACGTATACTGGTCACGGGAGGCTGCGGTTTCATCGGCCGCCACGTCGCCCAGGAACTCGTTGAACATGGTTATGGGGTTTCAATTCTCGATGCGCTGCTGGATCAGGTGCATGGTGGCGAGGCAATCAGCCTGCCGCCAGGCGCCAAGCTGATCAAAGGCGACGTTCGCGATCGCGACGCCATCGCAGAGGCGGTCGAAGATGTCGACGCGATCATTCACCTGGCGGCTGAAGTGGGCGTCGGCCAGTCCATGTACGAGATCGCCCGCTATGTCGGCGCCAACGACCTCGGCACCGCCACGTTGCTGGAAGCGCTGATCAAACGCCCGATCGAACGTATCGTCGTTGCTTCGTCGATGAGCGTCTATGGCGAGGGTCTCTATGCCACGCCGGACGGCCGGCGCATCGACAATGCAAGACGGCAGCCGGACGACATCCGCAGCGGCCAATGGAATCCCCTGTCGCCGGAAGGTGAAGTCCTGTCGCCGTTGCCCACCGACGAGCAAAAACCGGTCGACCTCGCGTCGATCTACGCACTGACAAAATACGCCCAGGAACGCGCCGTACTGATCTTCGGCGAAGCCTATAGCGTCGACGCGGTGGCGCTGCGCCTGTTCAATGTCTTCGGCGCCGGACAGGCGCTCTCGAACCCGTATACCGGCGTCCTGGCGAACTTCGCCTCCCGCATCGCCAATGGCCAGCGGCCGCTGATTTTCGAGGACGGCGAACAGCAGCGCGATTTCGTGCATGTGCGCGACGTTGCCCGCGCCTTCCGCCTGGCTCTGGAACAGCCCCAGGCGCGCGGCCACGTCATCAACATCGGCAGCGGTCGGGCCTACGCGGTCAGCGACGTCGCCCGGCTGCTCGCCGAAGCCATGGGCGTGCCTGGCCGCCAGCCGGAAATCCTCGGCAAGGCACGCTCCGGCGATATCCGCAACTGCTTTGCCGATATCTCGAAGGCGCGCGAACTGCTCGGCTTCCAGCCGCAGCACCGGCTGGAGCATTCGCTCGGCGATTTCGTCGCATGGGTGCGCAACACCGTCGCCATCGATCGCAGTGCCGAGATGAAGCGGGAACTCGAAGCGCGAGGGCTGGTATCATGAGACCGGAGTCACCCGATTTTCGCGAAGCGCCCATCGCCATTATCGGCGGCAGCGGCTTTATCGGCTCCAACCTCGCCGACAGCCTGTTGTCGGATGGCGAACCGGTGCTGGTCATCGACAACCTGAGCCGTCCCGGCGTCGAACAGAACCTGGAATGGCTGACGCAAAAGCACGGCAGCCGTGTGACCATCGAAATCGCCGATATCCGCGACGCAGAGGCGCTCGCGCCGCTGGTGGCGCGTTCGAAAGCGGTTTTCCACTTTGCCGCGCAGACCGCCGTCACCACGAGCCTGGTTCGGCCGGACGAGGATTTCGACGTCAACCTGCGCGGAACGTTCAACGTCCTGGAAGCCGCTCGCCGCAGCGGCAAACGCATCCCCGTCGTTTTCGCCAGCACCAACAAGGTCTATGGCCGCCTCGCCGACCTCGCCATGGGCGAAGAAGACGGCAGATACGCGCCTCGCGACGCGGCCATCCATGCGCACGGCATCGACGAGACGCGCGGCCTCGATTTCTGCACGCCCTATGGCTGCTCCAAGGGCGCGGCGGACCAGTATGTCCTCGACTACGCCAAGTCATACGACCTGCCGACGGCGGTGCTGCGCATGAGCTGCATCTATGGACCGCGCCAGTTCGGGACGGAGGATCAGGGCTGGGTCGCCCACTTCCTGCTTAGCGCCTTCTCCGACCGGCCGATCACCATCTATGGCGACGGCAAGCAGGTGCGCGACATCCTCCACGTTGCCGATGCGGTCGCGGCCTATCGCGCCGTGCTCGACCGGATCGAGGAAATCAGCGGCCAGGCATTCAATCTCGGCGGCGGACCACAAAACGCCGTCAGCCTGCGCATGCTGCTGAAGGAGATTCGCGACATAACGAAACGTGACGTTCCGATCCGTTACGACCGCGAACGCACCGGCGACCAACCGTTCTTCGTCGCCGACACACGCGCGATCGAGGCGGCGCTGGGATGGAAAGCGCACGTCCCGTGGCAAAACGGCATCCGCGACCTCGCCGACTGGCTGCAGCGTCATCGCCTCGACCCGCATCCCGAACCGGCGAGGTACGTGGCATGAGGGTCGCTCTGGTCAATCCGTCCTGGACGTACCAGGACAGCATCTATTTCGGCTGCCGCCAGCCGCATCTGCCGCTCGAACTCGGCTATTCGAAAGCGCTGCTCGAAGCTGCCGGCCACGAGGTGCTGATGCTGGACGGGCAGATCCAGAAGCTCGACAACGCCGCGCTCGCCGATCGCGCCGCCGCATTCGAGCCTGACATAACCGTCGTCAGCACCGCGCCGACCTACCTGTTCTGGCGCTGCGCACCGCCCGAGTTGCGCGTGCCGGCCGATTTCCTCAATCATCTTGCCGGGCGCGGCGGTCGCACCGTCGCAGTCGGGCCGCATGGCTCGGCGACGCCGACGCCGACTTTGCGCAAGCTTGGCGTCAACATTGTCGTGCGCGGCGAATGCGAGGAAGTGGTCGCGGAACTTGCCCGGCGCGACGACTGGACTGCGGTGCCGTCCACCGCCCATTTCGAGGATGGAGAACTGGTCTCGAACGGCGGCGTGCATGCGAGCTCGTTCATCGATCACCCGCCGCTCGAATGGCCATCGGACTGGATTGCCGCGCATTCGCACCACCATCACCGCTTCGACGACAACCAGGTCGGTTTTGGCGCGGAGGTCGAGGCGTCGCGCGGCTGCCCGTATAATTGCAGTTTCTGCGCCAAGATCGATTTCCGCGATGCCTATCGCCGCCGGAACCACGAAGCAGTGATCGCCGAGATCGACCGGCTGATCGCACAGGGTGTCGGCTACATCTACTTCATCGACGAGATCTTCCTGCCGCAAAAGGCATTGCTGGAGGCGCTGGTCGATCGCGATGTGAAGTTCGGCGTGCAGACCCGTATCGACCTCTGGAAGCCGGAATTGCTGAAGCTGCTCGGTGCCGCCGGCTGCGTCTCGATCGAGGCGGGCCTCGAAAGCCTGACTGTGGAAGGCCGCGCCATGCTGGCAAAACGCTGCCGTTTGGGCACCGAGGAGTTGGCCGCGCTGCTGGTCGACGCAAGGCGCCACGTGCCGTTCGTGCAGGCCAATCTGATCGGCGTGGTCGAGGACGATCCCGCGCTCGTCGATTATTGGCGAAAGCACCTGATCGACAACGGCGTTTGGGCCAACGAACCGGTGCCGCTCTATCCTTATCCGAGTTCGCCGAGCTACCGCGAACTTTGGGGCGAGCCCGACGACCTTGCCTGGGAGCGCGCGCATGAACATTACCTCGCATCCTTCCGAACGTTCAGCGACATCCAGGAGAAGCGGCCGCGTCCGCTGGCCGAATTGGAGGCCACATGTTGCGGACACTGAGCCCGCCGCGTCGCATACTGATGACCGTCGATGCCGTCGGTGGCGTCTGGCGCTATGCGCTCGATCTGGCCGGGCAACTGGTCGCCGGCGGCGACAGCGTCGTGCTTGCCGGGCTTGGTCCGGAACCGTCCAGGCAGCAGGCCGAGGAGGCCCAGTCTTTCGCGGCGCTGACATGGCTCAACACGCCGCCGGACTGGATGACCCGCAGCGAGCACGTTCTCGACACATTGCAGCAGGAGCTGCGCCCACTCATACGTGACTACGCTGTCGACGTCGTCCATCTCAACGCGCCGACGCAGGCGGCGGCGCTCGACGTGCCCTGCCCCATCGTTGCGGTATCGCATTCCTGCGTCGTGACATGGTTCCACGCCGTCAAGGGACAGGCGGCGGACGGCGAGTGGGCCTGGCAAAAGGACCGTAACCGGCGCGGTTTCGACAAAGCAGGCATGGTCGTTGCACCGAGCCGCAGCCATGCCGACATGCTCGAAACCTGCTACGGGCCGATCGCGCGGCTGAGCGTCGTCGGCAACGGCGCACGGCCGGGCGCGAAGGGCGAAAGGCGGGAATCGGTGGTTTTCGCCGCCGCGCGCTGGTGGGATGAAGGAAAGAACGCGGCGGTGCTTGACCAGGCCGCCTCCCTGACGCAATGGCCGGTCTTCGTCGCCGGTTCGCTGCAAGGGCCGGACGGCCAGCATGTTGGCTTCAGCCACGCCGTTCCCGTCGGGCCGGTACCACACGAGGAAGTGCGCTCGCTGATGGCGCGGGCCGGCATTTTCGTATCGCCGTCACTCTACGAACCGTTCGGCCTGGCCACGCTGGAAGCCGCAATGTCGGCGACGCCTTTGGTGCTTGCCGATATCTCGACCTACCGCGAATTGTGGGACGGGGCGGCCATGTTCTACGACGCGCGCGATCCGGGCGATCTCGCCAGATGCATCAATGGTCTTTGCAGCGACACGCAGCGCCGGCGAGAACTCGGTGAGGCAGCCGCCCGCCGAAGCCGCAGATTTTCATTGGCAAGACAGGCGACCGCCATGCGCGGCGTCTACGACAAGGCGGCCCTGGCCACCATGGCGGATAGTTGATTATGCGGTTTTTATTCTACACCCATTCGATCGTTTCCGACTGGAACCACGGCAACGCACATTTCCTGCGCGGCATCATGCGCGAGCTGGTCGCGCGTGGGCACCAGGCGATTGCGCTGGAGCCCGCCGACGGCTGGAGCCGGTCGAACCTGCTGGCCGAGAAAGGGTCCTTCGCGATCGAGCGATTCCGGAAAGATTTTCCGGAGTTGATGACGGTCACCTATGACGCCGCCTTCGACCACGAAGCCTGGATCTCCGATGCCGATGTGGTGATCGTGCACGAGTGGACCGCGCCGGACCTTGTCGCGCGGCTGGGCAGGGCGAAAGCAATTGGCGGCCGTTTCACGCTGCTGTTTCACGACACGCACCATCGCGCCATCTCGGCCACGCAAGCGATTTCCGCCTTGCAGCTTGAACATTATGATGGCGTGCTCGCCTTCGGCGAGGCGCTGCGGGAGAGCTATCTTCGCGCCGGATGGGGCAGGCGGGTCTTCACCTGGCACGAGGCAGCCGATGACCATCTGTTCCAGCCCCATCCTGAAATCGACCGTAGCGCCGACCTGATCTGGATCGGCAATTGGGGCGACGACGAGCGCAGCACCGAAATCAGGGAGTTCCTGGTCGATCCGGTGCATGAACTTGGCCTGAGCGGCACTGTCCACGGCGTCCGCTATCCACGCGAGGCGCTCGCCGACCTCGCCGCCGCCGGCCTGCGGTACGAAGGCTGGATCGCCAATGCCGACGTGCCGAAGGCATTCGCGGCGAACCGCATCACGGTTCACATCCCGCGGCGTCCATATCGCGAAAGCCTGCCCGGCATCCCGACCATCCGCATGTTCGAGGCACTCGCCTGCGGCATCCCACTTGTTTCAGCACCGTGGTCCGATGTCGAACGTCTGTTCAGGCCCGGCACCGATTTCCTGTTTGCAAACACCGGCTTCGAGATGCGGCATCATCTTCGCACCGTGCTGCGTGACGCGGATCTCGCCGCATCTCTGGCGACATCGGGCCTCGAGACGATCCGCTCACGGCACACATGCCGGCACCGGGCGGATGAATTGTTCGGCGTGCTCGCCGAATGCGGGCGCCGCCAAGCCGCCGACACGATCCTTGCAACGGAGGCCGCCGAATGAAGATCGCATTTTACGGGTCAAGCCTGCTGTCGTCCTATTGGAACGGCGCGGCCACCTATTACCGCGGACTGCTCAAGGCCCTGGCCAGGCTGGGCTATGACATCACCTTCTACGAGCCGGACGTCTACGATCGCCAGAAGAATCGCGATATCGAGGCGCCGGACTGGTGTGCCGTCGTCGTCTACGAGGCCGCCCCGCATGCGCTCATGCAGGTGGCGCCGCGAGCGGCCGAGGCGGACATCGTCGTCAAGGCGAGTGGCGTCGGTTTCGAAGACGACGCGCTGTTGCGGGCGGTGCTCGATCACGCCCGTGCCGATGCGCTGACCGTATTTTGGGATGTCGATGCGCCGGCGACGCTTGGCCAGTTGCGCGACGAGCCGGATCATCCGCTGCATCGGGCGCTGCAGGAAATCGACCTGGTGCTGACCTATGGCGGCGGCGATCCCGTGGTCTGGGCCTATCGGGCCATGGGGGCCGCCGAATGCGTGCCGATCTACAATGCGCTCGATCCGGAAACGCATCATCCGGTCGGCAAGGATAGGCGCTTTGCCTGCGATCTCGCCTTTCTCGGCAATCGGCTGCCGGACCGCGAGGCACGCGTCGAGGCTTTCTTCCTCGATCCGGCCAGCCGCCTGGCCGATCAGCGCTTCCTGCTCGGCGGATCGGGCTGGGGCGACAAGCAGATGCCCGCCAATGTCCGATGGCTCGGCCATGTCGGCACGCGCGACCACAATGCATTGAACGTCACGGCCAAGGCGGTGCTGAACATCAGCCGCGACAGCATGGCGGCCAATGGCTTTTCACCTGCGACGCGCGTCTTCGAGGCGGCGGGTGCCGGCGCATGCCTCATCACCGACGACTGGCTCGGTGTAGACCTGTTCCTGAAACCCGGCGAGGAAATCCTGGTCGCGCGCGATGGCGACGATGTCGCCGAGATCATGCAAAGCCTTAGCGCCGAACGGGCCAAGGCGATCGGGGCATCTGCGCTTCGGCGTGTGCTTGGCGAACATACCTATACGACACGGGCCGTTTTGGCCGACGCCATTTTCAGGCGCCATTTCGAGCGCCCGACCGTGGAGGCTGCGGAATGACAAAGCCACTCGACATCGTCTTTCTTGGCCTGTCGCTCTCCTCATCCTGGGGAAACGGCCACGCCACCACCTTTCGGGGGCTGCTTAAAGGTCTCCACGAGCTCGGCCACCGCATCACCTTCCTCGAACGCGACGTGCCGTGGTACGCAAGTCACCGGGATCTGCGCGATCCCGATTTCTGCGCCTTGCGCTACTATGAAACGACCGATGATCTTCGCCGCAATTTTGCGCGCTGCCTGCGCGAGGCCGATATCGTGGTCGTCGGCTCCTTCGTTCCGGAAGGCCCTGAAATCATTGAGGTCGTGGCGTCGCTGTGCACGGGTCAGTTCTGCTTTTACGACATCGACACGCCGGTTACGCTGGTGAAACTTTCAACCGATGATTGCGAGTACATTGCCAGGCGGCAGGTCCCGTATTTCGATGTCTATTTCTCGTTCACCGGCGGACCGACGCTTGCCCGTCTGACGGCTGAATTCGGCGCGAGGCGGGCCGAGCCGCTCTACTGCTGCGTCGACCCGGAACGGCATCACGGAACCGGTGATCCAATCCGCTGGGATCTCGGCTATCTCGGCACCTACAGCCCCGACCGCCAGGCGACGCTGGAGGCGCTGCTGTTCGAGCCGGCGCGTCGCATGCCGGAGCGCCGCTTCGTCGTGGCCGGCTCGCAATATCCGCGCGAAATTGCCTGGCCGGACAATGTCGATCGCATCGAACACCTGCCACCGGCAGATCACGCAGTCTTCTATAGCCGCCAACGCTACACGTTGAACGTCACGCGCAGTTCCATGATCGCGGCCGGATGGTCGCCCAGCGTGCGCCTCTTCGAGGCAGCCGCCTGCGGCACCGCGATCATCAGCGACTGCTGGACCGGATTGGACAGCCTGTTTCCGGAGCGGACAATCCACACGGCGCGCAGGACCGAGGACGTGATCGGCATCCTGTCTGGGGAATCCGACGGTGCCCGGCTTGCCATGGCCAGGCAAGCGCGCGCGCTCGTCCTGGCAGCCCACACAAGCACCGCGAGAGCCCGCGAATTCGTTTCGCTGCTGGCGCGGGCCAAATCGCCACGTTCTGCTCTCGATCTGGATGTCGAGAGTGCAGCATGACCCGCAGACGGGAGAAAATAGAGATGCAGCTATCAAGAAAGGCGGAACGGACCAGGACCGTGCTTGTCGCCGGCGGCGCAGGCTTCCTCGGTTCGCATCTTTGCGAGACATTGCTCCAGGCCGGCTGGCGCGTGATCTGCGTCGACAATTTCCTTACCGGCCGCATGGAGAACATTGCATCGATCGCCGATCGTCCGGATTTTCGGCTGATCAAGCAAGACATTTGCCGGCCCTTGGAGCTTGGCGAACCTGTGGACCGCATTTTCAACATGGCGTGCGCGGCCTCGCCACCACGCTATCAGGCCGACCCGGTCCACACGACGCGGACTTGCGTTATCGGGACGCTCAATCTGCTGGAGCTCGCCGCCCGCAACGGCGCCCGCTTCCTGCAGGCGTCCACCAGCGAAGTGTATGGCGATCCAGAACAGCATCCGCAAAAGGAGGACTATGTCGGCCATGTGAACTGCATCGGCCCCCGCGCCTGCTATGACGAAGGCAAGCGCACCGCCGAAACCTTGTGTTTCGATTATTTGAGAATGGGAAAAGCCGATATCCGCGTCGCGCGCATCTTCAACACCTATGGTCCCAGGATGGACCCTGCGGACGGACGGATTGTTTCCAATTTGATCGTGCAGGCACTCGAGAGACGGCCGCTGACGATATTCGGCGACGGGCTGCAGACCAGGTCGTTCTGCTACGTTTCCGATCTGGTCGACGGCTTGATCCGGTTGATGGAGGTCAATCCCAGCCCGCACCAGCCGGTCAATCTCGGCAATCCGGGGGAGTTCACCATCCTGCAGTTGGCGGGCCTGGTGAGGCGCATGACCGGAACCGGATCGGCCTTGAAATTCCTGCCGCTGCCGCAAGACGATCCTCGTCGTCGGCAACCCGACATTTCCCGTGCAAGGAAGCTTCTCGGCTGGTCGCCAAAAGTGCCGCTCAGGCAAGGTTTGATGCATACCGTCAGCTATTTTGCCGAGCTTGAGGCGACGCAGACGGTCGACAGAAGACGTCGAATTGCCGCCAGCATGCGTTCTGCATCAGGCCGGCTGCAAAACCTGCCGGCCTGACGGCAGTATTTGCCACGTTCCCTCGGAGATCACGGTCGTTTCGCGCCGATCGTCGGTCACTTTTTCTCGTCGCGGGAACAACCCGTCCAGCTTCCGGTTCGGCCAGGATACCGGCATGGAGACGATTTGTGCATCCAAAGCGATCCGCCAAAGACATCGAGCAAATGGCCGCAAGAGAGACGGCTGCCTTCCTGCGGCGGGCCTCCATCACCTATCTGGAATGTTGCGTGAGCCTGATGCTGACGCATCTTCAGCGGGAAGAGGTAGCGGCCATCCTCGAAAAGGAAGCGGATATGCTTCGCCGGCTGGACTGATCCGGCTCGAAGGGCCGCAGGTGCCCTTGGTTATCCAGGAACCGAAGCAACATCGCCGTATAACGTCTTGCCGCGGCCGCCAGCCGGATCTGTTCCCGATCATCGCCAGATCGTGCAGCCATGCTCCACAAGCCAAGCTGGAAGGCGAGATAGCAGGGCCCGTAGTAGTGGACCAGATTGGCATCGACGGGACGGGAGGCTCTCACTTCCACAGCCTTGCAAAGCGCCGCAGTCGCCGCGCCGGAGAGGCTGTATTCGACGCGGGCGCCGGCAATGTCCCAGGCGATGTCCTGACAGCCGACCAGATCGTGCGACCGGCAATGGTCGAGGGCGTCCGTCTTGATCAGCGTTCCGCCGCGCGAAAGGATGAACTCCCAAGGATGAAGCCGCCCGTCGATCTCGACCCGGTGCATATTCTTGGGTGGAGCCTGTGTCGAAAACCAGTTCTGCAGCTCCGCCGCGCGGCTTTCGCCCAGCGCCTCATTTGTATTCCGCACGGCCATGTCGGCAAGCACCTCCAGCGAGGCGCCCGGCTCGGAGGCGGGCAGATTGGCTGCACGCCAGGCCAGATAGCGCGCGAGACGAGCGACCACTCTTTCTTTCGAATGCCTTGCCCGGTCCACAGTTGTACCGTCGATCCAGCGTTCGACGAGAAAGCCATGGCACAGCCCGGCGACTTCCGGACCAAAGCCTGCATCGTGCAGCCTCCTGGCGGTCTCGGCCTTGTGCATTCCGATTTCGCCGAGGCCAACGAACTTGACCGACCATTTTTCCCGGCCCGCAGAAGCGAGAAACTTTCGCCGTTCGAAGCCGCGGTGAACGGGTGGCCAATGATCCTTCGAGTAATAGTGAAAGCGACGCCACTCTCCGCCGGATGTTTCCGTCAGGCTGACCGCTGTGCTGCCGATCGTCCGGGCTACCCAATTCCGCAACGTCGGGACAGCGGATCCAGCGGGGAAAGTCCGTTCGAAATCCGCGGTGTGTTTTTGGCAAACCCTCCATGCCTCACGACTGTCCGCCGAAGCCTCGGGACCCGGGCCACCCAAATGGCTTGGGAACAGATGGATGCGCCCGGCATCGATGCCTAGCCCTTGCAGCCATGCGACCACGGCGTGGAACGAGCTGCCGGACAGGCCCGGGCCTTCGTCGACGATGGCAAAGCGGGCCGACGGCTTCGTCATCCAGCCACCGATCAGCTCCGGATCGGCGGCAAGCCGCCTGCGAAACGGGTGGCCGGTCGGACGGACGCTGACGGGTGCTGGTGCGCCGATGGCTGCAGCCACCATCGCTGCAAGCCCCAGGCCGATGCTGCGGATGCCGATTACGCATGTGTTCGCATCGAGACCCGACTGCCGCGCGGCGACGAAATAGCTCTCCGGATAAAGCGCGTAATGGGCGTAGCCCTCAGCCGTGCCGGTCAGAATGTCGCCATCGCATTCGAGTTCGGCCAACATTCGCGGCACGTCAGCATCGACCGGGCCATCGATCGTGAATCCGGCCTCCCACGATCTACCCACGTGCCGGGCCAAGCCAACCAGCAGGTTTGCGCCCGCGATCCGCTGTCGGGAATTCCTGTCCGCGCCGTTGGCCTCGAATTCAGCATCGGCAAGGCCCTGGACCAGTTCCGAGGCCGTGATGAACAAGCCGACCAGGGCTGCGTGGCGTTCGATCCCACTTGGCATGTCGGCAATGTGCTCGGCCGCTTTGCACGCTGAGCCGCGAACATGTTGCGCACTCTGCATTCGCTTGTGGTCGCCATAGACGATCATTGTCCCGTCCCGGTTGGCCTCACCCTTCGCTGCACAACTCGGCGGGCGCTACTTTGATCCACTATCGGTTGCACGATTTTTGCAGCCGGCAAGGAACAATCCGGGAGGAAGGCGGTTTGGCACGAAGAACTTACCTTCAACAGCATAGGCAGCGGTTTCGTGGGATCGAAGAAAGTTCGAATCGGTATAGTCGGCGTCGGCAACTGCGCTTCCTCCCTTGTTCAGGGCATCACCTATTACCGCGACGCAAGGAGCAATGAGCCCATACCCGGGCTGATGCACGCCGATCTTGGCGGCTACCATGTCAAGGACATTGAAGTGGTCTGCGCATTCGACGTCGCCAAGGGCAAGGTCGGACGCGATGTGGCAGACGCGATCTACAGCGCGCCGAACAATACTTTCCGCTTTGCCAATGTGGCGCCTACCGGCGCTCGCGTCGAACGCGGACCGACGCTGGACGGCATCGGCAAATATCTGCGCGACGAGATCGAGGAGGCCGACGAGCCGGTCGCCAATGTCGGCAAGATCCTCGCCGACAGCGGCGCCGAAATCCTGGTGTCCTATCTGCCAGTCGGCTCGGAGGAGGCAACGCGCTTTTATGCCGAGTGCGCGCTTGATGCGGGCTGCGCCTTCGTCAACTGCATACCAGTCTTCATCGCCTCGCGGCCGGAGTGGCGCCGCCGCTTCGAGCAACACGGCCTGCCGCTGATCGGCGACGACATCAAGAGCCAGGTCGGCGCGACGATCGTACATCGTCTGCTTGCCAACCTGTTCCGCGAGCGCGGCGTGCGTATCGATCGCACCTACCAGCTCAATTTCGGCGGCAACACCGACTTCCTCAACATGCTGGAGCGCGAGCGGCTGGAATCGAAGAAGATCTCAAAGACGCAATCCGTCACCAGCCAGATTGACGTTCCCTTGGCGCCCGGCAACATTCATGTCGGGCCGAGCGACCATGTGCCGTGGCTGACCGATCGCAAGTGGGCCTATATCCGGGTCGAAGGCACGACCTTCGGCGGTGTGCCGCTGAATGCCGAGCTCAAGCTGGAAGTGTGGGATTCGCCCAACTCGGCCGGGGTCGTGATCGATGCGGTGCGTTGCGCCAAGCTGGCGCTCGACCGCGGCATCGCAGGCGCGCTGACCGGTCCCTGCAGCTATTTCATGAAATCGCCGCCCGAGCAGTTCACCGACGCGGAAGCCCGCCAGCGCACGCTCTCTTTCATCGCCGGTAAGGACGAGCCGATGCTCGATGCCGCGGAATGACGACGACGTTCTTTCTGGTCCGCCACGCCGCGCATGACAATGTCGGCTGTTATCTTGCCGGACGGATGGCGGGCGTTTGCCTCGGCGAAGCCGGCAGGGCACAGGCCTCGCATCTGGCTGACCGTATGGCACGCGAGGCGATAGCGGCAATCTTTTGTAGCCCGCGCGAACGCACGCAGGAGACGGCCAATCCGATTGCGCTCGCCTGCAATGCCGGTGAAATCGTGATCCGCGAGGAACTCGATGAGATCGACTTCGGCACCTGGTCGGGAAAGACCTTCGAGGAACTGAACCAGGATGCCGACTGGCGGGTGTGGAACGACCAGCGCCAGCAGGCGAGAACACCGAGCGGCGAGACCATGCTGGACGTGCAGCAACGCGTCGTCTCGCTGATCGAGCAGGTCCGCGGAACATACCAGAACCAGTGCGTTGCACTGGTCAGCCATGCCGACGTCATCAAGGCCGCCGTGTGCAAAGTGCTCGGCCTGTCGCTGGGGAACTGCTTTCGCTTCGATATCGACCCAGCATCGATCACCACGGTTGTTTGGGGAGACTGGGGGTCGAAGCTGATCAGACTCAACGAAGCTGCCTGACGAGGAATTGCCGGATGCGCATGGTCATTTTCGGTCTTACCGTGACATCGTCTTGGGGCAACGGGCACGCCACGCTGTGGCGCGGATTGATCCGGGCGATGGCCGGGCTGGGCTGGTCCATCACCTTCTTCGAACGCAACACTCCCTATTATGCCGGGACGCGCGACCTCGACCAGCTGGATGGCGGCAGCATTGTCCTTTATCCGGACTGGCAGGACATCCAGAGCGTTGCCGAGCAGGCGATGAATGAGGCCGATGTCGTCATCGTCACCTCCTATTGCGCCGATGCGGTGAGCGCATCGCGCCTTGCCCACCAGGCCTGTCGCGGGCTGAAGGTCTTCTACGACCTGGACACGCCGGTGACGCTGGCGCGAATCGAACAAGGTGAGCCTCCGGCCTATTTCGGGCCGGAAGGGCTTCGCGATTTCGACCTCGTGCTGAGCTACACGGGAGGAACCGCGATCGATGCGCTGAAGACGATGCTGGGCGCGCGCCGCGTCATGCCACTCTACGGCCATGTCGATCCAGAGCGACACCGGCCGGCCCCGCCCAAGCCGGAGTTTGCCGGCGACCTTTCCTATCTCGGGACGTATGCGGCAGACCGCCAGGCCGGGGTCGAAAGGCTGCTGGTCAGTCCGGCTGCGCGCCTGCCGGATCGCCGTTTCATCATTGGCGGCGCACAATATCCGCAAGAATTCCCGTGGAGCGACAATATTTTCTTCGTCCGTCACCTGCCGCCCGCCGAACACCCCGCCTTCTTTTCATCATCACGGCTGACCCTGAACGTGACCCGCGAGGCGATGGCCGAAAGGGGCTGGTGTCCTTCCGGCCGGCTATTCGAAGCCGCCGCTTGCGGTGCTGCGATGGTGAGCGACACGTGGCCGGGACTGGAGGCCTTCTTCCGGCCCGGCGAAGAGATCGTCGTGGCCAACAGCACCGACGACGTGGTCGCCGCGCTCGACCTGCCCGACGCCGAGCTTGACGCGATCCGCCGCCGAGCGCGGGAGCGGGTACTGGACGAACACACCTCGGCGCGGCGGGCGAAGGAATTCGACCGCATCCTGTCCGATGCACTGCACGGCTCCACGCATGGCGAGCCGTTGAAGGAGGCAGTTTGATGTTGGGCATCGTGCCCGCAGCCGGACGGGGAAGCCGCATCCAGCCGCTCGGCTTTTCGAAGGAGCTTCTGCCGGTCGGCAGCCGCATAGACGGCAACACCGAGCGGCCTTGCGCGGTCAGCGAATACCTGGTGCGCCGCATGGTGCGCGCGGGGGCTGACAAGATCTGCTTCGTCATCGGCTCGGGTAAGTCGGATATCCTCGAATATTATTCTGCCGGCTATGCCGATGCGGCCGCGATGTTTGTGGTGCAGCCCTCTCCGGTCGGCCTTTGCGACGCCATCTTCCGCGCCGCACCGCTCGTCGCGGCCGATGAGACCGTTCTGGTCGGGTTGCCCGATACGATCTGGTTTCCCGAAGACGGCTTCCTGGCCCTCCCGGACGACGGCCTGTCCTTCCTGCTGTTTCCGGTGGACCAGCCTGAATTCTTCGATGCCGTCGTTGTCGACCAGGATGACCGGGTGAAGCAAATCCAGGTCAAGCAGCAGAATGCCCAATCGAACTGGATTTGGGGTGCGTTCAAGATGCCCGGCCACACCCTTCACCAGCTCGCCGCGCTGTGGCGGGAGCGGGACCGGTGCGACGAATATATCGGCACGCTGGTCAATGCCTATCTCGCCGCCGGGGGTGAAGCGCATGGCATCAAGGCTGGCACCGCCTATGTCGATGTCGGTACCTTCAACGGCTACCGCACCGCACTTCGCCTGCTTGAAAGCAGCGCCGGAACCAAGGGCGATCAAGCCGCCATGACGCTGCCCAGCCACCAGCACGTCCCTATCCTCGCAGGCGAAGGAGGCTAGCCATGCTGCATTCCGATGCCGAGATCCGCCGCCGTATCGACGCGCTCGGCCCATGGTTCCACAATATGGAGCTGGCCGGCGTGGAAACGGCTCCCGATCATTTCCTCGGCAATTACCCGCTGATTAAATGGCGCAAATTCGCCGACGCCATTCCCGCCGATCTTTCCGGCAAGGCGGTGCTCGACATAGGCTGCAATGCAGGTTTCTACTCGATCGAGATGAAACGCCGCGGCGCCGGTCGCGTGCTTGGCATAGACTTCGACGAGGCATACCTTGCGCAGGCGCGCTTTGCCGCCGAGGTTGCGGACTGCGACATCGAATTCCGGCAGCTCTCGGTCTACGACGTTGGCGCATTGCGCGAGCGGTTCGACATCGTGCTGTTCATGGGGGTGCTCTACCATTTGCGCCATCCCTTGCTCGCTCTCGATCTGATCCGCGAGCACGTTACCAACGACCTGATGATCTTCCAGTCGATGCAGCGCGGCAGCACCGACGTGCCGGCACTCGAGCAGAATTATCATTTCTGGACGCACGACCTGTTCGACCGGCCGGAGTTCCCAAAGCTGCATTTCATCGAGCATCGTTATGCCGACGACCCGACCAACTGGTGGATTCCCAATCGCGCCTGCACCGAAGCCATGCTGCGCAGCGCCGGCTTCGAGATCGTGCTGCAACCCGAGCAGGAGGTCTATTTCTGCCGCACCGCCGACGTACCGGCCGGCGGTGGCGCCATTTACCCGTCGAAAGGACAGATAAATGATTGAAGCCGCGATGATCTGGAACGAGCCCAACAACAAATCCCACTGGGATCCCGAGCTCGACCCTGACTGGAGCCGCTTCGCCAACATGACAATCCTGGCCGCCGACGCGATCGCGTCGGAGAATCCGGCCTTGACCAAGGTCCTTGGCGGCATCTCGCCGATCGACGCCGCCTTCATGACACGGATGAAGGAATTCGGCGTGCTCGATCATGTCGACGCGGTCGCCGTGCACGGCTTTCCGCTCGACTGGAACCTCTGGCAGATCCACGAATGGCCGCAGAAGATCGGCGAGATTTCCGCTGTCACCGATCTTCCGGTATGGGTGAGCGAGGTCGGCGTGTCGACCTTCGGTGCCGAGGAGGTACAGGCCTGGGGCCTGCGCCGGACCGCGGAACTGCTGATCGGCAATGCACCGCGCATCCAATGGTATAGCCTCTACGACCTGCCGCGCGAATGGGAAGCGACGACGCGCCATCGTGAGGCGGAAGGCTCTTCCTATTACCGCCATTTCTACATGGGCCTGCTGCGCCAGGACGGCACGCCAAAGCCCGCGCTCGAGGAGTTCCTGCACCACGCGCCGGCAATGGGGCTGGTGCAGTGGTTCCATTTCGAAGATCACCGGCTTGACGACGCCGTCGCCTGGATGAAACGGCTCGGCGTCACCAATCTGCGGACCGGGCTTTCCTGGGCCGACAGTTTCAGGCCGAACGCACTTGACTGGTTCGACCGGCAAATGGAGGCGTTGGCCGACTTCGACGTGACGGTCACCTTCTGCTTCACGCCGGAACACCGCGGAATGATGCCGCACCACGCCAGCCCGCCGCTGGTGCCGGCGGAATTCGCCGAGTTCTGCGCGGCAATGACGCGCCGCTATGCCGGCAGCATCGCTGCCCCTTCCGCCGGCAGGCAGCGCGCCTCCGCAGCGTGAGGAGCTTCGGCTCGCCAGCCATGACGCTCACCGTCCTCAACGTCGCCTATCCCCTCGCCCCGGTCGGGCCGGATGCGGTCGGCGGCGCCGAGCAGGTGCTGTCGATGCTCGATCAGGCGCTCGTACAGGCCGGACACCGTTCGATCGTGATTGGCTGCCAGGGCTCGAGCGCTGCCGGCACTCTCATCGAGACGCCGGCCGAACCGGCTGTGCTCGATGAAGCGGCGAAGCGCCGGGCCCAGCGTGCTCATCGCGCCGCAATTGCTACCGCGCTCGCCCGTTGGCCAATCGACGTGGTTCATTTGCACGGCATCGATTTCGACGCCTATCTGCCGGGCGATGGGCCGACATTGGTGACCTTGCATTTGCCGCTCGACTGGTATCCGGCCGACGCTCTCAGCCCGGCGCGGGGGGATCTGTGGCTGCATGCGGTATCGGCGGCTCAGCAACGAACCGCGCCACCGGGCGCCAGGCTGATCGAGCCGATCCCGAATGGAGTGGACATCGACGCGTTGAGCGAACGGCGGGCCAAACGCGACTTTGGGCTGGTGCTCAGCCGCGTCTGCCCGGAAAAGGGCATTCATCTGGCGCTGGACGCAGCCAAGAAGGCCAACGTACCGCTGGTCATCGGCGGCAAGGTCTATCCCTACGAAACCCACACAGCGTATTTTCGCGACGAGGTCGAGCCGCGGCTGGACAGTCGGCGCCGCTTCCTCGGTCCGCTCGGCTTTGTCGCCAAGCGGCGCCTGCTCAACACAGCCCGCTGCCTGGTCGTCCCGAGCCTTGCCGCGGAAACCAGTTCTCTCGTCGCCATGGAGGCACTCGCCTGCGGCACCCCCGTGGTGGCCTTCCCGAATGGCGCACTGCCGGATGTGGTCGAGCATGGCAAGACGGGGTATCTCGTCAGAGATGTCGACGAAATGGCGGAAGCCATCGTTGCCGCACTCGGCCTGGACCCTGAGAAATGCCGGGCCGAGGCGCGGCGCCGCTTTTCACTCGACCGCATGGTCTCCTCCTACATGGACGCCTATCGGGCGCTGGCACGGCTCGGCACAGACAGCGGACAGCTCGCGGCGGCGAAGTGAGCGGGACATGCTCCGCAGCGAGATCATCGACGATGCGGCGGGCCTCGAAGCCCTCAGGCCACCCTGGTGGGAACTCTGGTCGCGCAGTCCCTCGGCGACGCCGTTCCAGTCTCCCGCATGGCTGGTGCCGTGGTGGCGGACATTCGCTCCCGGCGAGCTTGCGACGGTCGCCGTCTGGCGAGGCGACGATCTGGTCGGCCTGGCGCCACTCTATCTGGAATGCCAGGAAGCCGGCGCGCGGTTGCTTCCGCTCGGGATTTCGTTGAGCGACTATCTGGACGTTCTTTGTCTTCCCGAGATCGCCGAACCGGTCGGCGCCGTCATCGCCGGCTCGGTTCTTTCCATCGGCTGGTCACAGTGGATCTTGCCGGATCTGCCGGCCGGCGGTGCCGGCCTCGCCATCAGGCATGCCGCGCTCGAAACGTGCCAGGCTGTCGGCCACGCTGCTTGCCCGGTGCTTTCCCTCACGGGCGATGAGACGCTTCTAAGCTGTGTTCCGGCGCGGCGACGGCGCCAATTGCGCCGCGCCCATAGAGCCGCTTCGAGACGTGGCCGGGTCTCCATCGAGCCCGTTTTGTCCGATCCGCAGACATTCCTCGATCATTTGATCCGCCTTCACACCGCGCGCTGGGCCGGACACGGCGACGGCGTCCTGTCCGACAGCCGGGTGGAAGAATTCCATCGTCAGGCGCTGCCGCAGCTGGTTGCTCAGGCACTTGCCCGATGCTGGCTTGTCGCCATCGGTGGCGCGATCGTGGGCGCTTATTACGGGTTTCATCATCGAGGCCGCGCTTACGCTTACCTCGGTGGCTTCGATCCGGCCTATGCGGAGGAAAGTCCCGGCGCGCTGCTCATCGGCCAGGCGATAAGCCAGGCGATCTGCGAAGGCGCGGAAGACTTCGATTTTCTGCGCGGGCAAGAGGCCTACAAATACAGCTGGGGCGCCGTCGACCGGTGGACGCTGCGCAAGATCTGGACGCGGAGCAAAGGGCGGTGAACGCGACCCGATCGAGATCTCGGCGGGCGACATCAGCAACACAGGTGCTGGAGGAGTGCATGGCAGATGGTGCCGGCGTCGAAGCCGTCATCGCCAGGCTGGCTCTCCGTTTCGAGACAGGAATCGACGCCGTAGAACTGGCGACGATTGCGCAAAATATGCACTCGGCCGACCCGCGAAAGACGGCGAAACTACAGCGGATTGCCGGCCTGCTTCAGCGCAGGCCCGAGATCTTCGCCACGCTGCGCAAAACAGGTGCTGCGGTTCGGCACGAACGCGGGGAGGACGAGACCGACGATGCGGTGGTCAAGCGGCTGGCGGCAGGATTTGACGCGGCGGCGGCGATCTCCCCGGAGGCGAGCGTCCAGCTGTCGTCGCTGGGCAATGAGGAAAAGCTCTCGGCCGCGACGGCTGAGATCGTCGCATGGCTGGAGAGGCGAGGCTTTACCGGCACTGACCGCGACATACTGGACATCGGCTGTGGCATCGGTCGGTTCGAACAGGCGCTCTCCGCTCTATCGCACCGGATCGTCGGCATCGACATATCCGTGGCGATGATCTCGATCGCCCGGCGGCGATGCGCCGGGCTCGGCAATGTAGAATTCCGCCCTACCCGCGGTTTCGATCTTGCCGATTTTCGCGATGCCAGCCTCGATCGCGTGCTGGCCGTCGACAGCTTTCCCTATCTGGTGCTGGCCGGCCTCGCGGAACGGCACTTCATGGAAATCGCCCGCGTGCTGAAGAGGCCGGGCATCGCTGTGCTTTTGAATTATTCCTATCGCGGACAGCCGGCGCTGGATCGCGCCGACGTTCGTAACTTCGCCAATGCAAATGGCATGCAAGTCCTCGTCGACGGGGAAAAGCCGTTCCGGCACTGGGACGGCGATGCCTTCCTGCTTACGATTTCCGGCGGAACATTGCGGCCCAACGCTGGTTCGGATGCCGAACGGGAAAAGCCGCTCGACAGTATGAAGGAGGACAAGATGGCGTCCGGCAGCAAGAAGCACATCGGCCGCGGCAGTCACGGCAAAGGCGCTGGCGCTGGCGCGATGACCGATCTTCCCAAGGACAAGATCGGAGAGAACGCCGTTCTGTCCAACAGAGACAAGAAGCAGCACACCAAGGAGCGTGGGCTCGACGGCAATCGGGTCAAGTCCGAGCAGTACCAGGATCATTCAGCGGATCGGCGGCCTGAAAACTGATCGTTGCGGCGGCATGTGGCTTGCAGCCGGCGAGCAATTGAAACGCAGCGAGAGCCCAACTGCTGACCAAGCTGTGCAAGGACCGAAGCCGGTCGCATGGAATAGCCTGCAAATTCTTGCAAACTCGCACTGTTGCCACCAGAGTGAGGTGAAGGGACCAACATTTGCCAAGAGAACGCGATGTCTCGCTCAAGGGAAGATTCCGTCAGCACGCGTGCCGATCTGACGATAGACCGGGAAATCGCTTCTTTGCTTGCGGCCATCGAACAGGAAAGGGTTCCTGACCGGCTGACCAAACTTGCGATCGAATTGCAGCACGCGCTTGTGGAAAGACGATTGCGCCAAACCAGCAACTAACGTCACATGTATATTAGCTATATTAGCGGCGCCTCTCGGCTTCGAAGTCCAGTTGTCCTTCGGACAGGTAGCTGCGCCTTTCCATCAGCGTTTGCGAGGAACTTTCGCCAAGGTATTCCAGCACGCCGGCGCGTGCCCTGTTGAGCCGGCTTTTCACCGTTCCGACTGCGCAACCACATATTTCGGCCGTTTCCTCATAGCTGACGCCCAGCACGCCTATCAGCATCAGAACCTCGCGCTGGTGCTCGGGAAGGCTCTGGATGGCCTGGTGGACTTCCTTGCCCTGTACCGACCATTCCTGCGTCGCTTCCGAGATCGGCCGCAGCGAAGCGCAGTCGAGCAGGCCTGGCGCTTCCCTCACCGCGGCTCTGACACGCGTGTAGTAGGTGTTGCGCATGATGGTGAACAGCCATGACTTCATGCGCGTTCCAGCTTCGAACTTGTCGATGTTGGCCAGTCCCTTGGTCAGCGTCTCCTGGACCAGGTCGTCGGCATCATCGGGAGTGCGGCAGAAGGTGCGGGCGAAAGCCCTTAAAGCGGGTATGAGGTGGACGATGGAAACTTCTTCGGTTTCGCGGGTCGCGAAGGCGTAGGCTGTGGGTGGCAATGGTCCAGCTCCCGTCCAGAATGAGTTCGTGAGCGCAGACCAGTTAAATGCATTGGGCGAAAGATCGTTCCGGTTGGCGAAAATCACCTGGCTCCAGAAACCGGAGGGGGTTGGCTGGGCGATCCAGCCGACGGCGATATTTTTGACGGAACAACCACCGGTGTCGCGGAGTTCGAATCGAGGTCGTGCGAAAATCCGGGGCGCCGCTACTGGCGCGAGCCTTGGCCGCCACCTCAAGGACAGCCCGCCACCTCAAAAACAGGAGGAATCCATGACAGGAAACAAGCACGTTAAAGGCAAAACGCCGGCCGATAGCGACCTCGCCAACGATCCCGGCATCGGCAGTTCCAAGGGTACGATCAAGGAGGGCGACCGGCTCGATCAGGGCGACAACACGTTCGAAGGTGATGTCGAGAACGACACCACGCCCCAAGGCGGTATCAATCCCCGGCAGAAGATGCGGACCAACAAATAATGGCACGACCGGCCGCCGCACGATCGAACAAACCCGCTGCAACCCGTGCAGCAATCCCGCGTTAAAGAGCATCGGCCTCTGTCCGTCCCGAGCGTTGATGCGACAGGCTCTTTCGCGGAGACACAGATGACAAAAAAATCGTTTGGCCGCCCCGTTCCAATTCTCGTCGGCCTTGGTTTCCCTCGCCATGTCGAAAATGTCTGGCAGGCCTATGACGTCTTGAACGAATGGCCGAGCCGCGGCCCGGCGCACAAGGCGGCGTTCGACGCCTGTCGCGCCGGGCTGGCTGACGAGGTCGATACCCAGACGGTGCGCGCGGCGTTCGAAGCATTCGCCCGCAAGGCGGGCATTCTGGCGCACGATATGACGACCGAAACACCAGCACGCATTACAACACCTGCGAAGGCTCACGACGTTTGGCTAAAACGCCCATCGGACGGCCCTCCAGACCCTGGAGAAACCCAGCTTACTTGAAGCGGCCAGCTTGCTTGAACCGGGAGGAATACGGTGCTGAGAATAGAGTTCGATACTCCTGTTTGCATCTATTTCGGCAAGCCTGGGCGATCGCGATTGGTCAGTTCCGTTTTCGAAGCATTATATTGCCTGAAAAGCGAGAAATGGCCGGCGCGCAACGCGCCGCTGTCGCTGATGGCGGCAGATTTATTGAATCGCGCCCGGACCGGTGAAATCACGGCCGCCAAAGCCCGCCAAGCATTTGTCGACGCCGCTTGGGAGGCGAACATTCTTGTCGAGGGCGAGTCGCATGATGCGCATGCCCCGACAGCCTTCATGTCCGACATCGAGTGAGCCGGCAGGCTGCCTCCCGGCAGTTCCGTCCAGCGCCAGCTTATCACGAATGGCTGGCGTTCTCGGCCTTTTTCTCGCGCTGCTGCCTGAGGACCTCGTCGGTTCCAACGAGCTTCTTCGATCCGCCGGGGATCGCGGTGGAGACGACCGACGGCGGGTCGCTCGCCGGGAAAGAATCCTCCAGACCAGCCTGCAACTGGTCTTCCAGCGTCTGCGGCTCTTCCGAGCGGCCAGGGGTCCTTCGGGTGTCTACATTCTCCAGCGGCTGTGTCATGTCCGGTGAAGACCTGACTTCTCGAATCCAGCCATAGAGCTGTTCGATGGCAAATTCCTTCATTGTGTCGAAATCGGCCTTTTCGTCACGCGATGCCTCGATTTGGTCGACCATGGTCTTTTCGAACCGTTCGAGGCTCTCGCTTCCACACGCCCGGCAGAGACGCACCAGTGCCTCGCGCAATATGAGCGGCGCAAAGTGCGCCGTCGCCTCGAGCCTGAGCTGCTGCAAACGCTCCGGGGTGGCGGCTTGGACCTTCGACATGCTCGACCTCTTCGCCTTGTGGAGCATGTCAACGAAAATTGTCGGCGGATGTTCCATGACGCACCGCCGGTGCATCGCTCGATCCTCAGCGGTGTGCGCCACCACCGAGTGCCATGCGGATACCGAGACCGACGACGAAGCAGCCTGCCACGCGCTGCTGCCAGAGCCTTACCTTCGGTCGCCTCATGATCCAGGCCCCGAGCGTGCCGGATGCGAGCGCATATGTGCCCAGCACCAGCACACCGGTCATCTTCTGGGTGCCGCCGAGCAGCAGCAATTGCAGTGTAACCGATCCGCGAGCCGGATCGACGAACTGTGGAAGGAAAGCCACCATAAAGGTTATCGGCCAGGGATTTACCAGATTGGCGATCATCCCTTCGCGCGCAGCCGCGAGCGGCCCGACGGCCGCAGACTTCTCGACTTCGACGCCGTCCGACGGCAACAATACCAAACGTGATCCAAGCCAAACGAGATAGGCCGCGCCCATCCAGCGAAGCATGGCAAAGGCAAGGGGCGACGCCTGGAGCAGCGACGATATGCCGAGGGCAAGGAGCGGCAACTGGACCATGCCGGCGCCGAGGGTCATGCCAAGAACGGTGAACAGGGCAACCTCCCGGCCCTGCCCGATGCCACGCGCCATCACCAGCAGACTGTCAGGCCCCGGCGGCATCTGCATCAAGATGACCGTCCCGAGAAAGGCCGCCCAAGAGGCGGGATCCATGCCGCTACTTCGCCCAGGTTTGGTAAAATGCCTTCGCGCTATCCTTCAACCGACCGGCATCTCGCATCATCTTGAGCGCTTCATCCCTGGTCAGGCCGCATTTGCGGGCAAAGAAATTGATCTCATAGACCTGCTCGGCCGACAGGCCATGTTTGATATGCACTCTTCGCTTGTGTTTGCGTTCGTTCATACAGGCTTGATCCCGTGAGACTTAGCCTCCCCAACTCACATCGGGCCGGCCGGTTCCCCACAGCTTCGTCACGGCGCAGGCTTTTCAGGCGCCGTCGGGCCGGCCGACCTTGTCCTTGAGTTCGTTCAGGAATGCGAGCAGCGCGTCCTCTGGATCGTCGGCATCCTCGGTCAGCATATCGATGCCCCAGCGTCCGAGGACGGCCTCCTGGACGATGCTCGGCTGCGGCATGAAGATGAAGGATTTTGGCCGATTCTTCTCATAACCGGACCGGCGCCAGGTCTGCCAAAGCCTGTGCAGCAGCAGACGGATGTTCATATCGGACATGCTGTAGCCGATGAACAGGATGGTACGCCCGAGCGCGTCGGCGCGAAACTTCACGTCGAGCGCCGAATCGAACGAAAGCCGGTCGAAATAGTCGGTCTCCGCCAGGACTAGGGATTTGTCGTCGTCGAAATCGCCGTGGAATTTGATGATCTGGGTGACCTCGCCTGTTGTCTTGGGCAAGTCCTTTGCATTGGCCACTTTCACAAAGGGCCGGCCATGGATCTCGAAGGCAACCTCGAGGTTGCGATCATAATTGGTGGTGTAGATGATCGGAAAATCGAGCGACACGATAAGCTTGTGGATCGCCGAGCCCCGCACTTTTTCCCGCGATACGCTCCATTCGCGATCCATCCAGCTGCGCAAAGGGCCGAGGCTCCCCTGCTTCAGCCGGTAATATTCGGCAAGGGCCTGATAGTTGGCCTCCGGTGCGCCGATCATGTCCTCGTCGAGGCCGAGCTCGTTTTGCATGTGCTCGATGAGCTTTTGCCAGGACGGCAAGCCGACGCTCATCGACACTCCGGCTCCAACGAACAAGATCGCTCGTCGCTCTTTCACCGATTGAGCCAGTTGCTCGACTGCAGACAGCATCCGACACAACTGCGAACAGCGCCCTCCGTTCCGGCCGAGCCCGGACCACCGCGGGAATAACTCCAATTTGCGGTTGAATGAGAACGCCATGATCAACTATCCCGAGCGCCAGCCGCCGAGTTTGGCCGACGGAATCCGACATTTATTTCATTCCATTTGGCACTTCTGCGCCTCTCGCGCGTTGGGAGTGTTCAACAAAGACGGCGCAGCTAATGGATCGCCATCGGATTGTCTCAGTAGCATTATGTCTGTTCCTGCTTACAATCGGCGCCGTCCAGCAAAAGGCTTGGGCTCAAGCACCTTGCCCGGCCGACCATGACAAATTGCTGGCCGCCCTCAAGGCCAACGTCAAAGCCAGCGGCGGCCCCGGCAATGGCGGCTTCGATACCAATGAATGGGCGGCAATCGTGGCTCGCGACGGAACTGTCTGCGCCGTCGCCTTCAGCGGGCCTACCGCCGACGCCCAGTGGCCCGGCAGCCGACTGATCGCCGCCGAAAAAGCCAATACGGCCAACGGGCTCAGCCTCGCGCAGATGGCTTTGTCCACCGCGAACCTCTACGCGCCGGTGCAGCCGGGCGGTCCTCTATTCGGCCTCCTGGCCACCAATCCGGTCAATCAGGCGGCAGCCTATGCGGGCGATCCTTCTACGTATGGAAGCTCCAGCGATCCATTGCTGGGAAAGCCCATCGGCGGTGTCGTCGTGTTTGGCGGTGGCCTGGCTCTCTACGACGGCAAGGGGATCGTCGGGGCCCTCGGGATAAGCGGCGATTCCTCTTGTGCCGACCACAATGTCGCCTGGCGGGTGCGGGCCGCACTCGGGCTGGACAAGGTACCGGCCGGCGTCAACCCAAACCGCAAGGACGCTATCATTTTCGACCTCGATCCCGGCGGCAAGAGCGCTTCCGGCTGGGGCCATCCATTGTGTGCCGGAACCGAGGCGGACCTAGCCGCAGAGCTTGGCGCCGGTGTCGGCGGGTCGATACGCTAATGAGGCAAGTGCGACAGGTGGCAGCGAAAACCAGTGTGTCAGCCAAAAGGGGAGAAAGGCCAATGGCTGCGATGCTGGGATGGACGCTGCTGGCAGGCTTCGCGCTAGTTACCACGGCGGTTGCTCAGTCAACGTCAAGCTTTGCGATAAATCCGCCGTCCGCGGCTGCTCCGCCCGACGACGGCCAGTGGGCGATGCCGGCAAAGAACTACGCCTCGACCCGCTACAGCGAACTTGCGGAAATCACCGAGGACAACGTCAAGCACCTGCAGGTGGCCTTCACATTCTCCACTGGCGTCAACAAGGGCCAGGAGGCTGCGCCCCTGGTCGTCGGCAACACGATGTACATCGTGACGCCGTTTCCCAACATCCTCTACGCGCTTGACCTTACCAAGCCCGGCGCGCCGATGAAGTGGAAATTCGAGCCCAATCCCGAGCCTGCGGCGCAGGGCGTTGCCTGTTGCGACGTGGTCAACCGCGGTGCGGTCTTCTTCGACGGGCGCATCTATTTCAACACGCTCGACGGCCATACCATCGCCGTTGATGCAGCCACCGGCAAACCGGTCTGGAACACCCATATCGGCAACATCAATATCGGCGAGACCATCACCATGGCGCCGCTGGTGGTCAAGGGCAAGGTGCTGGTCGGCAATTCCGGCGGCGAAATGGGCGTGCGCGGCTGGATCAAGGCGCTCGACGCCGGCGACGGGCACGTCGTCTGGACGGCCTACAACACCGGCCCGGACGCCGAGGTGCTGATCGGCCCCGATTTCAAGCCGCATTACGACATGGACAAGGGCAAGGATCTCGGCGTGACGTCATGGCCGCCCGATGCGTGGAAGATCGGCGGCGGCAATGTGTGGGGCTGGATCTCCTATGATCCGGATCTGAACCTTATCTTCCACGGCACCGGAAATCCCGGCCCGTGGAATCCGGATCTGAGGCCCGGCGACAACAAATGGACCGCCGGCATCTTTGCCCGCGATCCCGACACCGGCGCAGCCAAATGGTTCTATCAATGGACCCCGCACGACCTCCATGATTACGACGGCATCAACGAGCAGGTGCTGCTCGACATGACTTGGCAGGGCAAGCTCCGCAAGGTCCTGGTCCGACCGGAACGCAACGGCTATGTCTATTTGCTGGACCGCACGACGGGGGAGGTATTGTCGGCGGTGCCGTTCGGGCCTGTCAATTCCAGCAAGGGCGTCGACCTCAAGACCGGCCGGCTGATTGTAAATCCCGACAAAAAAACCGGCACCGGTAAGGTCGTGCGCGACATCTGCCCCACCGCATCCGGGCTAAAGGACTGGCAGCCTTCGGCGTTCTCGCCAAAGACCGGCCTGCTCTACATTCCGCACAATAACATGTGCATGGACGAAGAAGGCGTCGAGGTGAATTACATCGCCGGGACGCCCTATGTCGGCATGAACGTGCGCATGATTCCGGGGCCGGGCGGCAATCGCGGCGCTTTCACCGCCTGGGATGTCGCCGCCGCCAAGCCGGCGTGGAGCCTGAAGGAGAACTTTCCGGTGTGGAGCGGCGCCGTCGCCACCGCCGGCAATGTCGTGTTCTATGGCACGATGGAAGGCTGGTTCAAGGCGGTCAGCGCCAGGACCGGCGCGCTGCTTTGGCAGTTCAAGACGTCGTCCGGCATCATCGGCCAGCCGATCACCTATCGCGGCCCAGACGGGCACCAATATGTCGCGGTCCTTTCGGGCGTTGGTGGCTGGGCTGGGGCGATCGTATCCGGCGATCTCGACCCGCGCGACGCCACCGCCGCGCTGGGCTTCGTCAACGTCATGAAGGATCTGAAGGATGTAACCACGCCGGGAGGTACGCTGTATGTGTTCCGGCTGCCTTGAGACGATCGGCCGAGTTGCGCGGCCACGGAGAACGCGACCGCGGCGGCTTGCCGCCGCGGTCGGTGCACTGGCGCTCTCGCTTGTTGCCCCCCTTGCCGATGCGCGCGAATTGAGAATCTGCGCCGATCCCAACAACATGCCGTTCTCCAATGCCGCCAGGGAGGGCTTTGAAAACAAGATTGCCGAACTCGTCGCCGAGGAGCTTGGTGCGACTGTTTCCTACACATGGTGGGCACAGCGGCGCGGCTTTGTGCGCAACACGCTGAAAGCCGGCCTGTGCGATCTGGTGCCCGGCACACCCGCCAATCTCGAAATGCTGCGCACCACCGCGCCCTACTACCGGTCTTCCTACGTCTTCGTGACACGAAAGGATGCGCCGGAAATCACGTCCTTCAACGATCCTCGCCTGCGCGATCTGCACATCGGCGTCCAGCTGATCGGCGACGACGGCGCCAACTCGCCACCCGTCCAGGCGCTCGGGCGCCGCGGCATCGTCGGCCATCTCATCGGCTTCCCGGTCTATGGCGACTATTCCGCGCCGAACCCGCCAGCGCGCATCATCGAGGCGGTGGCGAATGGCGACATCGATGTTGCCGTCGTCTGGGGACCGTTGGCCGGCTACTTCGCCGCCAGGCAAAAAGCTCCGTTACGAATTACGCCGGTTGCGCCGCGTATCGACGGTCCGCTGCTGCCGATGATCTACGACATCTCGATGGCCGTGCGCCGCGACGACGATGCACTGCGCGGTGAGGTAGACGCAGCTATTGCCAAACACCGCGCCGAGATCGATACGATCCTGGCGGAATATGGCGTGCCTCGCCTCGACGGCGCCGGGGCGGCAGTGCGATGAACCGCGGCCTTCCATGCTTGCTGTCGGCGATGCTCGTCCTTGCCGCTTGCCAGCGCGAGGAACGCGACACGCGTCCACAGTCGGTGCTCGGCTCGGGCGACCAACCGGCGGCCGTGACGGCCCTCGAGCCGGGCGGCCAACGGCCGGCCTCGTCCGACAACAAGGCCGGCGTGTTCGAGGCCAACGCCTTCCACCTCAGCGAGGGCAAGCGTCTGTTCAACTGGTTCAACTGTTCCGGCTGCCATGCCAATGGCGGCGGCGGCATGGGCCCGGCCCTCATGGACCAGAAGTGGCTCTATGGCAGCTCGATCGAAAGCATCCACGCCACGATCAGGGACGGCCGGCCGAACGGCATGCCGAGCTTCCGCGACAAGATCCCTGACGACCAGATCTGGGAGCTTGCCGCCTTCGTCCGCGCGCTGAGCGGCAACGCGCCAAAGTCCGCTGCGCCGAGCCGCGACGACGACATGATGCCCCATCCATCCGAAAATCGCCTGCCGGACGCCGCGACGCTGGGGAAGTCGCCGTGAACCGCCTTCTTTGCAGGGTGTGCTGCAGCACAGCCTGCATGCTGCTCCTTGCAGGATGCAGCGGCTGGCAATCCGCGCTCGACCCGAAAGGCCCGGCCGCGGGCGAGCTTGCATGGCTGATCTGGTTCTTCACCGCGCTGTGCACGGCGGTCTGGCTTCTGGTGATGGCCGTGCTGATTACGCCATTGGCCCGGCGCCCGGCGCCGCTCGGCGATCCGCTTGTCCTCGACGCTGCCGCCGAGCGCAGCAAGATGCGAATTGTCGTCGCCGCACTCGCCGCTACCGCCCTGATCCTGGTCGGCCTGACGCTGCTGAGCTACTTCGCTAACCGGACGCTCGCCGCCATCGGCTCGGATGCGGCGCTGACGATCCGGGTGACCGGGCATCAATGGTGGTGGGAGGTGCGCTACGAAAACGATCAGCCGAACCGCATCCTGACGACCGCCAATGAAATCCACATCCCGGCGGGGGAGCCGGTGCGGCTTGTCGTGACCTCGACCGACGTCATCCATTCCTTCTGGGTGCCGAACCTCTCGGGCAAGCTGGACCTCATTCCAGGCCACGAGAACGTTCTCGATCTGAAGGCGGACAAGCCCGGCGTCTATCGCGGCCAGTGCGCCGAGTTCTGCGGCGCGCAGCATGCCAATATGAGCACCTTCATCGTCGCCGAACCCCGGCCCGTCTTCGACGCGTGGCTGAACGATCAGCTGCGGCCGGCGGTCGCTCCTGCCTCTGGCGAGGCAAAAGCCGGCCATGACCTATTCCTCAAACGGCCTTGCGTGATGTGCCACAAGATCGGCGGCACCATCGCCGGCGGTACGGTCGCTCCCGACCTTACACATATCGCAAGCCGGCAGACGCTCGCTGCCGGAACGCTGGCGATGAGCCGCGGCAATCTCGCAGCCTGGATAGCCGATCCGCAAGGGATCAAGCCAGGTGCCCACATGCCCGTGGTGGGACTAAACGGGGACGAGCTGAATGCGATCGTAGCCTATCTCGAAGGCCTGAAATGAGCAGCGCCGACCTAGCCCATGAGCGTGACCTCGCCCAGCAACGCGCCGCAGCACAAAAGGGTGACCTAGCTCCCGAGCACGACGGTCCTCGCGATACCGGCCTCGACGACGCCAGCCTTGACCGCTGGCTGGCGCGGACATGGCAGACGGCACCGGGCATCATCGGTGCGCTCTCGAGCGTCGACCACAAAATTGTCGCGCGGCGCTACCTGATCACCGCCTTCTTCTTCCTGTGCCTCGGTGGCCTCAGCGCCGTTGCCATGCGCATCCAACTGTCGGGGCCGGAGCGCGGGCTGATCGGGCCCGACCGCTACAACCAGCTGTTCACCATGCATGGCGTAACCATGATGTTCTTGTTTGCAGTGCCGATCGTTCAGGCGACTGGCATCTACCTCGTGCCGCTGATGGTCGGCACCCGCAACATCGCCTTTCCGCGCCTCAATGCATTCAGCTTCTGGATTTATCTCTCCGGTGGCCTCTTCGCCTGGGTGTCGTTTGCACTCGACATGGCGCCCGACGTCGGCTGGTTCTCCTATGTGCCGCTGTCCGGCCCTGAATTCGGGCCAGGCAAGCGTTCCGACGTGTGGGCGCAGATGATCACCTATACCGAAGTGTCGTCGTTGGCGGTCGCGGTTGCCACCATCGTCACCGTGCTGAAGCAACGCGCGCCGGGCATGTCGCTGGACAAGATTCCGCTCTACGTCTGGGCGCTGCTGGTCACCTCCTTCGTGATCGTGTTCGCCATGCCGGCGGTCATGATCACGTCGACGTTCCTGATCCTCGACCGGCTGGTCGGCACCCATATCTTCAATCCCGCCGAGGGTGGCGACGTACTGCTCTTCCAGCACCTGTTCTGGTTCTTCGGCCACCCCGAAGTCTACATCATTTTCCTGCCGGCCACCGGCATGGTGTCCTCGATCATCGCCGCTTTCGCCCGGCGTCCGGTATTCGGCTATCTGGGCATGGTTCTGTCGCTGATTTCGGTCGGCTTTCTGTCGTTCGGCCTGTGGGTCCACCACATGTTCGCAACCGGCTTGCCGAAGCTCGGCGCGAGCTTCTTCACCGCGTCGAGCATGCTGATCGCCATCCCGAATGGGCTGCAGATCTTCTGCTGGCTGGCGACATTGTGGGACGGAAAGCCGATAGTCAGGACGCCGCTGCTGTTCGTGTTCGGCTTCTTCTTCACCTTCGTCGCAGGCGGCCTGACCGGCGTGATGCTGGCCTCGGTCCCATTGGACCTGCAAGTGCACGACACCTATTTCGTGGTCGCGCATTTCCATTACGTGCTGATCGGCGGGTCGGTGTTCCCGCTGCTCGGCGCGACCTATTTCTGGTTCCCCAAGATCACCGGCCGGATGATGAACGAGCGTCTCGGACGCTGGCACTTCTGGCTTGCCTTCATAGGCTTCAATGCGGCGTTCTTTCCGATGCACATTGTCGGGCTGTGGGGCATGCCGCGCCGGGTCTACACCTATCCGGCGGAGCTCGGCTGGGGCAACATCAACCTGTGCATCACAGCCGGCGCGGTCGTCCTGTTCCTGAGCTTCGTGCTGTTTACCATAAACCTGGTTCACAGCGCCTTGAGGGGCGCGCCGGCCGGGGACAATCCCTGGAATGCGGGCACTCTGGAATGGGCGACAATGTCTCCGCCGCCTAACTACAATTTCGCCCATATTCCGGTGGTTACACATGCCGAGCCGCTGTGGGCCGAACGCGATACGCTGCCGGTGGCGACTGGGCTTCGTGTCGACGTGCGCGAACTTGTTATTTCGACCGTGGCAGAGGCGCATCCCGATGTGCGCGAGAAGTCGGCGACGCCATCGATCTGGCCGTTATTCGCCGCCCTCGCCGTGGGCGCCACCTTTCTCTATTCGATCTTCAGCCCGTGGGCGGTGGTCTGGGGAGCCGGGCCGATCGCCATCACCTTGATCGGCTGGTTCTGGCCGAAAGGCGATCCGGAGGACGAGGAATGAAACAGCGCCCGGCCGCGGATCTTTCCGAACTCCCGACCTTCGGGCTCGGACCGCGCAGCCCGACCTGGTGGGGCACCCTCGCCTTCATGGCGCTTGAGGGCACTGGTTTCGCGCTCGCCGCAGGCGCCTATCTCTACCTTGCCTACCTGTCCCCCGAATGGCCGCTCGGCGTGCCGCCGCCCAACCATTGGCCGGGCACCATCGTCATGCTGTTGCTGCTCGCCAGCGTGGTGCCCAACCACATACTGAACCGCTACGCCGAAGCCTGTGCCATGGTGCCGGTGCGCATCGGCCTGCTGGTGATGTCGCTGCTCGGCATCGCACCGCTTGTCGTGCGCTGGTTCGAATTTCCGGCCCTCAACATTTATTGGGATACCAATGCGTATGGCTCGATGCTGTGGGTGCTGCTCGGCCTCCACACCACACATCTGATCACCGATGTCGGCGACACGCTGGTGCTGACGGTTCTGATGTTCACGCGCCATGGCTATAGCGGCCGGCGTTTCGGGGATGTGGGCGACAACGTCTTCTACTGGGATTTCGTGGTCGCGACCTGGATCCCGATCTATCTGTTTATTTACTGGACGCCGAGGCTGGGTTGAGATGCGTGCGGTTCGGTACGGAACTTCCTGGGGTGGGCTGTTGTCGGGGCCATTGGCCTGGGCGGTATCGACGCAACTGAACTACGCGGTTGTCGAGTGGCAGTGCGCTCACAGGATTGCGATCATCCCCGTCATTGCGTTGGTGTTGGCGGTGCTGGCCTTGCTCGGCGGCGCGCTTTCGTGGCGGGCGCGACAGCAAGGCGGCGCCGCCTTCAAACCGGAGCGTACGCGCGGCACCGAAGATTTCGTCGCCAATGTCAGCATTCTAAGCGCGGTGCTGTTTACGCTGGTAATCGTCATGCAGGGCGCTGCCTCGCTCATTCTTGACGGCTGCATACGATGAGCTTCGAGGCGCTCTTCTCGACCTCGATCTGCTACGGTGCCGGCGCCCCTCAGGCGGGTTGGACGCTGGCGCTGCCAATTACGCTGCCGTTGGCAGCGATCGCACTGCTTTACACCGCTGGAGCCGCTCGGTTGTGGCGGCGGAGTGCTCGCAGCCGCCCGTTGCGGCTGTGGCAAGCCCTGCTGTTCGCGGCCGGCTGGGTCATTCTGGCAGCAGCGCTGGTCAATCCGCTCCATGCATTGGGTGAGCGCGTTTTCACCGCCCATATGATCGAACATGAGCTGCTGATGGCGGTGGCGGCGCCCTTGCTGGTCGCCTCCTGTCCGGCCGCGGCGATGATGTGGGCATTGCCGATCAAGCTGCGGCAGGCGCTGGGCACAGCCGGGCACGCCAAGATGCTGCGAGCGGTTTGGGTCGCCATCAGCCGCCCTGCAGCCGCCACCGTCCTGCACGGCGTCGCGATATGGGCGTGGCACGTTCCGGCCCTGTTCGAGGCAGCGCTTGGACAGGGTGCCCTGCACTATGCGCAACATGCCAGCTTCCTCGGTAGCGGCCTGCTGTTCTGGTGGGTGCTGCTGCCGCGCCCCGGCCGCGAACAAGCCTATGGCAGCGCGGTCATGCACCTTTTCTTCACCTCGCTGCACACCGGCCTGCTCGGAGTGCTGCTGCTGGTCTCGCCAAGGCTGTGGTACCCGGAAAACGCCGCCGGCGCAGAATTGTGGAGCCTTAGTCCGCTCGAGGACCAGCAACTCGCCGGTTTGGTGATGTGGGTTCCGGCCGGCCTGATCTATGGCGGCGCGGCGTTGCTGCTGGCTGGCCTGTGGATCCGCTCGAGCAGCCGAAAGGAGGCGCCGCATGCGCTTCACGCTGTCTAAAGCCATAATCGGCGCTGCGGTAATTGTCGTGCTCGTTGCAGCCCTGGCCGGGATTGCGTTGTACTTCGAGCAAAGCCGTCGGGTCGAGCAGAAGGCAGACAATGCGACCGGCGGTGTCGGCGCCCGCGCCATACCGATCATGATGGCCAATGGCTGCGCCGGTTGCCACACCATCACCGGCGTTCCCGGAGCGCAAGGGCTGGTCGGCCCGCGCCTCGACGCCAGCTTGGCCAACCGGGTTTACGTCGGCGGCGTCTTGTACAACAAGCCGGAAAACTTGATCCGCTGGATCCGTGCGGCAAGGGAGATCAGCCCGCATACGGCAATGCCTTCGACCAGAATTTCCGAGCAGGAGGCGCGGGACGTGGCTGCCTACCTCTATTCGCTCAAATGAAAGTCATTGCTCGCCGCGTCGCGACCACAGACCACGACCGGGATCATAAGCGGCCGCCGCGGCGAGGAAGAACACGACGAGGCAGGCCAGAACTACTTGGCATGAGACCGGCTCGAAGCGCAGATAGAGCGCGAAGCGGATCAGCTCGACTGCATGGCTGAACGGATTCAGCGCTGCGACCGTCGCAAGCACCGGACCAGCCTCGGCAAGTCGCCACAGTGGATAGAGCGCGGTCGAGGCGAAGAACATCGGAAAGATGACGAAGTTCATCACCCCGGCGAAATTCTCCATCTGGGCCGATACTGACGAGACGAGCAGGCCGAAGGCGCCAAGCATCAGCCCGGACAGGACCAGCGCCGGCAGAACCGCGAGATAGCCGAGCATCGGTGGCCGCACGTCCCAGTAGCGCGCGATCAGCAAGAACAGGTACACGAGCGGCAGGCCGACGACCACACTGGCGAGCAGGCGAGCGCCGAGCAGATACCAGCGCGGCAGCGGCGCGGTCAGCAACAGACGCATGCTGCCCATTTCGCGGTCATAGACCATTGCCAGCGAACTGGCCATGGCGTGGAACAGCAGCATCATCGCGGCCAGCCCGGGCACCACATAGACTTCATACAGCACATAAGTCTGGTAAGGCGGCGTGATCGACAGGCCGAGCACGGAGCGGAAGCCGGCGGCGAAGATGGCCAGCCATACCAATGGCCGGGCAATCGCCGAGATCAGGCGGCCGCGCTGGCGCAGCGTGCGAAGCAGTTCTCGCTGCAAGATGCCGATGAGCGCCCGCAGCGCATGACGGGTTATCATGCCGACTCCGTCAAGCGAGCGAACGCGTCTGCCATGCTGCCGACGCCGAGTTCGGCGGTAATGCGATCGGCGCGGCCTGCCCATCGCACCCGGCCGCCGTGAAGCACGACAACATCATCTTCGGCAGTCACCTCCTCAAGGAAATGCGTCGCCCACAATACCGCAATGCCGCGTTCGCGGCATAAGCCGCGAACATGCTGCGCCAGTGCCCGGCGCCCGGGCACGTCCAGTCCGGTGGTCGGCTCGTCGAGCAGGAGAAGGCGCGGCTGGTGCATGAGCGCACGGGCGATCTCGACACGCCGCCGCTGGCCGCCCGACAATGAGCGGATGGGATCGCCGAGCCTGTCGAGGACTTCGAGGCGGCCGAGTTCCTCGCGTGTTCGGACCTTGGTAACGTCGGCGGCAAGACCATGCAGGGCGGCGTGATAGCGTAGGTTCTCGCCCGCCGTGAGATCGAGATCGAGCGTCTGCTGCTGGAAGACGACGCCCATCTGGGCGAGCGCGGTCGCAGGGTCGGTGCGCATGGCGTGTCCGAACACTTGCACCGAGCCAGAACGAGCGTGATAGAGACCGGTAATCAGCGAGAACAAGGTGGTCTTGCCGGCGCCGTTGCGACCAAGCAGGATGCACATCCTGCCCTGCTCGACCGAGAAGGAGATAGCGTCGAGCACCCGCCGGTCCTTGAAACTGTGCCCCAGATTGTCGAGCGACAGCGCTTTCATGGCCCAACCACGACGCCCCACGGACCGCGCCCGACCGGCAGCGATTTGACCACCTCTTCATTCTCAAGGTCGATGACCGAGATATCGCCGGAATTGCCGTTGGCGCTGAATAGGCGTCTCTGATCGTCTGCCAGCGCGACGTGCCATGGCCGCTGGCCGACAAGATAAAGGCGGCGCACCGCCAGCGTGGCCGTGTCAATCTCGGCGATCCGGTTTGCGGGACCCAGCGCGACATACGCAGTGCCGCCGTCACGCGACATCTCGATGCCGACGGCCTGGACGCCGTCGCGGCGAATACCCGGCACCTCAAACTGGACCTTGCCGGTTTCAGCCCGTGTTAAGGTGTCGAAGACCGTCACCGTGCCGCGGTTCTCGGAAGAGACCCAAAGCCGCTTTGCGTCCGGGGAGAACGCCGCGGCGCGCGGTCGCGTGTCGACCAGCAAATTATCCACGAGATCGAGCGTGCCGGCGTCGATGAGATGCAGCATGCTCGTCGTCTCCGAGGTGCAGGCGACGTAACGGCCGTCCGCGCTGACCGCCATTCCCTCGGGCTCGACACCGACATCGACGTTGCCGATGACCTTGGCCGAGGCGATTTCCACTACCGAGACCAGATTGTCGTTCTCATTGGCGACAAACAGCCGCTTGCCGTCGGGATGCACGACGAAGAATTCCGGATCGGCTCCCGAAGGCAGTTGGCCGACCACTCGTCTCTTGGCAAGGTCGACGACATCGATGCGATTGTCGTCGCCGACAGCGACAAAGAGGGTCTTCTTGTCAATGGAAAGCGCCAGTCCGCGCGGCCGCCGTCCGACGTCGATCGTTGCCGAGAGGCTCATACTTGCCCCGTCGACGACGGCAACCGCATTGTCCTGTTCGTTCGACACGTAGACGGTTTCGGCAGCAACAGGACCGACCGAGATAAGCACGGACACCACCAGGAGGATTGCGGTCAAAAGCGGCATGCGCTCTCCTCGAGATCGATGCCAAGCGTGTCGAGCGGCGTCCGCTGATGCAGGAAGCCGGGCTGCGGCGAGGCGGAGACCAGCAGGCGAGGCCCAGCAATCAGGATCGGCTGCCGCAGTTGCCCGTCCCATGGACGAAAACTGAGCCCTTGGCCTTTGAAACCGGGGAGAAGAAAATCGTCGCCGCGCATGTAGCCGGCGATGGCTGACGGATCGACGCTGCGCAGCCGCGTCGCGGCCTCGCCGACGCTGCGCACGGCGAGCCAGGCGGCATAGTCGCTCGGCGTCATCCATCGCCCCGCCTGCTTCCGGAAGCGGTCCTGCAACTGCGTCGCTCCCCATTCCTCGGTGACGGCGTTCCAACCGGCCGCAACCAGCCCTTGCGTGCCGGCGACCGGTCGCGGCAGTGCCGTGCGGTCATCGAGATAGGCGCCGAATTCGTCAGCCTCGTCGGCGACGACCAATACATCGTAATCGGCGACCTGCGTGGCGGCCGGTATTTCTGACTGCAGCGTGACATGGCCGGTATCAGCGCGTCCGTTCGCCGGACGGAACGTCCATGGCTGGTCGACGGTGATTTCGGCCCCGAAACGTTGCGCCGCGCGGCGAAAAGCGGCGGCCATCGCCTGGTCGGCAGAATGCGTGCCGACAAGCAGGAACCAGCGCTGCCAGCGCTTCCACACCAGGTACTGCGCCAGGCCGTCGGCGAGCATGGCGCGGCTTGGAATGGTGTGTAGCAGGTTCTTCCTGCAGTCCTGCTGGCGCAGCGCATCGTCGGTAGCGCGGCTGTTGAACAGCAGCATCTTCTCGGCGCCAGGCGCCGCAAGCGCCTGCGTGAGCGGCACAGCGTCAAGATCGGCGACGACAAACGCAAGGCCGGCGCCAGCGAACTGGCCTATCGCGTCCGATGCCGCCTCGGCGGGCTCCAGCACTCGCTCCTCCAGCCGGAAATGCTGGCCGAGAAAGCGCCCGGTCGTATTGTCGTCGGCGATGCCAAGACGTGCGCCTTGCAGCCCGTCATCTGTCGCGAACTGGTCCAGCGGACCCAACTGTAAGGGCGGCTTGCGCGACTGGCCGAGATAGCCGATTACCACCGTCTGAGGCTCGGCAAGACCGGGAGCAGCGACGAAAAGCAACAGGGCAAGAACAGCAAGCGCCAGCCTCATTCCGCTGCAGCTCCCTCTCCCGCAGTGACTGACCGAGGCGGAGTTGGATTAATTCCCCGCCATTGAAAAGGTTCCACTCTGGATATTCACGGCCTTGTGGTGACGGCTGGTCAGATCTGGATCGGCCTCACCTTGACTGTTCCTTCCAGCCGCCGAGTGAGAACGAGGGTAGCCCCGGACTCTTGATCGAGATCATGTGCGGCCGATACGGCGAAAGGCAAAGGGCGGGATGGGGTCTCCGCCGGTCCTCGCATCGGACGGCGGAAGCGTCTCCTCGAGCAGCATCGCCATCCGGGCATGGAGGGGCGACCTGACGCATACGGGATCGGCCGCCGCAGCATCGCCGGCCAGCGCCAGCGCCTGGCAACGGCAGCCGCCCCAGTCGACATCACGGCGCTCGCAGCTGCGGCAGGGTTCCAGCATCCAGTCCGTCCCACGGAAGGCGTTGAATGCCTGCGAGTCCCGCCAAATGTCGGCCAGCGGCCGAGAGCCGAAACGCTCGAATCGCAGCGATGGAATGGTCATCGCAGCATGACAGGGCAGCACCAAGCCGTCCGGTGCGATGACGAAAGCATCGCGCCCCCAGCCGCCCATGCAGGGCTTGGGATAGGTCGCAAAATGATCCGCCACCACGAAATCGATCTCCAGCACGCCGACAAGACGTGCCCGTGCGGCCTCCACGGTCGCGACCTGATGCTCTATCGAGGCGCCGTCGGGCAGCAGATAGCGACGATTGAGCAACGCCCAGCCGGCATATTGCACGTTGGCAATCTCCAGCCGCTCGGCGCCGAGCGAGAGCGCCAGGTCGATGTAATCGGGAATTTCCGCGATGTTGTGCCGATGGATCGGCGCATTGATCGTCAGCGCCAGTCCGAGGGCCCGCGCATGTCTGGCGGCAGCGAGCTTTTGCGCGTGGGCGCCGGAATGGCGTCCGATCCGCGCGGTGGTTTCGGCATTGGCACCCTGGAAGCTCACCTGAACATGGTCTAGCCCCGCGCTGGCAAGTGCTTCCAGACGGATGCCGGCAAGGCCGACGCCGGCCGTGATGAGGTTGGTGTAGACACCGGTTTGCGACAGCGTTGACACGAATTGTTCGAGGTCCCGGCGCAGCGTCGGCTCGCCGCCCGAAAGATGCACTTGAAGAACGCCCATAGCCGCCACTTGCTCGAACACGTCGAGCCAGCGTTCCGTCTCCATTTCACGGTCGGCTTTCAGCAAATCAATGGGATTGGAGCAGTAGGGGCACTGCAGAGGGCAGCGATGCGTCAGCTCAGCCAGCATCGCGATCGGAGGGAACGGCGCCTGCGTCACAGCCGCACCAACAGCCGGTCTGCCCATTCCTGCAGGAAGGCGCCGACGTCGGCGTCGATTTCCTGGCCCTGACCGTCATATTCGCAAGCAAGCTCCCTCACAATGGCACTGATTGACGTCTTGCCGTCACAGCGCCGGAGGATGTCCAGTCCGATTGCATCGGGCCACAGAACGCGCTCAGGTGCCAGCACCGCCCAGGCATTCCGGACGGGATCGAAACGCAGGCGTACATAGGGCGCGAGGCGCGGGCGAGATTGCGCCGATACAATCCCTCTCCGGCGGTCCGCTGTCATCCGTTGGTCTCCGGCCGGAAGCAGCCAGGGGGTATGACGCCGTCATGCCCATATGCGTAGTCGAGCGCGTCGAGCATCGCCCAGAGCACATCGCACTTGAAGACCAAGGCGTCGACAACCTTCTGCTGACGTTCCGGCGTGTCGGCATAGCGAAGCACGTAGCCCAGCGCGAAATCGGAATCGCGTGCGGCCTGATCGGGCCGCCGATCGAAATAGGCGAGCGTGTCGGCCCTGACGAAGTCGTATCGCGCCAGCATCGCTGGCACGCGTTCTGCGATAATATCGAGCGAGAAGAGTTCGGTGAGGGAGGAAGCAACTGCTTCGAGCAGCGTATGGGACGCGCAGAAATTGACATACGCCTGCACCGCGAAGCGTGTTGCCGGCAGCGCCAGCCTTTGGCTTTTCACCTCTTCCGACTCAAGGCCGAGCGACGTCGCGAGATGCAGCCAGCGCGCAATTCCGCCACTCCGGCCGTCCTCGCCGTCATGGTCCTCGATGCGCTTGCGCCATGCGGCCCTGAATGCCGGATCCTCGGCGTGGGACAGGATGGTGGCGTCCTTGCGCGGAATGGCCGCCTGATAGCAGTAGCGGTTGAGCGCCCAGGCCTGCAGCTCGGTCTTCGACATCGCTCCCTCCACCATTCTGCGATGGTAGGGGTGTCGGTTGTGATAACGCTCGCGGCCGACCTGCAGAAGGACTGTGCGCAAATCTTGTTCATTGAGGCCGCGGCCGACCACGTCGGAAAAATCGTTCACAGCATGAGCTCCATCCGGTCTTGCGCAATCTCCCATCCAGCTGCGCGCACCGCCGCGTGTTCGGGCGATTCCTCGTCCAGAACCGGATTTGTGTTGTTGATATGGATGAAAATCCGGCGGTCGACCGGCAGGTGGTTCAGACATGCGATCGCACCGTTCGGTCCGGACATGGCGATGTGTCCCATGCGCGCGCCGGTCTTCACGCCCACGCCGGCCGTGATCAGCTCGTCGTCCGTGAACACTGTGCCGTCGAGGAGAACCATGTCGGCGCCGGCAATCCGTTGCCGCAGCGATTCATCGACGGCTGTACAAGCGGGAATGAAGAGCAGCGAGCGGCTCCCCTCCATCAGACGAACCCCGATCGTGCCGCCATCGGCGGAACGGAGCTCCGGATCCTGTCGGCCGCCATCTTCAAGAAAGAGCGCCACCTTGCCAGGAAGGGAAAACACCTCGATGCGGATGCCGATTTCCGCGCCCTCGGCATCGCAAAGATCGATGAAGCCTTCAGGAGGAAGGCAGCGGCGCGAAACAATCTGAGCATCGAGGACATCGAAGATCGAATTGGAGGCGATAACCGCCAGAACCTGCTCCGTTGCATAAAGAGCGAAGGGTTGCCGCTCACGCAAGCTGAGGAGCCCCGAAATCTGGTCGATCTCGGCGCCGGTCAGGACGACGGCTGCCAGCGGTGTGGCGCGTGCCGACATCTCCGGATGCGGTTGGAGTTCAGGGTTTTCAGCAATCTGCTGGCGGATATCGGGAGAGGCATTGAAAAGCACCCAGTGTCGCCCGTCTGGAGATGCCGCAACACTCGTCTGAAGACGCGGGCGGACCCCAGGATTACCCGCCCGCGCGGCCCTGTTCAGCCTGTCGTTGGCGTTCCACTGAGGAAAACCGCCACCCGCGGCGGACCCGATGATCCTAATCCACACGCCGTGACAAACTCCGCGTTTCTCTATTCCAGCAATGTCGCGAACCGGTCGAGCACAGCCGATGCCGTACCCGCCGGTTGCGTAATGTCATTTCTTTGTGGTGATTTCGGCAGGCAAATAGCGCGATATCTCCATTCCCGCCGCGACTTCGCACATGACGGGCTTCTTCCAAGTCTTCTTCTTCATGTCTTTCTCCGATCTGGCTGCCTTGGAAATACCGCAGCCAATCCCATAAGCACGCAGCCCAAGCTTTGTTCCCGACAGGGTATGCGAGGGGTGCTCTTTCGGATTGGGCGTCGGACGCTCGCGTCAAAGAAAAGACAGATCAACCGAAAGCGGAACCGGGGTGGCGGATGTTCGCGCGAAGCTTACAGCATCGGCCGGCCACCTGTGACCAGAAGCAAGCCCCGGTGAAACAACCGGCTTCTGACGAAGCCAGGAGGATGTAAGCCGGCGCAACGCAACTCTTGAGGAAATCGCCCTGCTGGCGCTAAGCTCGTTCTCCTGCATCTTGTATCGGGCACAATGATGAACGGTGAGGCGAAAAGCAGCCTGTCCGGGCGCGCCATGCGCTGGGCCATCGCATTGACCGAGGAGAAGAGCGTCACCGGGACCGGCGGCGAAGCCTCGTTCGGCCCGTGGCTGGCAGACGAGTTACGCCGCGAAGCCGCGTTTCGCCACGCGGAAACCTGGACCATAGAGGTCGAGCCGGAAGATGGCCGCCATTGCGTGGCGATGCTGGTCCGCGGTACTGGCCGCGCCACCATCGTGCTGACCGGTCACTACGACACCGTCACGACGCGCGACTATGGCGATCTGGAGGATCTGGCCACCCAGCCGCAACAACTCACCCAAGCGCTAAGAAAAACTTTGGCCATGGCCGAGGCGCCTGCCGTGAGGCGGGCGCGGGACGACTTCGCCTCGGGGGAGTTTCTCGCCGGCCGCGGGCTGCTCGACATGAAGGCCGGTTTGGCCGCCGGGCTGGCGGTTTGCGCCGCATTCGCCGAAAGCACCAAAGCGGCGGGAAACTTTCTGTTTATCGCGGTTCCCGACGAAGAGAACAATTCTGTCGATGCGCGCAAAGCGGCACAGGTTCTCACCGAGATAGCCGGCGAGCACGAGTTGGACATCTTCGCGGCGATCAATCTCGATGCGATCGCCGACGACGGGGACGGCAGCAAGGGTCGCGTCATCGCGCTTGGAACGGTCGGCAAGCTGCTTCCGACGGCCCATGTCGTCGGCGTTCCCGCGCATAGCGGCTTTCCGTTGAGTGGCCTGAATGCGGCGACCATTGCCGCGGCCATAGCCGCCCGGGTGGAATGGGCATCGGAGCTGACCGACGACTCCCGGTCGCTTCCGGGTACACCGCCGAGTCTGCTCAGCATTCGCGACGGCAAGTCCGGCTATGACGTGACCACGCCGGCTGCGGCGTTCGCCACCTTCAACGTGCTGAGCTATCGCCGGACGCCGGATGAGGTGCTCGAACGCTTCGACCGGCTTTGCGCCGATGCTGCTTCGGCCTGCCTGGCGGAGTTGAAGCGGCGGCGGCACTTCCAGCACGGCAGCGCCGCGATCGATCTCCTCGAAACAATCCCCCTGCATCGTTACGAGGCAGTGCTGGACCGTCTCGACGCGGAGGCAAGATCGAGGCTTGGCGCCGTTGGGGCTTCGCTTGCCGCCCGCGATCTTCCACTGCCGGAGCAATGCCGGCTGGTCACCGACTAGGCATGGCGATTGAGCCGCTTGCCGGGACCGGCAATCGTCACCGGCTTCGGCTCGATACCTTACTTGCCGACGAACCTTTCGGACCGGCCGGCAGCGGCGCGGCTGCGGGCGATCGCTTCGGACGTCGCGGCCGACGCAAGCGCCCGCTATGGCTCGGCAATCGGCTGTGCGGATTTATTTCGCCGGCATCTCGGATATGAGCTTCTTTGGCGAGGCGGCCGAGTCCGGTCTCAAGGTCGTCGCCCGCAACACGCCGATGTGGCGGGACGGCATTCGCTGGCCGAAGTCAGGTGGGCTAGCCAACATTCCCACCATCAATATCGGTCCGTGGGGACGAGACTACCACACGCCGCCTGAGCGGCTTCACATCGGCTATGCTTTCGACGTCCTGCCGCAGGTCGTGAGCGATGTTTGTGCAGCGCTGCTTAAAGAGCAAGGATAGGTACGAGTCCATCAAATCTCGCCAGGAACAAATCGGCGAAGCCGAGGTTTGGTTCTACAAATCAAATCGCGAGGAAATCCTATGGACACTGACGTCAACTCCGAAACCCGTTCGATCTTCATTGTTGGGCTGCGCAACGCCCACGCCATGGAGAACCAGGCACTTTCGATCATGAAGCCTCAGGTCAAGCGGATCGAGAACTATCCGCAGGTCGCCGATCGCCTGCAGCAGCATATCACGGAGACCGAAGGGCAGATCGCCCGGCTGGAATCCATTCTGGATGGCCTCGGCGAGGACCATTCCACATTGAAAGACACGGCCATGTCGATGGTCGGCAGCATGGCGGCGATGGGACATTCCGTAGCCGGCGACGAAATCCTCAAGAACAGCTTCGCCAACTTTGCATTCGAAAATTACGAGATCGCCGCCTACAACTCATTGCTCGTACTCGCCGAAGCCGGAGGGTTTAGTCAGGCAACCAACTCTCTTCAGCAGAATCTCAGCGAAGAAGAAAAAATGGCCGACTGGTTGAAGCAGAACCTTCGCGCCGTCACCTTGCAATACGCCAGGCTGCGTGAGGCGGGAGAGACCGCCAAGAGTTAGGCCGCCCCGCTGGGGAAGAGGAATTCCTGACAACCACCCCAGCCGAATTGACGGGGTGGTTGTTTTTTCTGGGATCGGAAGTGCTGCTAAGGACCGCGCGCCACGCGTCGGCCAGACACGCTTCCTTGGAGCCCGAAGAACCGAACGGATTCAGAGCTAAGAATCCGAACGGATCGGAGCGCCCCGGTTCTGATGGCTTGAACGCCGCGATCCCATTTGTCTGCGGAAGGTTGCGGACTCCTGGCCGACTTCGATGTTCCCACCGCAAGGCGACCCGCGGTCGAAATCACCAGGAACGACCGGTGGCAGCGCTATGACGTCGATTTGGGAGCCTCGTCGGTCTCCGGCAAACGATCGCGAATGGCTTCCTCGGTTTTGCTTGCCGTCTTTTTCACGACTTTCTCGACGCGGTCGACCAACGTCTCGGCATCGCCGCTGGAACCCTGTCGGTCAGCCTCTTCCTTTACAGTCTCATATGCTTCGGCGGCGACCTGCTTGGCTTGTTCCACGCCTTCTTCAAAGACTTCTTCGGCACTGTCACGAAGCTTGTCGCGGTAGGGGCCGAGTTGCGCGTCTTCCGCGGCGGTGTGAGGCAGCATCACGCCGATGGCGGTGCCCACGGCAAGGCCCACCGCGGCCATTGCCAGAGGTTCGCGCTGGAACAGGTCCTGCGCCGACTGACGCACCCGCCCCGTGATATCGGTGGCGGCCGAGCCGACCTGCCCGGCCGTGCTTGTCAATCTTTCTTTGGCGCCGCTCGCAACGTCTGCCACAGCCTCAGTCGCACCGCCTGCCACGGAAGCGACCGAACGAGCGGCATCGGAGAGCATGGAGCCGGCGGAACCTTCGCCCTCGGCACCGTACTCATCGCCGCGTGAGCCCTGCCAGGCCCCGCCCAAGCCCCTCTGGTCAGAGAAGTTTCGGGTGGCGTCATGTTCCCTGCCGGTCGAATAGGCACCAAGTGCTGAACTGTCTACCGACGTGCCCTTGCCAAGCATCAGCCAGGCCAGGCCCGCGCCGACCAATGTAAGCGGCAACGGATTGTCCCTGACCTGAGTCTTAAGATTGCTGAGCATGGCGGATCCCTCGCCGCTGAACATCCCGGTGAATTCGTCGATCAGTTGGCCCGGTGTCATCTTGCTGCGGATCGAGTCTGCGGTATCTGCCACTCTGGCGCGAGCAATATCAGCATCGCGTTCCAACTCGGCTGCGGATTTGTCGGTCATCTTATCTGTTCCTTGATCACGCGTGCGTCGCGTTTAAGTTGGTCTTGTGTCCGGTCGGGGGTCAACTCGGAGGGAGCCATGCTTGCCTTGCCGGACCGCAAGAGTACGACGCCCAGTACTGCCACCACGACGCCGACCAGCAGCGAGGACCATCCGGCCCCCAGCCCGGCGCTCGCCAAGGCAATCACCAGCGCCTGCAAAAGCACCATCAGGGCGGCAAGCAGGCAAATGACGCCTCCCATTACCTCCACGGCGCCGGCGCCGACCTTGCTTACCTTTTCCGACATTTCAGCCCGCAACAGCCTGCTTTCGGTTTGAAGCAGTGTTGTGACCTGCTGTGCCAGATCGCTGACAAGGGTTGTCAGGCTGCGAGTGTCCTGATTGTCAGTCATGGGTTTCGCTCCAGGCTTGCATTGGCCCAGTCATCGCCGGACTGATCGGATCCTAGCGGGGCCGGCTCAACTGCCTCTGCCGATTGCCATCCGAACTCATTCGAGCGAGGACCCGTCTCGGGCGCCCGGCCTGTTTCCGACTGGCCCGGTGCTCCGGTTTGGGCAGAGGGTGGCGAGCTCTTGATGAACCGCCCCAACGCGAGGCCTGCCAATACCGAACCGGCGATCAGCGCGCCCGAGTTTTCGCGGCCGAACGACTGAATTTCGCCAAGCACCTCGTCGAACGGTTTATCCTTCAGGGACGAGGAAAGCCGCTCGAGCCCGCCTGCGGCGTCAAGGGCGAATTTCGAAGCGGTCCGTTGATCATTGTTGGCAAGATGCTCGCTTGCCGCGCGCAATGCGCCGCTGAAGGCCTTGAGGTTGGCGCTCACGTCGCGCTGCGTTCCCTCCGCCTTGTTGAACAATGCTTGCTTTGCTTCCGATGCGTAATCTCCGGCTTTCCTGGTGATCTCGTCACGCGCATCGTGGAGCGCTTCCGTCGCGGTCTGCTTTTCCCGTTGTAGTCTTTCCGAAAGCTCGCTTCTGGCTGTCTCGAAATCGGCCGGCTGACGGCCCTGATCGTCCTGGTCCTGCATGGTGTCTCCTAGTGGAATCCGAGGAAGGAGAGGATCGCAAGCACGACGACGACGAGGCCGATGAGATAAATAACACTGTTCATGGCGCAATCTCCTCCACTGCGCACCGAACTTGCCTGTGCTTCCCGTGTTCCCTCGGACGTCATCTTTTTTGGTAAGCGAAGCCTAACCCGCCTCAAGACGGGATCTTGTCCTGTGCCGATGGCGGTGAGCGCGGTTGGAAATGATACGAGACCGGACTCCGGTGCGACTTACAGGTCGAGACGCAGGTCCGTTCCGGCAGATATTCGCGCTGCCTGGGCCGGGAATTTTTCCGCAGTGCTTTGACTGGGCATTATCGCAGTGGGACCTGCCTGCGACCTACCACTCGATTGCTGGCCGCGCGATCATCAGCCAGAAAATTCCGAGTACGGCAGCGAAGGCGGGGAAGCCCAAGGCGAACCACAGCCAGAAGAGCCGATGATAGCGTGGCGGCAACGGCGCGCCTGCAGCGGCGGCTTGCGAGGCCAGCTTGCGCATCTCAATCTGCATCCAGACGACCGGGAGCCAGAACATTCCGGTGAAGACATAGAGCGCGATCGAAAGCACGATCCAGCCCTCCGACAGCGAGTAGCCTGCCTGCCAGGCGAGCGCGGCGCCCGTCAGCGGCTGCGCGACGACGGCCGTCGCTGTGAAAAGAAAGTCGGCTACGACGACCATGCGCGCCACCGCCGCAACCGTTGACGTATTGCCCGTCCTGTGGGCGAGCAGCATGAAGAAAGCGATGCCGGCGCCGGTGCCAAGCAGCACGGCTGCGCCGATGACATGCAGAAATTTCAGCAGGAAATAGAGCATCAACGCTCCTCCAGCACTGCCAACGCCACAAAGTGCAGCACCAGAATCGGCAACACTTTGAGGAACGGCCCAAGCGGTTCGTTCCACAGCTCCGGGCGCAGGAAACTTCCGACGGCCAAGTAGAGGAGCGAGAGCGCGATGCCGCCATAGAGGCCTTTTCGCGTCGTCGACCGCCAAGCTATGAGCGCGCCGATGGCGATGTCGGCCAGAGCGCCGACCATCACGGTAGGTGCCGACAAGATGCCAGCCCCGGTGCTTTGCATCAGATCGATGCCACCGTTATAGCCGGTGGTCAGCGACACAACACCCGTCACGATCCAGAAGAAGGGCAGGACGACGAAGATCGCAGGCTTGATGAAATACAGGCGGGCAAACCATTTTTCCTGCACCGTTGCTGGATTGAGCGCGAGGAAACCCGCCAGGGTTTGCGGCCGTATGCCGGTCAAGGCGGTCCAGTTGGAGGGATCTCCAACCGCCCCTCGGGCGATCTCCCTGGCCGCGTTGGTGCGCATTGGTGGGCGCCAGCCGAACATCGCGGCAAAGTCGCCGAGGCGGTAGAGGAGGCTCGCAAGCGGTTCCGGAAGCACAAACGTGGCCGCTGGGGCCCAGCCGAGCCATCGGCGATAGCTGCCGACGACCTCGTCCAGGGTCAGCTGTTCGGGACCGACAAGTTCCAGCACGACGCGAGACGGACTGGCGGGAGCGAGAAGGAAGACGACGGTTGAGACCACGTCGTCGAGTTGTACCACCTGGAGCCGGCCGGTGCCGGGCATGGACGGCAGCACCGGCAGCGAGGCGAGACCCCGAAACAATGCGCTGGCTCCAAACACCGGCCGCCCGAGCACCACGGACGGGCGCAGGATCACCCAGTTCAGATCAAGCGCCATTAGCGCTTGGTCGCCGGCCACTTTCGTCGCCGAGAACGTCGAAGGCTGCGCCCGATCGACGCCTATCGCCGAGAAGTGGATCACCCGGGCAACCCCTACCCTCGCACAGGCGAGGAAGAGTGCTGCCGCCGCATCGCGATGGACTTCCCGCGTCTTTTCACGGGGGCTGTCCTGCAGAACGCCGGCACAATTGACGACGGCGTCGATGCCCGTGAGATGCGGCAACCAGTCTTCGGGCTGCAGCGCCACCGCGATGTCCAGCACCAGCAACTGATAATTGCCGGCCCGGTTTGCGCCGGGGCTGCGGACCAAGCCGATCACCTCATGCCCTTCGGAAAGAAGGCGTGCGACGACCGAGGCACCGATCAGGCCGGTGGCGCCGGCAACCAGAACTTTCACACTGGACCCCATTCTCCGACGGCGGGACAGTATCGTTCATTCCCGCTTATCGCCCTCGATACTCCCCTTCATAGCGGAAAGTTCTTCCTTCGTGCATAACAACCGCGGCCGCGCCGGGTCGGAGATGTCGAGCTTGTCCCAGGGAATGCGGTACATGCTGTCGCGACTGCGCATTCGAAAGACGTCGAGGACCGCAATGCCGATGGCCGAAGCGGACAGGCGCTCGAATGCTGCGTAGATGCCGACATGGTACTCGGTAACCACGAGGTCATCGCCATCCGGTTCGGCGCGTATCTCCTCGATATGGCCGATGCTTTTGCCGCGCTGCGAAAGCACATTCCTGCCAGCCAATTGCTCAAGATTGACGGTGGCCATCACCCAGCTCCCGGGATACGCCCAATGACATGATCGCGCAGCCAGTTCTGCCAGTCGAAAATCGCCGTTTCGCGGACGTCGATATCGAACTCGATGTCGACGCCGATGTCGCGCACCTTGTTCCATGCGATGCGGTGCGGCTCGGCATGGCGCCTGCCGCCGAGCCTTGCCGCAAGCCGCGCCATCCAGCGCCCGGGCCGCTCGCCAAGCCGGCGCGCCAGCGTGATCGAACCGAGCTCGACCGCAATAATTTTTGGCGGCTTGCCTGGCCTGAGTTCGGCCACCAGCCCGTCCACCTTGCCGATCTTGACCTGCTCGCGGTCGACCACTTGCTTGTCCAGGATGTCGCGCAGCAAATCCATCAAGTGCCTCCGAATATCTGCAAAGGAATAGTCACGACTGCGAGCACGAAACCGAGCGCTATGATGAAGATGACCGCGGCATTCGCGATCAGGCCATTGCGGTGCTCGCCGACATAACGCTCGTCGTTCAGCAGGAAGAGGAACGGAACCACGGTCAGCGGCAGGCTGGCGGCCGTCAGAGCCATGGAAAAGATGGTGAGCTTCAGCGGATCGAGACCCAATGCGATCGGAATGGCGGCGAGAAACAACGAGATCGTATAGACGGTGCTGAAGCCGGGATCGTCGCGCGGTTTCAGGTCCTCGCCCCAGGTCCAGCCGAAACCCTGCGCCACAAGGTACGCTTGCTGCAGGCCGATTTCGAGCGCGGCGCCGAAGCAGGCAATGCCTAGTGAAGCAACGAACAGGACGAACCCGCAGAAACCGAAGATTTGAATCAGCATCAGCGGCAATTGGTGGTAGTCGTCGACCTGCTCAATGCCGTGCGCTGCCAGCACGAGCGCCGCCACGATCAACACGCCGATCGAGATAGTGCCGCCAAAGCTCATGCCCAGGCCGGCAATGGCCCGATTGGCTCCGAGATAGCTCTTGTCCCACTGGTCCTCGATCGCTCCCGACGAATAGAACATGAACAGATAGGGCGAGATCGACGCACCAAGAATGCTGACCGCCATGAACCAGTAATTGGCCGCGTCGTGCTCGGGCAGGGTAGGCACGGCACCGGACGCGACCTGCCCCCAATCGGGCTTCAGCATGACGGCGCCAACCACGAAGCACAGCGTGACCAGGCCGAGGAACGCGACGCCCTTCTCAATGAAGCCGAACGTGCCTTTCCAGAGGAACAGCCATGCCAGAAAAGCGACTGGCAGGGCCCACCACTGAAAGCCGATGCCGGTGGCGAGTTCGAGCGCAATGGCAACCCCGCCAATCTCGGCCGCCATGACCAGGAAGTTGACCAGCAAAGTCGCAAGCAGCGGCCACAGAAAGGCGTTGAAGCCAAACCGTTCCCGGATCCCGTCGGCGATGGTGTGATGGCTAACGGCGGCGAAGCGTCCGGCCATTTCGACCAGGAATATGATGCAGATCGTGCCCAGGACGACGGCCCATATCAGCTGAAACCTGAACGCGGCGCCGGCCTGAGCTGCGGTCGCCATTGATCCGACCTCCAGAAAGCCTCCAACGCTGGTGACGACGCCGAGCGATATTTCGAGCAGCTTCTTCATGATTTCGGCGCGAAATATTTCGCATAGGACGTGCTCAGATCGGCGGCGGCGGCCCGCAGATCCTGTTGCGCGTGTTCCACGTCCGAACGGTTGCCGTCCTGCACTGCGGTCGCTGCGCGTGTCACCGCCGCCGAAAGCCGTCCGACCGCTATCGTCAGACCGGCTTGCTCGCTGGGCTCAGGCGACTTGGCGGACTGGATTTGCGCACCGGCATCGGCGAGTGCCTTGCCGACCGATTGCAACGTGCGCGACGTGTATTTCGAAGGGGCTGCCCCAGCGACCCAAGCCTCCAGGACCAGCGCTGCGGTCTGTGTGGCGGAAGCCGCGATTTTCGACTGCTGCTCGACCTGGTCGGAAGGCGTGCATGCCGTCAGTACAGATATTATCAGCAGCAAGCACAGGCGGTCTGGTCGAAGACCGACGGCTGTAACGGCATTTACAATACGTGGTTGTAGCGTTGCTGCCACACGATTGTTCTCCCCGCACCAAGCGACTTCGGCGTGAAGTTTGATCTAGAGCGCCCGGTGATCACGTCAACTGAACCGGATGAACGGCGCTGACAGCGCGGAACAAACCAGCGATCGCCGGATTAGGTGAGGAGGAGGCAAAGGCCATGGACAGGGAAGAGCGTATCAGGCAGCGAGCCCATAAGATCTGGGAGCGCGAAGGCCGTCCGCAAGGACGCGAGCGCGAGCACTGGGATCAAGCCGTGCAGGAGGTCGAAGCCGAGGGTTCCGAGGCCGAACGCGGTCCGGTCGTGCCCGATCCAACGGTCGGAGCCGCCTCCAATCCCGAGGCGCGCGGCAGCAAGCGGCGGGGGAAGTGAGGCCCGATGCCTCGTCTCGTCGCCTGGATCGTGGTCCTACTGGTCGTGCTGTTCGCCGCCTGGCTGATGATCGGGCGCGACAGAACCGGCGGCGGAGGTCAGCCCACGCCGCACGCAATTGATCAAAATGGATAGGAGCTGACATGATGGCAACCGATACTCATCCTGAACAAGACCCGGCGGAAGGATCCCGATCGATAGTCGAAAAGCAGCTCCGCAAGGAGCAAGGCGGCGAGGGTCAAAATCGCAAAGCCGAGGCAGCTTCCGACAAATCCGGCAGCAAGACCAAGACGCCTTCGGAACCGCCGAAGAAAGGCCCGGGCTTGGATTGAGCCGGCAGAAAGCGGGCTCACACTATCGGTTGGCGTTCGGCCAAACCGACCGCAGCGGCTTCGGTCCTCTTTCCCGTCAAGGTTGGTGCCTCGAAATAGTGGGGGTAGCGCTGCTGGACGATTTCGAGCACCTCGAAGATGCGGCGAAGATGCATCCGCATCGCCTCTTCCGCCGCAAGCGCTTCGGCCTGCTCGAGCGCATCGACAATCCGCCGATGCTGGCCGAGAACCACCGACATGCTGTCGAGGCGCGGGAAAGATAGAAAGCGGAAGCGGTCCATGTGCAGCTTCGCCGCGCTGATGTCGGCCCAGAGTCCAGGAAATCCGGCATGGCTGGCGATGTGCTGGTGGAACAGCTCGTCCGACTTGAAGAAGCGCCTGTCGTCCGCAATGGAGGCGAACGTCTCCTGGACCGCCAGTTCGCCTTTGAGCACGGCAAGCAGGTCGGCACGGCGCGGGTTCTCGACCGCGCGCTTGATCAGGCCGACCTCAAGCGATTCGCGCAGGAACTGCGATTTCTCGAGATCGGCGATCCGGAGCGGCGCCACCATGCTGCCGCGCTGCGGATAGATGTCGATCAAGCCAAGACCGGCCAGCCGGGCGAGCGCCTCCCTGACTGGCGTGCGGCTCACGCCAAGGGCTTCCGACATCGCCTTTTCAGAAATCAGCTCGTGCGGCTTCAGGCGGAAGGTCAGGATCTGGTCGAGCAGAACCTCGAACGTCCTGGCCGCGACTGAAGCGCCGGGGCCGGTTTCGCCCAGTCGCCCCTCGCTGATGGTCCGCATTCCCAAAAGACCCGCCATCGGCCATCCCTTTAAGGGCTCTGCAGCTTCAAGCCGTTCATGAAATGCCTGCGCAAGCAGCAGCGCCGGCATCATTCCTTGCGCGGAGAACCGCCGATGCGCGCCAGCAGCCCGCCATCGACGCGCACGACCTCGCCGGTTACGAAGGAGGCATCGTCGGACAGCAGGAAGGCAACGACGGCGGCAATCTCCTGCGGCCGGGCGGTACGGCCGAGCGGATGCATGTTGTCGAGGATGCGCAGTATCTCGTCGGGCTTATCGTTGAGCTTGACCGCATCCCGCAGCATCGGCGTGTCGACCGCGCCCGGAGCAACGGCATTGACGCGCACGCCGAGCGGCGCATAGTCGACGGCCATCGATTTGACCAAGCCGATCAGCCCGTGCTTGGCCGTGCTGTAGGCCAGAACCCCTTCCTGGCTGGCTAGGCCCTGCACCGAGCTCATATGGACGATGGCACCGCGGCTTTGGCGCAGCAGCGGCATCGCCGCGCGCGACAGCAGATAGGCAGCTTTGAGGTTGACGTTCATCACCTCGTCCCAAAGCGCCTCGTCAGTGGTCTCCACCGTTCCGTAACGCTGGATGCCGGCATTGTGAGAAAGCATGTCGAGCCCGCCGAACGCGGACCGGGCAAGCTCGACGGCGCGGCCGCAGGCTTCAGTGTCGGCGGTTGAGCCAAGCACGGTGTGCACGGTCACCCGGTGCGCCGAAAGTTCTGCCGCGACCTCGTCCAGCTGGTCGCCCGCCCGATCGAACAGGATCAGGTCGACGCCTTGCTCGGCCAGCCTTTCGGCGACGGCACGGCCGATGCCCATGGCCGCGCCGGTAACCAGCGCGCGTTTTCTGAATTCAGCCATTTATCCTCCCAAGAACAGTTGCCGATCGACTACCATGGTAGTCGATCGGCACTTGACGTGCTCTTTTCCCACGAGCCGGCCCAAGCGTGTTCGGCATCATGCAGATCCTTGTAGGAAAGCCAGCGTTTCCGCGCGCGTCGGTGCGCCAAGACGTCCGCCAAAGCGCAGGCATTTCAGCGCGGCGGCGGCGCTGGCCACTGCTATGGCCCGCTCTTCGTCCCAACCTTCGGCCAGACCGAGGGCGAAGGTGCCGTGAAACACGTCGCCTGCCGCCAGGGTGTCGACGGCTTCGACCCGCGGCGACGGCAGGTGACGGACATCATTGCCACCCGGGTGCTGGAACGCGGTGCCGTTCGCCCCATCGGTGACGGCCACGAAGGCGCCGGTCCGTTCGCCGAGGATAGCAACGGCAGAACCGGCGGATATCTCCGGACCGCAAAGGATGCGTGCCGCCGGCAGCGAAGCAACGACATGCGAGGCGATCGGCAGCAGCCGGTCGAGCACCGGTCGCGACGCGACATCTGCGTCAAGGACCGCCGGAATGCCGTATTCACGAGCTTTCGCCAGCGCCAGGGCGGCGGCTCCGGGCCAGCGGACATCGACCAGCACGGCGTCGAACTGGGAAAAATCCGCGGGTGGAAGGCGGTCCGGATCGGCTTGCGTGACGGCATCGTAGAAGGGCACGATCATACGTTCGCCGGCGGCGTCGACCAGGATCGTAGCAATGGCCGAGCGGCCGCCCTCGACCCTGCGCACCAGCGAACAGTCGACCCGCTCCGCCTCCATCTGGCCAATGACATCGCGGCCGACGGCATCGTCGCCGACGCTTGCCCATAGCCAGACCTGTCCGCCCTGGCGGCTGGCCGACGCGGCGGCGCTAGCCGCCATGCCGGCCGCGATCTGCACGGCCTCGCTTGGCAGGAACTTGCCGGCGCCGGAGGGCAGGACATCGAGGCGCAAGATCGTGTCGTAGGTGAGCGCGCCGACACAAAGCAGGCGGGGCGCCGTCATTGCAGCCGGTAGCCGCGCTGATGGGCAATCGCCGTCATCACGCCTCTCAGTTCGGCAAGGCCGCGAAGACGGCCGATCACGGGGTAGCCGGGATGGGTGTGCCGCGCGGCGTCATCGATCAGCTCGTGGCCATGATCCGGGCGAAACGGCAGCAGCGCCGCCGGTTCACCGGCGTCGCGACGGCGTTGCTGCTCGTCGAGCAAGACCGAGACCACCGAAACCATGTCGACATCGCCGTTCAGATGCTCGGATTCCATGAACGAGCCGTCCGGGTCCTTGCTGACATTGCGCAGATGCACGAACTTGACCCTATGCGCAAAGCGCCTGGCGATGGCAGGCAGGTCATTGGCCGGATTGGCGCCCAGCGACCCTGTGCACAAAGTAAGGCCGCTATGGGCCGATGGCACGGCATCCAGGATAAAGGCAATGTCGTCGGCGTTCTTGACGATCCGGCACAGGCCGACGAGATCGCGCGGCGGGTCGTCCGGGTGGATCGCCAGCGTGACGCCCGCCTCTTCGGCGGCCGGCAGCACGTTTTCGAGAAAACGGACGAGGTTCTCGCGCAGGCGCTCATGCGACAGGCTCGACTGCTCGACCACCACTTCGCGCAATTCCATTATATCGTAGCGCTTGAAGGCGCCCGGCAGGCCGGCCATGATGTTGGCGAGCAGACGCTCTTTTGCCGTGTCCGGCGTCGTCTCGAACCATTCGCTCGCCCGCTGGAGAACATCGGACGCATAGTCGCGCTCCGATCCCTTGCGCTGCAGCATGTAGCAATCGAATGCGGCAAGCTCGTGCATGTTCATGCGGAGCGCCCGTCCGCCGCCCGGCAGCGGCGCAGCCAGGTCTGTGCGGGTCCAGTCGAGGATCAGCATGAAGTTGTAGCAGACCGTGCGCACGCCGCAGGCGCCGAGATTGCGCAAGGTCTGCCTGAAATTGTCGTAGAGCCGGTCAAGATCGCCGCGGCCGAGCTTGATGTCTTCGTGCACGGGGACGCTCTCGACGACGCTCCATTTCAGGCCCATCGCCGGATCCGCCTCGATCAGCGCCTGGCGGTGCCTGATGGCGTCGATCGGCCAGACTTCGCCGTAAGGGATGTCGTGCAGTGCCGTCACGATGCCGGTCGCGCCGGCCTGCCTGGCATGGGCAAGCGTTGCCGCATCGCCCGGGCCAAACCATCGCCACGTCTGCTCCATTCGACCCCCAACTGCGGAATTCCCCGATGACCGGTGGTGTATTGGATGCTACCATGGCAGTCAATCGATTGCAGTTCGGGGACCCTGCGAGATACCGTCGGGGGCGGCTTTGCTCCTTGAAAAGACTGCAACGACACCTGGCGTTCAGATCGAACGACTACGCAAGGTCCGAGTTTCGGCTGGCCCAAATCGCGCCGCGTTCGAACATCGTGCGCATTTGCGGCACGGCGAACTCATCGGCGGTGTGGCCGAGCGCGCTATAGAAGACGCGGCCCTTGCCGTAGCGGCGCTTCCAGACGACCGGCATGACGACGCCGGCGATGAAGTCGAGATGCTCGCCGGTAAACGTCGTTGTCGCCAGCACCGCGTTGGTCGGATCGACATGCATATAATACTGCTCAGAACGGTAGGCGAAACTATCGATGCCTTGCACGATCGGATCGTCTGGCCTGGTGATATCGACGTGATAGTCGATGATGTTGCCGGGATGGGCGACCCACTGGCCGCCGGTCATGAACTGGTATTCCGGCTCGTTGCGGAAGCTGTCGCACATCGTGCCGTGAAAGCCCGCAAGGCCGGTGCCGGCCCCGACGGCGCTGGTCAGGTTTTGCAGCTCCGGCTTTTCGATCGTCGACATGGTGATCACCGGAACAATGAGAGCGAGCTTGCCCAGCTGCGGATCGGCAAGCGCCGAAGTCCCCTGCTCCAGCTGCACGTCGAAGCCGTTGCCGGTCAGCATCTCCTTGACGATTTCGGCGCTTCGGGCCGGGGTGTGACCTTCCCAGCCGCCCCAGAAAATCAGTGCCGTCTTGCTCATCGCATTATTCCCTATTCCAGAATTCCGAAAGGCAGGTCGGCGCGCATCGGCGCCGGCCGGGCGCAGCCATATCTGAGATCGACACGCTGCCCTGTCTCTGCTGAAGAGATGATCGATTCCATGATTTCCAGGACATGGAGGGAAAGCTCGAGACTGGCGCGGTGTTGCCTGCCGGAGACGATCGCCTGCGCCATGTCGGCGAGGCCGAGGCCCCGGTAATTGCCGTCGCCATAGGAATGGATCTGATCGGCCACCGTCCAGTCGCCCTTGCGCTGGCTCGTCCTGACGTCGCCCTGGAACTGGTTGGGGTCGGAGACGATCATCGAGCCGGTGGTGCCGTAGAGCTCAATGTGATTGTGATCGTGCTTCCAGACGTCGAAGCTGGTGGTGATCGACACCGCCGCGCCATTCTCGAATGCGAGCAGGCCGGAAATATGGGTCGGCACCTCGACCTGGATGGTTTCGCCCTGGCGCGGTCCAGAACCGATGGTACGAGTGGCATAGGATGACTTCGCCTGCCCGGTCACCGACTTTACCGGGCCTAGGAGATTGACCAGGCAGGTCAGATAGTAAGGTCCCATGTCGAGCATCGGCCCACCGCCGGGCTGATAGTAGAAATCTGGATTGGGATGCCAGAGCTCGTGGCCGGGCACCTGCATGAAGGCAGAGCCGGCGACAATGCTTCCAACGGTGTCCTCATCGACCAGCCGCCGCGCCGTCTGGTGGGAGCCGCCAAGAAAGGTGTCGGGTGCGCAGCCGATACGCACGCCCTTTTCGCGTGCGGCCGCGACGAGCCGCTCCGCGTCGCTGAGCGTCGTTGCTAGCGGCTTCTCGGAGTAGACGTGCTTGCCTTGCCCGACAGCCTGCAAACCGACCGGCACGTGATGCTGCGGCGTGGTCAGGTTGAGCACGATCTCGACGCGGGGATCGGCTAACAGCGCCTCGATCGGCATGGCAGCCAGGCCGTAGGCCGCTGCCTTGGCCTCAGCTGCCGTCCGGTTGATGTCGGTGACGCCGACAATGTCGAGCACCGGGAATTGTGGCGACGCCTTCAGATAGGCGTCTGAAATGTTGCCGCAGCCAATGATGCCGACACCGATCCTCCGCATGGGCTTCTCCTCAAAAGGCGGCATTGATGAAACAGCAGAACTCGTTTGTCACCCCCTTTTCGGCCAGGCGATGTTGTCCCGTGAAAAGGATTTACCTCGAGAGCCTCAGAACCGCGGCCCGATCACAATCGCGCGCCTATGCGCGAGCCGCTTGCTTTCGAGGTCGAACGCCCGGTACTCAGCAACACTGCTTCATGTAGCTTGCTCGACATTCTTGATGCCGGCGTTGAGCACTGCACCGATTTTCACCGGTAGAAGGACGCACATGATCCGCCCACAAGGAACCATCGCACCGATCCTGACGCCGTTCGAAAACGACGGCCGCATTGCCCGCGACCTCTGGATATCACACGCCAAGTGGGTGCTGGATCAGGGAGCGCATTTCCTGTCGCCGTTCGGTACCACGGGCGAGGCGTTGTCCGTCTCGTTGCGCGAGCGCATGCAAGCGCTGGAGTGGCTGGTCGAGGCCGGCATTTCGCCAAGCCATCTGATGCCCGGCACCGGTGTCACAGCACTTGCCGAAACCGTCGAGCTGACGGCGCATGCGGTCGGTCTCGGCTGTGCCGGGGTGATGGTGCTGCCGTCGTTCTTCTATACGGCCGCCGGCGACAACGGACAGGCCCGCTACTACAGCGAGCTGATCGAACGGGTGGCGAACCCGGCGATGAGGATGATCCTCTACCACATCCCGCAGAATTCCGGCGTACCGGTGAGCCCGGCGCTGACCGCCCGGCTGAGCGAAGCGTTTCCCGATGTCGTGGTGGCCTACAAGGACAGTGCCGGTGACTGGAACAACACCGCGGCGGTCATTGCGGCAGCCCCAAAGGTCGCGGTGTTTCCGAGCTCGGAAGCACAGCTGACCAAAGGCCTTGCCAATGGTGCTGCCGGCTGCATCTCGGCGACGGTCAATTTGAATGCCGCGGCGATCCGGGCCCTCTATGACGCAGCGCGGGCGGGAGAGGACACTACCGACGCGGAGGCCGGCATCAAGGCGTTCCGCAAAATCATCCAGGATGCCGGCCTCATCGCTGCGATGAAGGCGGTCCTGTCAGTACGGTCGGGCGACAGGCGCTGGCTGAACCTGCGCGCGCCGCACGAGAATGCAACGCAGACCAGCGGCGAAGCTTTGCTCGCCGCTCTCGGCCCGCTAGCCGACCATATCGGCCGGAGCTGACTATCGGGCAGCGTTCAGGGCGGCAGCAGCGCGTATCAGCGCCTTGAACGCATTCTCATCTATAGCCTCGCCCTCACGGATATCGATGGCGCGCCTGGTGTTGCCTTCGAGGCTGGAGTTGAACAGGCCTGAAGGGTCCTGCAGCGAGGCGCCCTTTGCGAAGGTCACTTTCACGACGTTCTTGTAGGTCTCGCCAGTGCAGATTATTCCGGCGTGCGACCACACCGGAACGCCTCGCCACTTCCACTCCTCGACCACTTCCGGGTCGGCCTGCTTGACGAGAGCGCGGACATGCGAAAGCGTCTGGCCTCGCCAATCGCCCAGCTCGCTGATCCTCGCATCTATCAGCTGAGAGGGAGAGTTGCCTGCATTTCCTTCCATCGAGCCACTCTTCATCGTCATTGTCGCTTTCCCTAGGGTTGTTGCCGCTCGCCCGTCACATGAATACCGCTAGTCGGCACCTGGTTTGCGGGAATGACTGGCATTCCCGCTCACATTCGCTCGCCCGGCAATTGGCTGGCTTGCTTCACCCAGGCGGCCAGTTGAGTTTCGTCCAGCTGGTCGTCCTCGCGGATATCGAGGTAGCGCACGTCCTTGTGCTTGGACTCGCCTGGAGGGACAGGATGCAGCGACGCGCCGCGGAAGAAAGCCAGCTTGATGTACTTTGTGAAGCAATGGAAGTTGAGGAACCAGCCTTGACCCTCTACGCCATACAAGGGCGAGTTCCATTTGACGGCCTTGCGCACGTTGGGCACGCTGCGCACGATGAGCGCGTCGAGGCGGCGCCCGACGTCGCGTTTCCAGCCCGGCATGGCCGCGATGTAGGCTTGCACAGGGGCGTCGCCATCGGCCTTCGCTATCTGCGGGTTGCCGCCTGCGAGGAGGACCGGCTTGGCAGCGGCAGGGTTGGCGGCGGGCTTCTTCGCGACCGCCAATGACTTGATGGACGTCTTGTTGGCCATGCGTTCACTCCAATGCGCCGGTGCCCCCTGCGTTGCGCCACTTGGGAGCGTAAGGCAGCACGAACATGTACAGACCGGTAAGCAGAAGCAAGCCGAGCGGAAACAGCGGCAAGAGGTATACCCAGTAGGCGGGTTCCTTGCCTGCCCCCAGGCTGATGAAGATAGCGGCGACGACCGCCGCAAAGATAATCGACAGCCAGCGGTGGATCTGCCGAACCCATTTGTTCCAATCCATTGAGACCTCCTCTGAAGACGAACCGAAGCGGATCGGCGGCCCGTTTGGCGACTCCCGCCGGGCAGCCACGCCACTGAACGCGTGCCTTACCAGCGCGCCAGCTGGGTGATTTGAACGAGATTGCCGCAGCCGTCGTTCAGCTGGGCGATGGTCGAGCCGGTTACTTCGGTCGGCGGCATGGTGAATTCGGCGCCGCGCGCTTTGATACGCTCGTAGTCGCCCTTGATGTTGTCGCTGAAGAACATGACCGCGGGCTGGCCCTGCTGGAACATGGCTTTCTGGTAGGTCTTTGCGGCCGGGTTGTCATTGAGCGCGAGTTGCAGCTCGGCACCGTCCGGCTCGTCGGGTGATGCGACGGTCAGCCAGCGAAACGGCCCATTGCTGAAATCGGCCTTCTTTGTAAAGCCGAGCGTTTCGGTGTAAAAGCCCAGAGCCTTTTCCTGGTCATCCACGTATACTTGGATCAACTTGATCTTCATTGGCTTGCCTCCATTATCGCCCCGCCATCTGCCGCTCTGTAACAGAGCCCCTGCTTGAATAGCGCCCGCGGACCTCAGTCCGTCCGCGCCAGAACCTGCTCCAGATCGTCAAAGAACCTCGGCCAGCCGACTTTGGCACCCCGGAAGTAAGGCTGCTGATCCGTCCGGAAGCCCGACTGCTCCATGCGCAAGCGGACCCCGGTACTCGTGGGGGTGAGGGTCCAGGAGACGACACTCTTGAGATCCTTGGTATCCCACGTGTAAGTCAGCGTTCTGTTCGGCTCGACCGTCTGGACCTGACATTCGACAGCGCCCCACTCTGCGTGAAGGTTGAAACGGTGGTCCGCGACAGGCTTGAAGTCGTTTTTCATGAGCCACTCCTCGATCAAGTGTGGTTGCGTGAGCGCGCGCCAGATCTTCTCAGGCGGATAAGCGATCTCCCTTTCGACAATGACGGAGAGTGTTTCGGTCGCCATTTCGTTCACTGGTCCATCCTTTTGAGCAGGTCTTCGAGGTCGTCGAACCGGCTCTGCCAGAACCCGGTCATCTGGCTTGTCCAGTCGATCAGGGGGGCAAGCGCAGCAAGCTGCGCGCTATAGTGGGTCTGTCGTCCTGCATGGCGGTCGCGCACCAGCCCCGCCTGCCTCAAAACCCCGAGATGCTTCGACACGGCCGGTTGCGAGATCCCGGCCTGAGCCGTCAGAGCCCCGACCGTCTGCTCTCCTTCGCGACACAGTCGCTCAAAAATAGCGCGCCGAGTCGGATCGGCAAGCGTTCTGAAGAGTACATCGTGAGCGTTTGGCATTGGGATCGATAACCCTTCGGCTATTGATCGATGTATAACCATCGGGATATGTATTAGTCAAGCGGAAAGCGGCATAATTCTCGTTGCAGGAGCGATCACCTGCTTCGCTCACGCAGCCAGTTGCTCATTCGCCGTACTCTGCGCTGGAATTGTTAAGCGTGATGCGCTATATGACCATCTACATGGTCAGGAGCGTGACATGGGCGTGGTCAATCTGGCGGACGCCAAGGCACATCTGAGCGAGCTCGTCGACCGGGTCGAGGCTGGAGACTCGATCGACATCACCCGGCGTGGCAAGCCGGTCGCCCGACTCACGGCTGTGGCCCGCCCCCGCAGGCGGATCGACGCCGTCCTGCTCCAATCCCTGACCGCAACCATGCCTCTGCAGGCTCAGGCCGCCGCCGATCTGGTGCGATCGATGCGAGATGGCGATCGCTATTGATGCTTTATCTCGACACTTCGCTGATCGTAGCAGCGCTATCCAACGAAGCCATGACCGCGCGCGTTCAGGGCTGGCTGGCGGAGCAGGACCCAGCGCAACTTGTGATCAGCGACTGGACCATCACCGAGATGTCCTCCGCCATGGCGATCAAGCTTCGGACCGGACAGATTGACCTGGAGCAGCGCGCAGCAGCGCTCGCGATGTTCAACAAGCTGGTCGCCGAGAGCTTCACCGTGCTGCCGGTGACGGGCGGGCATTTTCGGGTCGCCGCGAAATTCGCCGATCAGCATACGCTCGGGCTTCGTGCTGGCGACGCCCTGCACCTCGCGACGGCATCCGAGCATGGCGCCACGGTGCGAACCCTCGACCAGCGGCTCGCCGAGGCAGGGCCGATACTCGGCGTGCCGACGCAGTTGCTGGCATGATCAAGGCTCCTCCTTCAAATGCATATATCCCGAGTTGCCTTGATCTCGACCACTTCTGGATATACATTTCTCCTGGCGTATATCTAGGAGAGGAAGTGGCATGCAGGTCGCCAAATGGGGAAACAGTCTTGCGGTCCGCCTTCCCGCCGCTGTGGTCGAAGCGCTTGAACTCAGGGAAGGCGATGAGATCGAAATCCATGTCGCTGACGCCCGCCAGCTTGGCGTGGCGCGGAAGCCCGGGCGCGAGGAGTTGCTGAAGCGTCTCCGCGCCTTCCGTGGTCGGCTCCCCGCTGACTTCAAATTCGATCGGGACGAGGCGAATGCCCGTTAGTTTTTTTGATACCAATGTCCTACTTTATATCGCGTCAAGCGATACGGCGAAGGCTGATCGGGCCGAGGCGGCCATCGCTGCTGGCGGGGCGATCAGCGTGCAGGTTCTCAACGAACTCGCCAACGTCGCGCGTCGGAAGATGCAAATGTCATGGACCGACACGCATGCGCTGCTGACCACGCTGCGCGGCCTGTTGACGGTTCATCCGCTCACGCTCGAGACCCACGAAACAGGATTGAGGCTCGCCGAGCGGTACAGCCTTTCTACCTATGACGCGATGATCGCGTCCGCGGCGATTCACGCTGGCTGCGATACACTTTTGTCAGAGGATATGCAGCACGGAATGGCGCTCGGCGATGGCTTGCGCATCGTTAATCCCTTTCGCGTTGCGGGTTGATCTCGCTCATTGAAGGCGGCTTTCGGCCTTGCCGAGCGGCGTTTCAGGCACCGAGGGCGATGCTTCAACCACAAGCGTCGGCGCGGGCGAGGAGAAAGGCCGCTTCCCGCGCGTTGCGGGTGAGCTTGGCCGCCGCCTCGAATTCGGCGCGGGCCTCGGCCAGCCGGCCGGCCCGAAACAGAAAGTCGCCCCTCGCTGCCGGCAATGGCGCATAGTTGCGCAGGGCGGCGGCGCCGGCAATCTCGTCTACCAGCCGCAGGCCCGCCTCAGGCCCGAAGGCCATGCTGTGGGCGACCGCTCGATTGAGATCGACCACCGGCGAGGGCATCACTGCTCGCAGCCGGTCGTAGAGGGCTGCGATGCGGGGCCAATCGGTATCGGCCGGACTGCGCGCCCGCGCATGGCAGGCTGCAAGCGCGGCTTGTAACGCATAGGGGCCATCGCCCCCGAGAGCTTCGGCGCGGGCCAGCGCGTCAAGGCCTCGGCGGATCAGCAGTTGGTCCCAGCGTGCGCGGTTTTGCTCGGTCAGGGTCAAGAGGGCGCCGTCCGGCCCGATGCGTGCGGGCAGGCGCGATGCCTGGATTTCCATCAGAGCCAGCAGGCCGAACACTTCGGCATCCTCGGGCATCAGCCCCGCCAGCATACGGCCCAGCCGTTGTGCCTCCAGGCACAGGCCCGGCCGGACAAGGTCGTCGCCGGCCGTGGCAGCATAGCCTTCATTGAAGATGAGATAGATGACCTCCAGCACCGAGGACAGACGCGCCGCACGCTCGGCACCGCGCGGCACCTCAAAGCTGAGCCCGGCCTTTCCGATCGTCTTCTTTGCGCGGACGATGCGCTGGGCGATCGTCACCTCGCTCGACAGGAAAGCACGGGCGATCTCGTCCGTCGTCAGACCGCCGATGACACGCAGCGTGAGCGCCGCGCGGGCGTCGGCCGAAAGTACGGGGTGGCAGGCTGTGAAGATGAGGCCCAGCAGCTCGTCGCCAAGATCGTCGTTGATGGCCATTTCGATCACCTCGGCCGCGCCGTTGCACTCGCCGTCAAGCTCCCGCGCGATCTCTTCATGCTTGCGCCCGCGCATCTTGTCGCGACGGATCGCGTCGATGGCGCGGCGTTTGGCGACCGTCATCAGCCAAGCGCCGGGATTGGCCGGCACGCCGGCCCTGGACCATTCGGACAGAGCTATGACCAGGGCGTCTTGCACCAGCTCCTCTGCAAGGTCGACATTGCGCACGAGGCGGACCAGACCCGCGATGAGCCGGGCCCGTTCAATGCGAAAAATCGCTTCGATCGCCTGGTGCGTCTCGCCTGCAGTCATGCTGCCTTGTCGGCCAAAGCCATAACGGAGGCAAGCAGATTGCGGCCGACAGTCTCGGTTGCCGCTGAGTTTCTCGCGCGTTCGGTCATGGATTTCCGTGACCTCCGGCGTCAGATTCTCATTGCCAATCAGCCATCTCGTACAGCGGCCGGATTTCGATCTCGCTCGGTCCCGGCATGGGATTGGGGCAGCGCTTCACCCAGGCGACCGCCTCGTCCATGTCCTTGACTTCCCAGAGCCAAAAGCCGGCGACCAGTTCGCGGGTCTCGGCGAAAGGCCCGTCGATGACCGTCCGGCGGGGACCATCGAACGCAACGCGCTTGCCCTGCGAGGAGGGCTTGAGGCCGTCGGCGTCGAGCAGGATGCCGGCATTGCGCAGCTCGTCGTTAAATCTGCCCATCGCCTCCATCGCCTCCTTAGCCTCGGGCGTGGGGAGAAAGCCCTTTTCGCTGTCCTCGGTAGCCTTCACGAGCACCATCACACGCATCGTCTGTCTCCTTGTTTGAGCCGGCCTCATAGGCTGGCATCGGAACGACGAACGGAGTTTAGGAAATCGACATTGTCCTGCAAATTTTTTTGAGGTTGAGGAGAAAGACGCCGATGGCCGCTCCCTGGTCAGGAATTGCGATGGCGCGATATCGAGATTGGGCGCAACGCTGGTCGTTGATTGTAAGTAATTGAGTGGCCCGCCTAAACCATTTCGGGACGTTTTGAAGCCTCGCGGATCGCCTTGTGCACGCTGCGCTGCAAATCCATGAAGGCCGGGGTTTCCATGACCTCTTCCCTGCGCGGGCGCCCGATGTCGACATTGAAGGTCTGCATGATGCGTCCCGGGCCGATCCCCATCACGACGATGCGGTCGGACAGGTAGACGGCTTCTTCCACATCATGGGTGACGAAGAGCACGGTGAGCCTGTGCTCCTCCCAGATCTGCGTCAGGAGTTCCTGCATCTGATGCCTGGTCAAGGCATCGAGCGCGCCAAAGGGCTCGTCCATCAGAAGCATTTTGGGTCGATAGGAAAGAGCACGCGCTATGGCCACACGTTGCTTCATGCCGCCCGAAAGCTCAGACGGATAGCGATTGGCGCTGTGCGGGAGCTTGACCAGATCGAGATGCTCGCGTGCTATCCTGCGGCAGGTCGCGCGATCATGACCCGCGGCCTTGAGCGCGAACTCGATATTCTGCTGCGCCGTCAGCCAGGGAAGCAGGGTGTAGGACTGGAAGACGACGCCGCGGTCGAGACCCGGCTGCAGGATCGGCGAGCCATCGATGGCAAGACCTCCTGCGTCGAAATCCTGCAGTCCGGCAACGATCGACAGCAGCGTGCTCTTGCCGCAACCCGACGTGCCTACCAGCGAGACGAACTCGTTGTCGGCAAGATCGAGATTGATATCGCGCAACACTTCCGTGCGCCGCGCGCCCGTGCCGAAGCTCTTGTGGAGACCTTTGATCCCCAATTTGGGCAAACTCATCGGCCCGGCCTCATTGCACGTGGCCCTCCTGCCGGAACAACACTTTTCCCAGTGCCTTCATGACCTGGTCGGTGATGAGACCAAGCACGCCCAGCAGCAGGATGTAGCCGATGATGGTGTTTGTCTGGAAATAGCGCTGGGACACGGTGATGCGGTAGCCGAGGCCTGATGTCGCCGCGACAAGTTCCGCCAACACCAGCCAGGTCCATGCCCAGCCGAGACTGATGCGCAGCGTATCCCAGATGCCTGGCAAGGCGCTGGGAACCACGATGCGCGTCAGGATCTTGCGATCCGGCAGGCCGAGCGTCCTGCCAAGGCCAATGAAATCAGCGGGAACCCGCTTCACATTGTCCATGATCATCAGCACCTGCTGGAAGAAGGTGCCGATGAAGATGATCAGGAACTTCTGCGCATCGCCCGTCCCGGACCACAGGATGGAGATGGGCACGAACGCGACCACCGGCATGTAGCGGATGAAATCCACAAGCGGCTCGATCGCCGCTTCCCAGGTCCGGAAGCTGCCGATCAGCACGCCAATCGGAATCGCCAGGGCCGAGGCGATGAGGAAGCCAATGGAAATACGGTATATCGAGGTCCTGAGATCCAGCCACAGCGTGCCGTCACCCGCGAGCTTGCCGAGTTGGGTCACCACGCTTCCCGGCGAGGGCAGGAAAATCGGCTTTACCAGCCCCAGCCCCGTTGCCGCCCACCAGGCGAGGCCGAGGCCGGCAAAGACGGCCACCGCTATCATCAGGAAGCGCGAGCGTGCGATAGGCGCGCCGATCCCGGAGGATCGGCGACGGCGCATCGGCTGTTTGGTCACCGGCCCCGGTGCTGCGTGAGACGGGCTTGGCTTGGTCGCACGCTGCTCGGACATTTGCGTCACCACCGCGAGCCGGCCCTCGTCATTTCGCGGCCTTGACGAATGACGGGTCGATCATCTGCTCCGGCGTCACGTCCGCCTGAAGCAGCCCGGCGTTCTTGGCGGCCGCCTCGACATCGGCGAATGTCTTGGTGGAAAATTCGCCCGTCAGCGCATCCTTGTTTTCGGCGAGAGTATAGTAACGCACGCCATCAAAGGCGGTGTTGAGGTCTTCGACGCTCGAACCGACCGCCTTGGAGATGATCGCCCGGCCGTCGGGCGTGTCGGCGTTGTAGGCCTTCAGGGCCGCATCCCAGGTCTTGATCATGGCAAGCACCTGGCCGGGACGCGACTCGATCACCTCATCGCGCACCACGAACACGTCGCTGATCAGGCCGGGATCTTCGCCCGCGGTGAAGAGCAGCTTGACATCCTTGTTCTGCGCCCTGGCCGCGGTGAGATAGGGCTCATAGGTAACCGCGACCGGCACCTGGCCAGCGATCAACGCACTGCCGGCATCCGCCGCCGGCATCGGAACCGGCTGGACATCGGCGATGGACATGCCGTTCTTGGCCAGCGCGTATTTGAGCAGGATGTCGCTCGTCGTGCCTTCCTCGAAAGCGACCTGCTTTCCCTTGAGGTCAGCGACGGACGCGATGTCCTTGCCGGCGATCATGGCGTCCGCCGTCATGCTGACGTCGAGCAGAAGCACGATCTTCACCGGCAGGCCGGCCGCAACCATGCCCATGGCCGTGTGGGTCGCGATATTGGCGGCATCGAGCTGGCCGCTGGCCAAGGCGGCGTTGATGTCCTTGTCCTCGGCGAAGTTCACGATCTGTACATCGGACAGCCCGTTTGCCTTGAACAGACCCTTGGCTTCGGCGACGTGCCACTGGCCGTAGCCAAGCCATGGCTCGATGCCGATCTTGAATGTTCCTGCCTCAGGCGTCGCCGGAATGGTTGTATCGGCCGCGTAGGCCGCCGGGGCGAACCCGACGGCAGCAACCGTAACGAGTGCCCGAAATTGTCCTGCTAGGTTACGCATCGTCTTGTTCCCCTTGATGATCAGGCCGCTTTTTTTGAACCAAACATCCGGCCTGGTGAGAATGCGGGCTTCTGCTCTTGCGGCACCGTGCCTCGGCATCTTAGCGTCAGTTCAACCGAAGTACGACGACACTTCAACGTCAGCAACAGCGGATGTCAAGGCTAAATACATACATGCATATACAAGTCAGACCTCTCTGAATCGCTTCACTGCGATCAGGTTTTTTTGGACGGAGAATACCGACTGCCAAGCGAGTAGCGGCTTCCAACGTAAGTCAGCTTGCTGATCGTGGCAACGACGGCGCCCGTCCATGTCCGGCGATGCAGAAGCAGGCAGCAGCTGCCGGCATCGATGCCCAGATGCCGCGCCGTTTCGGCATCGGCAGGGGTCGCCGAAATGATATGCTCGACCTCCGTCACCGGGGTTTTCTGCATGAGATAGTCGTAGGTTGCTGTCCTGGAAAAATCCTGCTTGTCATAGTCGGGTATCAGGCCCGGATTGACGAAGCGCTCTTCCAGTTGCACAGGCAGGTCGTTCTCGAAGTTGACGACAATGGAATGATAGATCGACGCGCGCTTTGCGAACTCGAACGAAAGCGCGAGTTCCTTTGTCGGCATGATCTCTTCGAGGACGATAACCGCGGAGCGATGCCTGTTTCCCCGCGCGACAATTTCCGCTGCGATGTTGTTGATTTCGATCAGTGCGGATTGAGGTCGAGGTGGCGCGATGAATGTGCCGACGCCCTGGAGCCGGATCAGAAAACCCGCAGAGGTCAACTCCCGCAAGGCACGATGGACCGTCATCCGAGACACGCCGAGTGTCGCCACGAATTCATTTTCGGACGGCAGCTTCCGATCCTTGCTCCATCGCCCCGTTCCGATGTTCGTCAGGATGTAGTCCTTGACCTTCTCGTAAAGAGGGCTGGCGGTGTCGGGCAAAGTGATCATTTCAAAAATCCTTTCCGGCAACGTTCGGAAATCACACGCGCCCGGCAGACCGCATCCGGATGATTGTTTTCAAGCCATCGCCCTGCCCCGCCAACAGCCGCTCATAGGCTGCGGGAACATCATCCAGACCGATCTCGCGGTCGATCAGTTCGACCATGGGCTCGGTCAATTCGCCGAGCATCCGGATGGCGTCGGGAAGCTCATCTGCAAAGGCGTGGCATCCCAGCAATGTGATTTCGCGTTCAACCAGGATGTTGGGATCGATATCGAGGCGCCCATGGAATATGCCGACCATCGCAACGGTGCCGCCGGCATCGAGAACGCCGAGCAGCTGGCAGAGTGCTGCGATACTGCCGGTCGCTTCGACGGCAGCGAGCAAGGGGGCATCCGCGGTCGCCGCGGCAATGGCGTCCCGGTTCAAGTCGACGATGCTGGCGTCTGTCACCCGCGCCACCCGGGGGCATCGGCCAGGGTTGCGATCGGCGACGAGCACGGTACCTGCGAAGGTTCGAGAGAGCAGCAGCGCGGCAAGACCGCCAATGGTGCCGCAGCCGACGACAAGAACGGAGCCGACCGTTTTCGGCAGACGCCGCACTGCATGCAACGCTACAGCCAGCGGCTCGGCCATCGCCGCGACCCGTTCGTCAAGCGCGGTATCGACGACGTGCAGCAGGCGTGCGGGCAGAACCGCTTGTTCGGCAAATCCGCCGTCGCATATTTCGCCAACAAAGCCCAGCGACGTGCAAAGATGCCGCCTGCCTGCATGGCATTGCGCGCACTCTCCGCACCAGAAGCGGGAATCGGCGACCACTCGGTCGCCAACAGCGACGGTGTCCACGCCCTCGCCGATGGCGATCACCGTGCCTGTCAGTTCATGGCCTGCCGTCGAAGGCGACCGGCTTATCCACTGGCCCGTGCGGAAGTTGTGGAGATCGGAACCGCAGATGCCTGCGGCATCGACCCTCAGCTTCACCCAGCCCACCTCGGGAGCGCCTGGCGCGGCGATATTCTCGACGCGCAAGTCGCCGGGTCCATGGAGTCGTGCCGCCCTCATCATCATCGTTTCCGCTCAGCCGGCGAGATAGCGATCGCGGATCTCCGAAACCGCGTTCTCGTGCGAGCTGAACCCTTCGTAACGGGCGAGCCTGCGGGCATGCAGTGCGAGTTCCGGATAGGCGGCCGAGGTCACATAGCCGACTGATGATCTCTTGACGAAATCCGTCACAGAAAGCGGTCCGAAGGTTCGCGCCCACCGGCTGGTCGGCAGCACCGCATTGGGCCCGAGGACGAAGTTGGCGAGGGTCACCGGGGTATGCGGCCCCATGAGGATCTCGGCGGCTTCTGTGATACGTCCGAGATGCGCAAATGGCTCCGTTGACAGAATCTCGAGATGCTCCGGCGCATAGTCGTTGATGAAGCGGTAGCTGTCCTCCAGCGATTCGGTCAGCACAATACCGCCGCGTTTTCCGGTGAGCACGGCGCGCGAGAACTCCACGCGCTGTTCGGTCATCCGGGACCAGTGTTCCGGTATCGCAATCAACGCGGCTTCGGCGACCTTGCGGCTGTGCGTCACCAGATAGGCGGACGAATCCGGCCCGTGCTCGGCCTCGATCAACAGGTCAAGAGCGGCCAGGCCGCCGTCGATGCTGTCATCGGCAAAGATGATCGCTTCGGACGGACCGGCGGGGAGACCCGTGTTGACGATCGGGGACAACACGCTCTTTGCCGCCACTACCCATGGGCTCCCCGGTCCGACGATCTTGACGGCGGGCTTCACAGTCTCGGTTCCAAAGGCGACAGCGGCAACCGCATGGGCGCCGCCGCACTTGTACACGGTCTCCACGCCGGCGAGGCGGGCGGCAACCAGCGTCGCGGCATCGACGGAACCATCCGAAGTCGCAGGCGTCACGATCGCGATCTGCGGAACCCCGGCAATCACCGCCGGAACCGAGGTCATCATCGTCACCGAGGGGAAGGCGCCTTTGCCGCGCGGAACATAAAGCGCAACCGAAGCGATCGGTGTGTATCGGTCACCCGCATAGGCGCCAGGCCGAACTTCCTTGAGCCACATCGTCTCCGGGCGCTGCTCCTCGTGGAAATGCCTTATGTTCTCGATGCCAAACCGGATACTCTCCACGACATCCTTGTCGACCTTGTCGAATGCCGCATCGAACTCCGCTTCCGAAGCTTTCAGTCCACCGTCGGCAACATCGGCTTTGTCGAGCTCGCGCGCAAACCGGAGCAAGGCCGCGTCACCTTCATTCTTGACGGCCTGGATGATTGGACGGACCTTTTCGATGAAGGAAGACAGATCTCCTTCGGCGCGTTTAAGTAAATTGGCGCGCTGATCGACACTGAGGGATGACAGGCGGTGGAAGCTGACGTCAGACATGGCGGCTCCTTTTCTTAGTACGCAATCACGGTTAGCGCTTGTCGATCACTTCTGGGACAGGTCTCCAGTCCCTGAAGCCTTCAAATCGATGCGAGAAAGCCTCCATCCACGGGAATGGACTGGCCCGTTATGTAGGCTGCCGCATCCGAAGCGAGGAACACCGCGATTCCGTGCAGGTCCGAGAGATCACCAAAACGGCGCTGCGGAATCTTGGCGAGCATCGATTGCTGCCATGCCTCGTTGCTGTAGAACACGTCTGTCATCGCTGTCCTGAAATAGCCAGGCGCGATGGCGTTGACCCGGATCCCGAGATCGGCCCACTCCGCCGCAAGCGCCCGCGTCATGCCGAGGAGGCCTGATTTCGACGAGCCGTAAGGCACCGCCGTGGGAATCCCGACCTCGGAGGTCAACGAGCAGAGATTGATAATGACGCCGGGCCGTCCGGCGTCTCTCATCTGCCGCGCGGCGGCTTGGGCGCAGAAGAAGGCGCCTTTGAGATTCGTATCGACAATCCTGTCCCACAAGGCCTCGTCGACATCGAGCGAGGGCCGGACCTCTTCCACACCCGCATTGTTGACGAGAATATCGAGACCTCCGAGCAGGCTGCCGGCCTCGGCTGTCGCCGCCCGGCATTGGTCGACATCGGTGACGTCCAGGGCGATGGCATGCGCGGCCCCGCCGGCAGTGCGGATGGCGGCCACCGTCTCCTCGAGCGAGGCCACGCTGCGCGCCGTGATCGCGACGTCGGCGCCGGCTGCGCTGAGCGCCTCGGCGATGCTGCGCCCGATGCCACGGCTTGCGCCGGTTACAAGCGCCTTCCTGCCTGACAGGTCGAAGAGAGATGCGTTGCGCATGTCATCCTCCTTGGTAATGTCGCGCTTGGACCGATCGCGTCGAGACTATCCGAATGCAGCTTATCTATACAAGCATGTACATCATGGCGGTAGTGCGCCATGCGGAACTTTGCTTGTCAGAGCGGCAGCGTATTGGCCGGCATCGGACCGGTCTGCGCGGTTCGCCGCAGCCCATCTGGAGTTCATCGGGAGGATAGATGAAGCGCGCAGTAGACCACGACGCGATGAGCGTGGTTGGTTATACCACCCCCTGGAGTGCCAAAGCAGGCCAGCAGATCAACCTCAGCCTGTCATGCGATCGGCCGATAAAGGCCACACGAATTTGCCGACTCGACAAGCCGGCTCCGGAATTTCTGGCCTGGCCCATCGAAGCGGTGGGTGAACCACGGCATCGGCATTTCGACCAAGGGTCGTTCCTGTTCGTGCGAGCCGGCGAACTGGCCAAAGTACAAGCCGTCCACGGCATTCGTTTTGAGCTGTTCCTCACGCGCAACGGAGGTGCGCGTACGATCCTGGAAGCAGGCGCCCTCGGGCTGCGCCTCCGCGACGGCGCATTTGCCCTGGAAATCGGCGGCGAAACCTTTGTCGAGAGGAAGGCGCCAACTGGTGTGTGGCTCACTGTCGAGTTGGATCTGCGGCAGGAGCAGCCGCGTCTGCGGATCAAATCGCATGATCTCCTCGCGCCTTACGAACTTCGTGAAGGTTTTGGCAGCCCTGCGCGGAACCTTCAAGCGCACGGCATCCATTTCGGCGCAAGTGCTACTCACCACGAACCTACCCTCAACGCGAAATTTGCCGCGATCCGGCTCGAGACACCGCAGGGGACCATTGCCTGGGATTTCCCGACGCTGTTACCAACGCAGCCGATCCTGTCGTCGGGCAGAGCAGATCCGCTGCTCCTCGATGTGATCAATCAGCCAGCCTTCTGCATGACTTCGGCACGCTGGGACGGATCGAGCTTCGAACCTCGCTTCGTGCCGTCGCACTACGACGCTATCCATTGCCACGACGACGACATCGGCCCGCTTGAGTGGCCGGCATCGCACTGCGTGACAATCCCTGAAAACGCACGCCCAGGCGTCTACGCGTTCCAGATCGAATGGGAGGATAGCTACGAACGCGTGGTGTTCTTCGTCACCTCATCACAGGTTTCGTCGCCGCTGTTGTATCTCGTGCCGACGGCCACCTATCTCGCTTATGCGGACGAATATCTCCCAGATCATCTTTATGAATGGAAAAGCGACGACCGGGGACATCGCTTCGCGGTCGCCAACAATCTGAAGTCTCTTTACGACTACCACTCCGACCTTAGCGGCGTTTCTATCTGCTCCTACAAAAAGCCGAAAGTGACGCTCAGGGACGATTACGATTATCCCCTCTGCGGCTGCCCACACAATTTGCCGGTCGATCTGCACTTCCTCCGATTCTGCCACGACAATGGAATCGTGTTTGACGTCATGACCGATCATGATTTGCACGAATGCGGTATAGACGGTCTGCGTGGACACCAAGCGGTCGTCACCGGCAGTCATCCCGAATATATGTCGATCGAGATGGAGCAGGCGCTGCGGCAGTTTGTGGCCGAAGGCGGCAGCATCGCCTATCTCGGCGGAAACGGCTTCGCCGCCACTGTGGCTTTCAAGGACGATCTGATGGAGCTGCGGCGCTCGCCGCTGGAGGCCGGCCGCACGTGGGACGGCCCGGTCGCCGAACAAGCGCTGTCGATCACCAACGAACCAGGCGGCTATCTCCGCTCCCGTGGCCGCGGCGAATTCTCGCTGATCGGTGGCGCGATCTCACTGATGGGATTCGAAGGCGCACGCCCCTTCACGCGCACTGACGAAAGCCATGAAGCAGGATGCGCATGGCTGTTCGAAGGCGTTGAAAATGCGACCTTCGGTTCGGACGGCATCGTGCTGGGCGGTGCCGCGGGCTACGAAGTGGATGCGACGGATCCAGCCCTCGGCACATCCGCGGACACCGTCGTGATCGCGCGTGCGACGGGATTTCCCGACAGCTTCTTCCAGGATCCGACGCGCTGGTGCGAGGGCGGGGATACGCAACGCATCGCCCGCCGCTGCGCCGAAATGACCCTGCGAAAGCTCGCAGCAGGCGGCTTGATCTTTTCGGCAAGCTCGGTTGCCTGGTGCGGCGCGCTGCCAGCCGCAGGCGCCATGAACGATGTCGGCAGGATCACGTTTAATCTGCTTAACCGCCTCGGCGCGACGAAAGGAGAACCCGGCCGAGAAAATCGATAAGCTGATTGGTCTCATTACGAGAAAGACCGCATCCTCAAGTCGCTGAGCCCAGCCTTCAACCGCGCAATGCGGCCGCGACGAGGCTTTGCATCGAAGTGGTCGGACGACCGATCAGCCGCCCGAGGGCGCCTCCGTCATCGAACAACGCTCCGCGTGAGGCTGCGGCGTCGGTATCGGCCAGAAGCGCAGCGAGGTCGGCCGGCAGCCCGGCCCCCGCCAACACATCCTGATAGGCGGCTTGGGAAAAATCGTTGTAGGCGATAGCCTTGCCCGACTGCCGCGAGACCTCCGCCGCAAGCTCGGCGAGCGTAAAGGCTTGGTCTGCGGCGAGCTCGTACGTCTTTCCCGCATGGTCGTCGGTCGTCAGCACCACGGCTGCGGCCTCGGCATAGTCCCGCCGTGCTGCGGACGAGAAACGCCCGTCTTTCGCGGCGCCGACGAAGGCGCCGTGCTCCAGAGCCGCCGGAAGCGCCAGCAGATGGTTCTCGGTGTACCAGCCATTGCGCAGGATGACGGCGGGAACGCCCGAGTCCGCGATGACCTCCTCCGTCTGCCGGTGCTCGATTGCGAGCGTTGCGGAAGACGTGTCGGCATGCAGCATGCTGGTGTAAGCGATCAGCGAAACTCCGGCGCGTTGGGTTGCCTCGATCACCGCCCGATGCTGCGGCAGGCGGCCGCTGACCTCGGTCGACGAAATCAGTAGCAGTTTCTGGACGCCGGCGAAGGCCGGGGCGAGCGTGTCGGGACGGTCGTAGTCCGCCTCCCTTACGATCACACCGAGCTCCGCCAGATCGCTGGCCTTTGCCGGATTGCGAACCGCCGCGACGATCCGGTCGGCGGGAATGGTCTTCAGCAGTGCCTCGATCACGAGACGGCCAAGCTGTCCTGTTGCTCCAGTTATTGCATACATCGTTCAGTCCATTTCGTGGTTGTGTGATTGGAGAGTCTTCGAATAGCGGCCATCGTTACCATTGGAAACCACGTATCTTGCGGTTACCGCCATTTTCCGGTAACCAACTGGAAACTCCTCGAGAAGGGTGTGCGATGGTTCTCAAGGCGCGAAAGAAGGTGAAGGCTCCCCCCGGCTGCCCCATGTCGAGATGCATGGCGCTGCTTGGCGGCTGCTGGACACCCGAGGTGCTCTGGTCCCTGAGCGAAGGCCCGCGTCGGTTCTCGGAACTCCGCCGCGATATCCCAGCCGTTTCGGCGAAGGTACTGACCAGCAGACTGCGGGATCTCGAGGAGCGCGGCGTCCTCGGTCGCAACGTGATGGCGACCTCGCCGCCGACGGTGGAATATGAGCTGACCTCGTTGGGGCAGGAGCTGCTGCCGGCTATCAGGTCTATCGTAGAGGTCGGATCGCGCCTGCTGCTCGGTGATTCTGTTCTTTAGAGAATCGCGAGCACATCAGAGAATCGCGAGTTTGTGGCGTCGACACTACTTTCGGCCTGCGCTTAACAGCGAGGATGACGCTTGATGTGCGTGTTGATCTGGTGGTGGAGCAGTTCCGCCCGCCCAGGTCAGCGTTCAAAATAGATGGCCAACCTTAGCCTCGGGTCATCATTTCGGACTGAAAGATACGGAGCGCCAAAGGGTGGTAATGCGCAGTGACTTGGGCCCACCAGGAGTCTAAGCTAGCATGCTTCTGCCAGCACGAAGAAAAAACCGCCGCATGCCCCGCTTTCTTGCCGTCTACACCATGAAGCCCGAAGACCTCGCCCGCTTTCGCAGCCTGCCTAAGCCCGAGCAGGATACGATTGATGCCGTCGGCTTACAGCTGTGGGCGGACTGGGAGGAGAGAAATGCCGCATTTTTCCCCGATCGCGGCGGCATGGTCGGTAAGACGAGGCGCGTTACCAGGGACGGCATCGCCGACGCCGTGAACCCTTTCTGCGGTTATATTGTCGTCGAGGCCGATACCATCGATGCCGCCGCCCGCCTGTTCGAGAACCACCCGCATTTCACCGTCTTCCCAGGAGACGGCGTGGACATCATGCCCTTCCTCACCGACCCTGCTCCGACTTGAACATCCGCTAATCGCTTGCGATTTCCAGAAGGGGCGGCCGGCAACGCAGCCCACTCGGCCTCCCCTTGCACGCCGCCAGCCCGTCTGTTAAATACTGAACCATATGGTTCAGTATTTAATGCCCCACCTCGATGCCTCATTCGCCGCGCTCTCGGACGCCACCCGGCGCGGCGTTTTGGAGCAACTCGGACGAGCAGACGCCTCGATCACGGACCTTGCCGAAAAGTTCCACATGACCGTCACGGGCATGAAGAAGCACGTCGGCGTCTTGGAGAAGGCGGGGCTCGTCACCACGGAGAAGGTTGGGCGCGTGCGGACCTGCAAGCTTGGCCTACGCGCACTGGAGGAAGAGGCGGCATGGATCGAGAGGCACCGCCAGCTCTGGGACGCACGCTTCAACGAGTTGGACAAGGTTGTCGAGGAATTGAAACGGAAGGAGAAAGTCGATGGACGAAACAAGAGCTAGTGAGCCCACCCCCATGCAGAACCGCACGATGGTGGAACGGAAGTCCGACCGGGAGCTGGTCGTTACGCGAACCTTTGACGCGCCGGCACGCACCGTGTTCGAGGCTTGGACCAAGCCCGAGCTGTTCATGCGGTGGTGGGCACCGAAGTCGATGGGCATGTTCCTGCGTTCCTGCGAGATGGATGTTCGTGTCGGGGGCAGGTACCGTTTGGTATTCGGCCACGATGCCTCAAACCCTGACGAGTTCTTCGGTAGGTATATCGAAGTGACACCGCACTCGCGCCTCGTCTGGACCAATGACGAAGGTGGTGACGGTGGACCCATCACCACGGTGACCTTCGAGGAAAAAGGTGGCAAGACGCTGCTGGTCATGCACGAGCTCTATCCCTCAAAGGAAGCTCTCGACGCTGCCGGCACCGGGGCGGCGGATGCGATGGGCGAGACGTTCGAGCAACTGGACGAGCTTCTCGTCACGCTAGGCGCGAGCGTGCGACGGTGATGAAGTCGTCGATCTCCCGGTCGGCAGCCTGGATCTTCAACTAGGCGGAAGAGAACCCCGACGAGATCGTCGCCGCCCTCTGTGAACCTACGAGGCCAATCATCAAACTCATTGAGGTTTCGCCAACTATCGGGACCAATCGAGTGATTTTCGCACCTCGCGACGTTCGGCGACGCGCTCAGGTCGTCTCAAAAAGGACCGTCACCGCCCCAGCTAAGGCATTAGCCAGAGGCCATAGCGATCGACAAGTAACCGGTGTTGCACACACTCTGCCGCAGGCGGTGTGTTGTGAGCGCTGGCGTCCACTCGATTCCTGCCGAAATTCCGGCTAGCTTGGGCGATAGATGGCTCAGTTCTGGTCGGTGAATCATAATCAGACCGCCCGTCAAGAGATTGATGGGCAGCACTTTTGGTCCCCCAAGACCGAGAGCAATGGCGCGCGAAATGAGTTCTACAACAACATGCGCCGTGCGACGCCCGGTGACCCTGTCCTTTCGTATACCGATCAAGCAATTGACTATATGCGCAGGATAGCGGAATTCGCTTTCACCGCTCGGAAACCAATCAAGTTCGGAGAGGCCTTATTGGAATCAAGAGCGATGACTTCTGCCGATCTTTTGGACACCGCTTTCCCCTTCGATCCATCCCAAAACAACAACAGGGAGTCTCGACCCGCTCCCGCCGAGGCGATATTCGCCAATCCATCTAGTTTCGGACTCAGGCAATCAGAAAGTTATCTGACAGGCATTCCACAGAAGTAATACAAATTGAAAATCGCGGCCTCATGTTTCAAAACCAGGATGGTTTCGAAGCCGGCGGGTCGCTCACGGTCCTCAAAGCGAGAATTCTAAGAGACGTTCAACAATGACCCAGCACGCAGAAAACGCTCGAATTCTCATGTACAGCCACGACACGTTCGGGCTCGGCCATTTGCAGCGCTGCCGGACTATCGCGCATTCGCTGGTCGAGGATTTCCGCGGACTTCAGGTGCTTATCATTTCGGGTGCGACTATCGCTGGCGCCTTCGACTACCGCGCCCGTGTCGACTTCGTGAAGATCCCCAGCGTCATCAAGCTGCGCAACGGCGAATACACCTCGCTGGAAAAGGACATCGATCTGCATGAGACGCTAAGGATGCGCCAGTCGATCATCCGCCATACAGCTGAGACCTTCCGGCCGGATATCTTCATCGTCGACAAGGAACCGCTCGGCCTGCGCGGTGAGATCGAGGACACGCTGTCCTACCTCAAGACGCGGGGCACCACTCTCGTGCTTGGCCTGCGCGAGGTAATGGATGCGCCGCATCTGCTCGAAGCAGAGTGGGCACGCAGGGATGTGATGCGCAAGATAGGCCTGTTCTACGACAAGGTCTGGGCCTATGGCCCGCCGGATTTCTACGATCCGTTGACCGGCTTGGATGTGCCGCCGGCTGTCAGGGCAAAGATGAGGTTCGTCGGTTTCCTGCAACGGAGCCTGCAGCGGAACGAGTTGCCCGGCCACCGGCCCGAGGGCGACTATATCCTCGTTACTACCGGTGGCGGCGGTGACGGCGCCGAACTGATCCACGACGTCATCGATGCCTATCAGCAGGATCCGCAATTGCAGCATAGGGCCCTGATCGTGCTTGGGCCTTACATGCCGGCGCGCAAGCGCAACAAGCTGCTCAAGAAGGGGTCCAAGATCCCCTACATCAAGATCATCGAGTTCGACAACCGCATGGAAGACCTGATTGCCGGCGCCAAGGCGGTAGTGGCGATGGGCGGTTACAACACCTATTGCGAGATACTGTCTTTCGACAAGCCGGCGCTGATCGTGCCGCGCGTCGAGCCCCGCCAGGAACAACTGATCCGCGCTCGGCGCGCAGCCGAACTTGGCCTCATCGAGATGCTTTTGCCGGAGGAAGCCAAGGATTCCCAGCGGTTTGCCGATGCACTGGTGGCGCTGCCGGACCGGCCCCACCCATCACAGAGCAATCCGCATCTGACGCTGGAAGGGCTGCCTCATATTTCCGAAATCGTCGCGGAACTGCTCGACCGGCGGGTCGGCCATCACCTTTCGGTCATTGAAGGAATGACCTGAGTTGCAACATCGCAAGATCGTCGTGGTTCTGAAGGGCTATCCGCGGCTGTCCGAAACCTTCATCGCGCAGGAATTGCTCGGTCTGGAGCGTGCAGGGTTCGACCTGATACTCGTCGCGCTCAGGCGGCCGACCGACGAAAAACGCCACCCCGTGCATGACGAGATCAAAGCGCCGGTCCATTATCTGCCGGAATATCTGCATGAAGAGCCGCTGCGCGTGCTTCGCTCGCTGTTTGCCTATCTGCTGCGGCCGTGCTTCTGGCGCACGCTCGGATCGCTGGCTGCCGATCTCCCCCACGACTTTACGCGCAATCGCGCGCGCCGCTTCGGGCAAGCGCTCGTGCTGGCGGCCGAATGGCCGGAAGACGCGGGCTGGCTGCATGCACATTTCGCGCACACACCGGCATCGGTGACGCGCTATGCCAGCCAGCTTCGTGGCCTGCCCTGGACCTGCTCGGCCCATGCCAAGGACATCTGGACTTCGGCGGACTGGGATCTGGCCGGCAAGCTTTCCTCGGCGCGCTGGACGGTCACCTGCACGAAAACCGGCTTCGACCGTCTGAAAAAACTCGCTAACGGCAACTCGTCTATACATCTGAGCTATCATGGGCTCGACCTTGATCGCTTCGGCAGTTTCGGCGAGGCGCGAAAGCAGCATGACGGCTCGGCGCCGGACGAACCGGTTGTCGTTCTGAGTGTCGGGCGCGCCGTTGAAAAGAAAGGTTACGATACGTTGCTGCAGGCCCTTGCCCTGTTGCCCGGTGATTTGGCGTGGCGTTTCGAGCATATCGGCGGCGGCGAGGAACTGGAGCGGTTCAAGGCGCTGGCGCAAAAGCTCGGACTGGATGGTCGCGTCTCTTGGAAAGGCGCGCTTGCGCAGGAGGAGGTGCTTGAGCACTACCGCCGCGCCGACATCTTCGCCCTGGCCTGCAGGATCACCGCAAATGGCGATCGTGACGGTCTGCCGAATGTTCTGGTGGAGGCGGCCAGCCAGCGGCTTGCCTGCGTGTCGACCGATATTTCCGGCGTGCCGGAGCTTTTATCGCCGGATGAAACCGGGCTGCTGGTTCCGACGGAAAACCCAATTGCCCTGGCACAGGCGCTGGATCGCCTGATCCGTGATCCCGTACTGCGCGCCCGCCTCGGCGACGCCGCAGAGCGGCGCGTGCGCGGCAATTTCGATCATATGGCAAGCATTGGACAGCTCAAGGAACTGTTCGAGCGGGAGTGGCGGGCCGCCGAATGAAGCGGCTGCGCGCTTTCTTCTATGTCCAGCACCTGCTCGGCATCGGCCATCTTGCGCGCGCCAGCCGCATTGCGGCGGCTCTGGTCGATGACGGGTTTGACGTGACCGTCGTGACCGGCGGAGCGCCGATCGCCGGGTTTCCGGGACTCGGTGTAAAATCTGTAATCCTGCCACCTGTCACCTCCGGTGATGAAGGATTTTCCGGACTTGTCGACCTGGAGGGCAACCCGATCGACGATGATTTCAAGAAATGGCGTTCAGAGATGCTGCTGCAGGCATTCCGGGATTGCAGGCCTGATATCGTCATTCTCGAGGCGTTTCCATTTGGACGCCGACAGATGCGTTTCGAACTCTTGCCGCTGATCGAGGCCATCGACGCGACGTCGCCCAGACCGCTGCTGGCGACGTCCGTCCGTGACATCCTTCAGGAGCGCGTCAAGCCGGGCCGAAACGAGGAAACGGTCGATCTCATCAACAGGCATTTCGACCTTGTTATGGTCCACGGCGATCCGGCTTTCGCAACCATCGATAAGACATTTCCGCTGGCTGGGACGATCAGGGCCGAGGTCACCTACACAGGGCTCGTTGCCGCGCCGCCCTCGCCCGCGGCCTCCGAGCGCTTCGACGTTCTGGTGTCGGTTGGCGGCGGGGCTGCCGGAAAGAGCCTTGTCAGCTCCACCATCGCAGCGGCGCGGAATGCCAACAACGCTCGGAAATGGTGTTTGATCACCGGCCCAAACCTGCCGAAAGACGAATTTGACGCGATCGCACGCGATGCCACGCCGGGCCTGTCCATCTTCCGGTTCCGCGAGGATTTCGCCAGCCTGCTGACAGGCGCCCGCCTGTCAGTCTCGCAGGCGGGTTACAACACGGTCTGCGATGTCCTGCGCGCGGGTTGTCGCTCCCTGCTCGTTCCATTTGCAGCCGGCGGGGAAACCGAACAGACGGTTCGCGCCCTGATGCTCGAAGAACTCGGTCTTGCAACGGTGCTGATGGAAAAGGACCTAACGCCTGAAGGTTTGGCGCAAGCGATCGAACAGGCGCTTGTGAGACCGACGCCATCCGCGCATCGTCTCGATCTGGAAGGCGCGCGTCGCTCCGCGCAAATCCTGCACGAGCGGTATCGAACATGGTCCCTAAAAGTGGAGCCCGGTTTCGGAAAAGCTCATGATCAAACAGACGATAGATCCTAGTCCTACTGCGTTACTGACTCAGTAGGACTAACGCACGTCGCGTCTGGTAAGATTCGTGCGACGCGCTTCAAGTCCTGTTTTTATGCATGTCGTTGTCCCAGAACCGCTATGCACTTTGGGCGAAATACATTAAACAGTTCCAATCAGCATGAAGCGCGTATAATTTTTTGTCGGCAGTTCGCCGGAGAACCGCACCTCCCGTAGCGCCGCCATTGCTTCGAAGGCTGCAAGTGAAGCCACGCAGTTGATGTGCGTCGGCTCGCTGAAGTAATCGTTCGATTGCAGCAGTACATTCGTGCCCCGCGGAAGCAGAGCAAGCCAGGCGCGCAGATCGGCTATGTGTTCGCAGCTCGTATTGACTATCAGGTCGGGCCGGATGGCCGCATAGTCGAGTGCGTACATATCTGCCGTTAGCGCCCGGAACCGGTCGCCGGCTTCCCGGTTGAGGGTCCGGGCGACCGGCGCGACTTCGGGATCGATGTCGATGCTATCGACCGCCGCGATGTCGAAGCGGGCGTCGTTGAAAAGCATTGCCGGCAATACGCCGTACCATCCACCCAGAACCCATATGCGCCCGAACCGGCCGCCGCAGCTTTCGAACAGCCTGTCGAGCGCCCACATCTTGCAGACGACCTGCTTGTGGTTGAAGGCGTTGGCGATATCGGCCTTCGGATGCTTGGTGACGACGCGCGCCAGCCCTGCCACGAGAGGGCAGTTGACATAAGCAGCAATTCCCCGCGTGAGGTCCAAGGCTTGCTCGTGCCAGTCCATACCGGCATTGCGTGGTTGCGTGACATCCATCATATTTGTCTTGTATGTTGGGATTTCGGGCGACACAACGCAATCTTGCCTCCCGCAAGACTGTTTGATTCCGCGGACGTGATTATGCTGCAAGCCGCTTGGCTATTGCCCGGTGCCGGAGAGAGCCTGTTGCATCTGTCCGGATCATCGGCGTCCATCCGCCAGCACCAGCCGCCCAGCTGCGGCCTCGTGCTGCTCGGCTATTCGCCAAAGCCCTGCGGAAGCCGCGAACCGTCTGGCCAGCTGCTGTCTTCGCTGATCAACAATGCCCATGTCGTTGTCATCGACCATGCGCCGGAACTGGATCGCGCCGCCTCGCAGGTTCCTTGCATCGTTGAGCGCAGGACAATGTCCGTGCACTGCAGCTTCGAGCTTGTCGTTGGCGACGAAGAAATTGCCGATACGCCATTCGCCAGCAGGTGCGTTTACATCCTGCATCCTTTCAACTGAAGGGTCCGCAGTCGCATATGGAACCCAGCCTAGCCCGCTATATCTGGACGCACACCAAGAAGCAGCAGCTCTGGATATTGATGATCGTCGTGCTTTCGATGGTCCCGTATTTCATGTCCTTCGACCTACCGAAGCTGATCGTCAACGGCCCGATCCAAGGTAGGGGCTTCGAGCAACCGGGCGCGACCCAGCCATTCATGAGGCTACACTATAACCTGCCGTTCATTGGAGAGGTCCAGTTCTTCTCCGGTTTTCAGCTCGACCGCAAGGAGACCCTGTTTGCCCTGAGCCTTGTGTTCCTCTTGCTAGTCGTCATCAACGGCCTGTTCAAATTCTACATCAACACCTACAAGGGCCGCCTCGGCGAACGCATGCTGCGACGTATCCGCTTCGATCTGGTGGACCGTGTGCTGCGTTTTCCGCCGGTCTACTTCAAGCGGGTGAAATCCGCCGAAGTGGCGACCATGGTGAAGGACGAGGTAGAGCCGCTGGGCGGCTTCATCGGCGACGCCTTCCTGCAGCCGGTACTGCTCGGCGGCCAGGCGCTGACGGCCATGCTGTTCATCATGATCCAGAACGTCTGGCTCGGAATGATAGCGGTCGTGATCGTGGTGATCCAGATCGTACTCATCCCGCGAATGCGGCGGCGGCTGATCGTGCTCGGGCGCCAACGGCAGTTGACGGCGCGCGCGCTTTCGGGCCGGGTTGGCGAAATCGTCGACGGCATCGGCGCGGTTCACGTCCACGATACATCAAACTACGAGCGCGCCGACATAGCTGCCCGGCTCGGGCTCATCTTCAAGATCCGCTTCGATCTTTACCAATGGAAGTTCATGGTGAAGTTCCTCAACAATTTTCTCGCGCAGCTCACGCCCTTTCTGTTCTATATGATCGGCGGGTATCTGGTCATCCAGGGGAGGCTGGACGTCGGCCAGCTCGTGGCCGTGATCGGCGCCTACAAGGACCTGCCCGGACCGATGAAGGAACTGATCGACTGGGATCAGGATCGGCAGGATGTCCAGGTCAAATATCAACAGGTCGTTGAACAGTTCACCGTCGAGGGTCTCATCGCGCCGAAAATCGGGGCATTGACGATCGACGATCCTGATCCGATGACCAATCCCCTATCGGCGATCAATCTGTCTATAGCAGACGATGGCGGTGCAATGCTCCTCAACCGTATCTCCCTCCAGGTCAAGCCGGGTGAGACGGTGGCGCTGGTCAGTACCGCAACAGGTGGAGCGGAGGCGCTTGCAGAAGCCTTCGCGCGGCTGAACTGGCCGGACAGCGGAAGGGTCGCTTCGGGCACCGACGACCTGCTTGAACTCCCCGAAGCAGTAACCGGCCGGCGCATGTCCTATGCCTCGTCGGATGTTTTCCTGTTCCAGGCAAGCCTCCGCGACAACCTGCTCTACGGGTTGAAGCATGCGCCGCTGACATCGGTGCCTTATGACGGTGCTGCGGCAGACCAGCACCGCTGGAACATCCACGAGGCGCGCCGGTCGGGCAATCCGGATCTCGATATCCACAGCGACTGGATCAACTATGCTTCCGCTGGCGCTACCGGCCCGCACGACCTCTTTGAAGCCGTGCGCCGGGTGCTCGACGCGGTTGTTCTGTCGCGCGACATTCTGGATCTTGGCTTGCGCTCTTCGGCCGACCTCACGCGTCACACGGAGCTTGCCAGGCGGATCGTCGAACTGCGTGCGGCGCTGCGAACCCGGCTGGAACAGGAGGGGCTGAGCGGACTGGTGGTTCCTTTCGAACCGGGCGCCTACAACAAGGAAGCAACGATCGGCCAAAACCTGCTCTTCGGCGCTGCCGCCGGCCCGGAACTGGCCGACAGGGCCCTGGCGGCCAATCCCTATTTTGCTTCTGTGCTGAGGCAAGCCGGCCTCGACCGCACGCTCTACGAAATGGGCTTGGAGATCGCCAAACAGGCGATCGAGCTGTTTGCCGACCTGCCGCCCGATCACCAGTTCTTCCAGCAGCTCGCCTTCATGAGCGCCGAGGAGATACCCGCCTACGAAACCTTGCTGCAACGGCTCAAGAACCGTCCTCACGAGGCGGTTTCGGAGAACGATCGCGCCATGATCGTCACCTTGAGCTTTGCCTACATCGAGCCCCGGCACCGCTTCGGCCTGCTGAGCGAGGAGCTGATGAGCAAGATCGTCGCTGCACGCAGCCAGTTCTATGAAAACCTGCCGCCCGAACTGCAAAATGCGGTCGAACGGTATGATCCTGCCAAATATATTGCCGCGGCCACCGTCATGGATAACGTCCTGTTCGGGCGTGTGGGCAACAACCATCCCGACGCGCCGGACCGCATACGCTCCATCGTCTATGACATTCTCGACGAACTGGGGCTTTATGCTGAACTTCTGGATGTCGGCCTGGACTTCAACGTCGGCTCCGGCGGCAGGCGGCTGACCGGTGGACAGCGACAGAAGCTCGATGTTGCCCGGGCCCTGCTCAAGCGTCCCGATTTTCTCATTCTCAACCGGCCACTTTCGGCGCTCGACCAGCGCATGCAGGATAAGGTGCTGCGAAACGTGCTCGAGGAAGCCAGGCGCGACGGCCATTCGCCGGCAATTGTGTGGGTCGTGACGAATCCGGCAATGGCGATGATGTTCGATCGCGTTATCGTCTTCGACTCGGGTCAATTGGCGGAAGACGGAACACACGAGACACTTTTGGCAGGGAACGGTATCTTCAAGGAACTGTTGTCATAGAGCAACGGACATTCAGATGGGATCATTCTGCCGGTGCACGACATCGGGCTCGCCACCTTTCGCGTGGTTTGTCTCGCCGTCTCGAAAAGAGAATTGATTCCATCTGGGCGTCCGTTGCTCTAGTCTGGCAAACGCGAATTTTGGAAGGTTTGCGACAATGCTGCTCAAGGATGAAGTTGGAATGCTGCAACGCGTTCCCTTGTTCTCTGCCATCGAGCCGACAAAGCTCAAGCTGCTTGCGTTCACATCCGATCGTGTGAGCTACAGCGCCGGCCAGATCCTTTTCCGGCAGGGCGACGAGGGAGACGCCGCCTATGTCATCCTTTCAGGCAGGGCGGATATTCTTGTCGATTCCGACAGCGGACCGATAAAAGTTGCCGAACTGGAGCCAAATTCGATCGTTGGCGAGATCGCCATATTGTGCAACAGCTCCCGCACTGCCACCGTCAGAGCGGCAAGTCCGCTGGAAGTCCTGAGAATCCGCAAGGATCATTTCCTGAGGCTTATGAGGGAGTTCCCGGAAATGACCATCGAGATATTGCGGGTTCTTGCCGATCGCCTAAGCCATACGACCGCGGATCTGATCGACGCACGAAGCGCGAAATAACGAAGGACGTGCGCTCGATCCTCGCCGTCGTGACGGCACTGTCCTCTCGCTGAGAAGATCACCCGGAGAAAGCCTGTCTCGCCTAGCAGCAGTTGTTTGGATATGATGGCGAAGGGGTAGCATGGACGACAACGTTTTCCTGGTCAGGTTTTGGGGTGTCCGCGGCAGCATTTCGGTATCAGGGCCAGAATTCTCTCGCTATGGCGGCAACTCAATCTGCGTCGAGATGCGATGCGGTAAGCATACGCTTCTGTTCGACGCAGGCTCTGGCCTACGGCCTGCCGGCGCGGCGCTTCAGGCGTTGGGCGTGACCGATTTCGACCTGCTTTTCACCCATTGCCATTACGATCACATCATCGGGCTGCCGTCTTTTGCGCCGATCTATGACCGGGGCGCCAAGGTTACGCTTTGGTCCGGGCATCTTGCAGGACACATGACGACCCGGCAGATGGTCGATGAGTTCATGCGGCCGCCGTGGTTTCCGGTGAAACTGGAGATCAGCAAGGCAAGCCTCGACTATCGCGATTTTGTATCCGGAGACGTGCTTCGCCCGCGCGAAGGGGTGGTGGTCCGAACCGGCAGTCTTATCCATCCGGGCGGCTGCATAGGCTACCGGGTCGAATGGGGCGGCCGCGTCGTGGCGGTGATCACAGACACTGAGCACGAGCCGGACAAACTCGATCAGACGGTGCTCGGCCTGATCGAAGATGCCGACCTCGTCATTTACGATTGCACCTACACCGAGGAGGAAATGGAACGCCGCCGCGGTTACGGGCACTCGACATGGCAACAGGGCGTCAAGCTCTGTGAGGCGGCCGGTGCGCGGGGGCTTGCGCTGTTTCACCACGATCCGACACGCACCGACAAGGAACTGGACAAGATCGAGAAACTGGCCAAGGACAGGTTTACCGGCGCTTTTGCCGCGCGGGATGGCCAGACGCTCAAACTTCCAGTCTTATTGCGCAAAAAGCGCTGAGCTATTTTCCTCTAGAGCGCTTCACCGTTTCACAGAAACGGCGAAGCGCTCTATCTCTTTATTTTGACGCAATTCCAGACGGAAAATCGTTCACACTTTTCCTGGAATTGCTCTACCGGCGCTGCGCCCGATCAATGTCCTGATCGGAAGCCATGCGCAGGCTTCAGTCCGTGCGGTGACGGCGAACAGCCGTTCGAGGAAAAGCCAGGCCGATTCATCGTGTACGAGATGGTGGGTGAGCAGACCGACCGGTTCGCCGCCATCGAATGCATGCTGCAATTGCGCGATGATAGCCTGAACCAATAGGCCGTGATCGCGGCAGCTGCGCGTGCCATGCCAATCCATGATGTCGACATTGCTGTTGATGACCGCCAGTGAAGCGCGCCTCGGCGGCCCACAGACCGACAATGCCGCAAATCCTATCGATCCAAGGTCGGATACCAAGCCGGCGTCAATCCTGTTCCAGGGTGGCACCAGCATCGGAACGGTACGTGCGCCGTGCAGGCCGGTTACGTGCGACAGCCCGCGAGCCAGATCATTGAGCACCGCCTCGCGTGGCCGATGCGCGCCGAGCTCCTGCTTTTTCTGGTCCTCGGGCGCATGATTTCGGTGCGCCCAGCCATGGATGGCGACCGTGGCATGCGGCGCCTCGTCAAGCCGGACGGCAAGCTTCTCATCAGTCAGGGCCGGAATGACGGCCAGAGTCACCGGAACCGCGAATTCACCGGTGAGGTCGAGCAGCCGATCAAGCGCAGGCGTCGGACCCACGGCGTCATCGTCGCGCAGCCAGAACTCTGCCTTGCGGTCTGCCCGTTGCCGGCACGCCAGTTCTTCCACCAAGGGCTGCCAGATCTGATCGGGTGTCATGAAACCGGGATCTTCGCAAGGAGTTCGGCCAGCCGCGCCACTGCAGCACCGAGGGAACGTTCTTCGAGGATGAAACGTCTGGCTTCCGCGGCCATGATGGTTCTTTCGTCGTTACGGGCCAGAAGCCTTTCAATGGCAGAAGCGAACGCCGCAACATCGCCCGGCGGGGTGAGAAACCCGGTCTGGCCATCCCGCACGACCTCCGGCACGCCGGCGATGTCCTGAGCCACCACCGGAAGGCCGGCGGCCTGTGCTTCAAGATAGGCAATGCCATAGGCCTCGCCGCAACCCGGCCAGACGTAAATTCCCCCACTGTAGAGGACATCCGGCACGGCGGCTGGCTCAATCGCGCCAAGCCATTCGATACGGGCGGCGGGCAAGCCGGCGAATTGCGCTTTGACCTCGTCACGGGCAGGCCCATCCCCGACGACCAACATGGTCCAGGGCAGGTGGCCGATCGGACCGAGCGCTTGCGCCAGCATGCGATAGCTTTCGACTTTGTCGCCCGGGCGCATCATGGCGACGGTAACGAGGCGCGTCGGACAACTCCGTGCCGGCGTTTCCCGGAATACCGATGTGTCGATGAAGGGCGAAAGCATGCCGAAAGCGGCGTCGGGAATCGCATCTGCCAGTCCCTGACGATCCCTTTGCGTGAAGCAGATGTTCAGCGCTGCCTGTTCGACAGCTCGCGCCACCAACGCTTGCGTATCGGCCCACAAACCGGTGTTGTGCCGCCTCGAATAGGAGGCTTCCGCTGTCACATAGGGGACACCAAAGGCCAACGCCAGCTCGGGCCCGATCAGGTCGGGCGCCTTGTAATAGGGATGATAGGTGAACCACAGACCGGGCTTGCCGTCACGATCCCAAAGCCTTGCCAGCCGCGCGGCTTCCTCCCGGGCCTCGACCTTGAGCGCGTCGAAACTTTTCGAATCCGGTTCGCGTAGATAGAAGCGTAATTCGGATGCTAGTTCGACGCTATGCCCTCCATGCTCCAGCGCCTTGACCAGCATCCGTGCCATCTGGCGGTCGCCGGAGGCAACGGGATGATTGGGCGACTTCAGCGGCGCGTAGAAGGCAATTCGCATCGCCGGACCCTATCATCGGAAAGCCTGCGCAAGTCAATTTCGAAGCATGATCGACTTCACCTTCAAGCAGTGGAATGTGCTATCTGATGCTCATGGAAACAGCTGCCGCGTCCGATCCGTTTGTCGCTTCCCTGCCGGTCTTCGCAAAGTTCGAAAGCGTTGCCGATATCGATAACTATCGGCCTCTCCCCGATGGCTGGGCGCTGGCCACCGCCGACATCGTCGGCTCGACCAAGGCGATCGGGGCTGGGCGCTATAAAACCGTCAATATGGCCGGTGCCAGCGTCATTTCGGCGCTGCTCAATGCGCTGGGTCGGCAAGATCTTCCCTTTGTCTTCGGCGGCGACGGCGCGCTCGTGGCATTTCCCGGCTCGGCGCTGGAGATCACCCGCAACGCGCTGGCGGCTGTCCAGAGATGGGTGGCGGACGAACTCGACCTGACCTTGCGTGCCGCAATCGTGCCGATAAAGGATATCAGAGCGCAAGGCCTCGACGTTCGCGTGGCGAGGTTCCAGGCCTCCGAAGCGGTCTTCTATGCCATGTTCGCCGGCGGTGGCGGCAGTTGGGCGGAAGCCGAGATGAAAGCGGGGCGCTACCGCATCGATCCAGCGCCGGCCGGCGCGCGGCCGGATCTGACCGGCCTCTCGTGCCGCTGGAACCCGATCGAAGCCCGGAATGGCGAAATCGTCTCGATCATAGCCATACCGGGGGCGTCGCGCGACTTGCGCGGTTTTCAGTTTCTGGTTTCCGACATCATCGCCCTTGCCGGCAGGCAGGAACGCGATGGCCACCCGGTGCCGGTGAACGGACCGGACTACAGTTTGCTGCCCGCCGGCCTCGATATCGAGGCGCGCGCCACGGCGCCGGCAGGACGGCGATGGCTGTCGAAGCTGTGGATAGTGTTCCTGATGACGCTTACGGCTGTTACCGATAGATATGGCTGGACGATCGGCAAATTCGATCCGAAGATCTACAAACGCGACGTGGCCAGCAATTCGGATTTCCGGAAGTTCGACGACGGCTTGAAGATGACCATCGACGTTGACGCGGATGTGTTGCAACGGATCGAGAACCGGCTGAAACAGGCGGAAGAGGCGGGCATCTGCAACTATGGCCTGCACCGCCAGAAATCGGCCTTGATGACATGCCTCGTCGCCTCGCCGCTGCAGCGCGATCACGTTCATTTCATCGATGGCGCCGCCGGCGGCTATGCGATGGCTGCAGCAAGCCTGAAGGCGAAGGTGCCGGTCTGACAGCTTGCGGACATCGATTTTCCGCAATATGCCTCGGGGTTCTTGGGACCAAGTGAGCCTCGCCATGGAAGCGGACGGGTCTGTCCGAATTAAGGGAAAGCAGATTTTTGGACGCCTCACGATCGACATATGACCGTCTTCTGAACCGGATTTCGACGCGCGCCGCGCAAGTCGGCGTGATCGGACTGGGGTATGTCGGGCTGCCGCTGGCGGTTGCGATCGCACGCGCCGGCTTCCCGGTTTCCGGCTTCGACGTCGAAGCCCAGAAGGTCGAGAGCCTGAACAACGGCCAATCCTATATCGAGGCGGTGACCTCGACAGCCCTTGCCGGCCAGGTGGCGAGCGGACGGTTCCGCGCCACTGCGGATTTTGCTGAACTGGCCGTCTGCGATGTCATCATCATCTGCGTTCCGACACCGCTGACGAAAAACCGTGAGCCGGACCTCTCCTTTGTCAGGAACACGGCAGGCACCATCGCGAAGCATCTGCGTCTCGGCCAGCTGATCGTGCTGGAATCGACCACCTATCCCGGCACCACCGACGACGTGATCAAGCCCATACTGGAAGAAACCGGCTTGCGGTCGAAGATGGATTTCTTCCTCGGCTTCTCGCCCGAACGCGAGGATCCCGGCAACCGAAGCTTTGAAGTCGCGACGATCCCCAAGATCGTGGCAGGCGACGGCATTGAAGCGGCGACACTCGTTCAGGCTTTCTACCAGGGCGTGGTCAAGACCGTTGTTCCGGTTTCCACCACGGCGACCGCCGAGGCGGTCAAGCTGACGGAAAACATCTTCCGCTCGGTCAACATAGCCCTGGTCAACGAGTTGAAGGTCGTGCTCGGTGCGATGGGCATAGACATCTGGGAGGTGATCGAGGCGGCAAAGAGCAAGCCCTTCGGCTACATGCCTTTCTATCCCGGCCCCGGACTTGGCGGCCACTGCGTTCCGATCGATCCCTTCTACCTGACGTGGAAGGCGCGCGAATATGAACTGCCGACCCGCTTCATCGAGCTGGCGGCAGAGATCAACACGGCTATGCCGCGTCATGTGGTCGATGAACTGGCGAAGGCGCTGGACCGGCGCTGCGGCAAGGCGCTCAGCCGCTCGCGCATTCTCATCATCGGGCTCGCCTATAAGAAGAATGTGCCCGACATCCGCGAAAGCCCCTCATTGCGGCTCATTGAACTCATCGAGGAATGGGGCGGCAAGGCGGAATTCCACGATCCGCATGTTACGGAGATCCCGACCACACGGGAGCATATGGCGATCAAGGGGCGTCGCTCGGTCGAATTGACCGAGGCGGCCTTGAAGGATTTCGATGCTGTCGTCGTTGCAACCGACCACGACGCGATTGACTATCAGGCGATCGCGGATCACGCTCTTCTGATCGTCGACACACGCAATGTTTTTGGCCGCCTCGGGCTAACCCGAGAGACGGTGGTGAAGGCCTGACGGCGTCCGAGCCGGCGAATTTGTGGCGGATCAAGGAGATTTCGAGATAGCATGAGCACAGCGCAAGCAGAAATTTCTGCCATTCTCATGGATAAGGTTGCCGATTGGCTGACCCAATCGGCGCTGGCGGGCGACGACCTGGAAACATTGGTAAAGGGCTTTTGTGAACGGCTGGCTGCTGCCGGCCTGCCGTTGAGGCGGGTGCATTTGAGCTTTTCGATGCTTCATCCGCTTTATGACGCGCTTGGCTTCACCTGGCTCCGCGGCCAGGGCTTGGAAGTAGAAGGCTTCCGTCATGACGACGGCGTTCCTTCCGACAGATTCCTGACCAGCCCATACTACCATCTGCTCAGCCACAAACTCGACCATCTGCGGCGCCGGCTCGACCCGTCGGTGCCGTCTGAATTTCCTGTTTTCGATGACCTCAAGCTTATGGGCGTCACCGATTACATGGCTTTCGTCCATCCGTTCAGCGGCAACACCAGTCAGGGCATGATCGGGTCTTGGTCCACCGACAGTGCTGCAGGCTTCAGTGACAACATGATTTCGGCGCTGCTGCGGATCCAGAACCATCTCGCTATCGCAACCAAGATGGCGGTGCTCACCAAGCTCGCCGACAACATGATGACCACTTATCTCGGCGGCGACGCCGGCAGGCGGGTGCTGGACGGCCAGATCAAGCGCGGCGAGGGCGACACAATCCGGGCTGCACTGGTCATGGCCGATATGCGCGGGTCGACAAGGCTTGCCGAAACCTCCGGCCGCGAAATCTATATCGATACGCTGAACCAGTTTTTCGATGCCATTGCTGCACCTTTCAATCGCAGAGGCGGGCAGATCATGAGTTTCCTGGGGGATGGCTTCATTGCTGTCTACCCTTGCGAAAGGCACCGTGCGCAGTCCGAGATCGCCTGCCGGGCTGCCCTTGCGGCAGCGCACAAGGCCACCGCGCGCATGATGGATCTCAATCTGCGCAGAAAGGAGCAGCGGTTGGGCGACATTAAATTCGGCATCGGCCTGCATGTCGGCAATGTGATGTTCGGCAATGTCGGGCTTTCCGACCGGCTCACATTCTCTGTCTTCGGCTCGGCTGTAAACGAGGTCCAGCGCCTTCAGACCCTGACCAAGAAATATTCGCACAGCGTTCTCGCCAGCGAAGATTTCGCCGGCTATTGCAGCGCCAACAACTGGCTGACGCTCGGCAAGGAGGAACTGGCGGGCATCAAGCAGAAGCTGACGGTGCTTTCACCCGATTTGTCGGGTGCTCTTGCACTCGATGAAGACGGTGCGCTGGAGCCGATTTACGACCGAATATCGGACGCCGAGCAGGTCATGCTGCTTCATCGCGATGCCGCGCGGCTGTCGGCGGGCGACCCGAGGAAGCTCCAGTAACCGCCACGATCTGATCCGAACGCGTTTGGTATGCAGTCCGGTCGCCGGTTCCGCCAGGGAACTGGCGACTGTTCGAATCCAAGTTGCTCTAGGCTGGCAATGCGCTAGTCTCGCTTTTCTGGGCCTGCCGACCGGCAGGCCGCCAGAGTGGGGCTGGTGTGAGAATGAATTTGGGCGTTGATCTGCTGCGGATCGAGGATGTTGGCATCTCTTTTGCCATTATAGGGGGACCGTTGCATGCCGTCAGGCGTGCAAATCTTCGCGTCCTGCCCGGCAAGGTTACCGCGCTTGTGGGCGAGTCCGGTTCCGGAAAATCGGTTCTCAGCCAGGCAGTTATGGGCATTTTGCCGAACACAGCCCATATCCGCGGCCGTATCCTGTTTTCCGATCCTGAAAAGCCCGGCACGACGCAGGATATCCTGCAAATGCCGCGTGACGGACCCGAAATCCGGGCGTTGAGAGGCAGCCGCATCGGCAAGATCTTTCAGGAGCCGATGACATCGCTGTCGCCGTTGCACACGATTGGCAATCAGGTCAGCGAATCGCTGCAGATTCATACGCCCATGGCTCGGGTGGAGCGCAAGGCGCTGACCAAGGAAATGCTCGGCCTTGTCGGCTTTCCCAACCCCAAGCGCGCCTATGACATGTATCCCTTTGAACTTTCGGGAGGATTGCGTCAACGCGCAATGATCGCCATGGCGCTTATCTGCCGGCCCGCCCTGTTGATCGCCGACGAGCCGACGACGGCGTTGGACGTCACCATCCAGGCGCAAATCCTGCAATTGCTGCGCGAGGTTCAGACGAAGCTGAACATGGCGATGCTGCTGATCACGCACGACCTTGGCGTGGTCGCCAATGTCGCCGACGAGGTGGTGGTCATGTACCATGGCGAGATCATGGAAGCGGGACCTGTGGAGGCGATATTCCGCCGGCCAGGTCACCCTTACCTGAAGGGCCTGATGGCAGCCGTTCCGCATTTCGACCTGAAGCCTGGCGAAAGGCTAAAGGCGCTCCGCGAGGTGCCGGTGAATGTCGGGAACCTGCTCGGCAAGCAGACGGCGCTGGCATCGAAGGGGCCGGACGACATCCTGCTGTCGGTCAGCGATCTGACAAAGACCTTCACGATCCGCAAGTCCGGATGGTTCGGCGGAGATCATCAAACCCCTGTTCGCGCCGTGGACGGCGTGAGCTTCGATATCAGGCGGGGTGAGTGCCTGGGTCTTGTCGGCGAAAGCGGCTCCGGCAAAACCACGGTCAGCAAGATCCTCATGCGGGCTGTCACCCCTAGCGGCGGCTCTGTGATCTTCAACGGCCGCGATGGTCCGATCGACGTCTTGGAAGCCGAGGGAGACGCGCTGCGCCTGCTGCGCGCGAAAATCCAGATGGTCTTCCAGGACCCGGTTTCGTCGCTTTCACCTCGCATGACGGTGGAGAACATCTTGAGCGAGCCGCTGGAAATCCATCAACGTGGCAATGCCGCGTCCCGACTCGCCACGGTCAAGAGCCTGATGCAGGCAATCGGGCTCGATCCGCGCTTCATAAAGCGTTATCCGCACAGTTTCTCCGGCGGGCAGCGTCAGCGTATCGGCATCGCGCGCGCGTTGGCGCTGGGACCTGAACTCCTGATCTGCGACGAGCCGGTTTCGGCACTCGATGTCTCTGTCCAGGCGCAGATTCTGAACCTTCTGAAGGACCTGCAGAAGGAACTGGGCCTGACCTACCTGTTCATATCCCACAACCTGGCGGTGGTGGACTACATGGCAGACCGCATCGCGGTGATGTGCGGCGGGCGTATCGTCGAGCTCGCGCCGCGCGAAATTCTGCTTAGGAAACCTATCCACCCCTACACGCGCTCACTGGTCGCCGCAGTACCTTTCCCCGATCTCGACAGGCCGATGGATTTCAAGACGCTGAAGCTCAGCGGCGCTTCCGACACCAGCGCATGGGGACCGCAATTCCGCGACGAGGGCGACGAGGATATGCTGTTGCCGCTCGATCTTGGCGGCGGCCACCTGGTGCTGGCCCGACGTTCGGCCGATGTCAGCGAGCTACGCCATTGATCAGCCGGCGCACCGTCCTTGGGCTCATGGCTTCGGCATTTCTGCCGGGCACGTTGCGCGCCGGCGATCTGGAGCCGGAATTTCTTCAGCCGCAGCTGAAGGCCAGGGCGCTGCCGGCCCTCGCCGAACGCCTGCCCAAGCGCCCGCGCGCATTGAATCTCGCTGCGATGGGTCGGCAGCCCGGCCAGTATGGCGGCACGCTGCGCACGATCATCGGCAGCCAGAAAGATATCCGGATGATGACGATCTACGGGTACGCTCGCCTGGTCGGCTATGACGAAAAGCTTAACTTGCAAGCCGACATTCTCGAAAGTTTCGATGTAGCGGATGATCGTGTCTTCACTTTCAAGATACGGGAAGGACATAAATGGTCTGACGGTAGCCTGCTGACGCCGGAGGATTTTCGCTATTGCTGGGAAGATGTCTGGCTGAACGACGAGCTTTCGCAAGGCGGGCTCGCCCCGGCCCTGCTGGCGGATGGCAAGCCGCCACGCTTCGAGATCGTCGATCCGTCGACGGTCCGCTATAGTTGGGATGCGCCCAATCCCGACTTCCTGCCCAAGCTCGCCGCTGCTTCGCCGATATCGCTTGTTCTGCCAGCCGCCTATCTCAAGCAGTTCCACAAGAAATACCAGGATCCATTCCGGCTCGCCGGCCTAATGAAGGAGAACCGGGCCCAGAAATGGACGCTCCTGCATATCCGCATGTCGCGGCAGTATCGCCCGGAGAACCCGGAACTGCCGACGCTCGATCCCTGGCAGAACCGGACCAAGCCGCCGGCCGAGCAATTCGTCTTCGAGCGCAACCCGTTCTTTCATCGAATAGACGAGAATGGCCGGCAACTGCCCTATGTTGACCGGATCGTCATGAATGTCAGCTCGTCGGCGATCATCTCCGCCAAGACCGGTGCGGGCGAGAGCGACCTGCAATGTATGGGAATTGACTTCAGCGATTACTCCTTCCTGAAAGACGCGGAGAAGCGCTACCCTGTGAAGATGCATCTCTGGAAACGCACACAGGGTTCGCGGCTGGCGCTGCTGCCCAATCTGAATTGTGCCGACCAGGTGTGGCGTGGCCTTTTTCGTGACGTGCGAGTGCGCCGCGCACTTTCGCTCGCTGTGGACAGGCGCGAGATCAATTTGGCTGTGTTCTACGGATTGGCGCAGGAAAGTGCCGATACGGTCCTGCCGGAGAGCCCGCTCTACCGGCCGGAATTCGCGAAAGCCTGGGTCGCCCATGATCCCGACCAGGCCAATGCCCTGCTCGACGAGGTCGGGCTTCAGGCGCGTGACGATGACGGCCTGCGGATACTTCCCGACGGACGCCCGGCGCAGCTCGTAGTGGAAACGGCCGGCGAAAGCACGCTGGAAACCGACGCGCTCGAGCTCATCACCGATCACTGGCGCAAGATCGGCATCGCCCTGTTCATCCGGACTTCGCAGCGCGACATCTTCCGCAGCCGCGCGCTTGGTGGCCAGATCGTGATGTCGATGTGGTCGGGCATCGACAATGGCGTACCGACCGCCGACATGAACCCATACCAACTGGCCCCCACCGTCGACGACCAGCTGCAATGGCCGCTCTGGGGTGCTCACTACTTGTCTCATGGCAAGGTCGGTGAAGCGCCCGATCTTCCGCCTGTGGTCGAGTTGATGGCTTTACTCAAGCGCTGGAACGCATCGACCGAAGCCACGGAGCGCGCCGAAATCTGGAATTCAATGCTGTCGATCTATACCGATCAGGTGTTTTCGATCGGCACGGTGAACGGAACGCATCAGCCGATTCTGGCGTCCTCGCGGCTGCGCAATCTGCCTGACAAGGCGCTCTACGGCTACGACCCGACCGCCTATTTCGGTGTCTACATGCCGGATACATTCTGGCTTGGAGAGTCCTGAGCGTGCTTCGATATTTTGTCTGGCGCATCGCCGTGATGGTTCCAACGCTGCTGGTCATATCGGCACTGGTGTTCACGATCATCGAACTTCCACCAGGCGACTATTTCGACAGCTATGTTGCCGAGCTTCGGGCTCAGGGCGAAGCGGTGGATTCCGATCGCATCGAGATGATGCGCAAGGAATATGGTTTCGACCAGCCACCGGTCATTCGCTACTTCTACTGGGTCGGCGGGATGCTGCACGGCGATTTCGGCTATTCCTTCGAATATGAGCTGCCGGTTCGCGACGTCGTCGGGGACCGAATGTGGCTGACCGTGCTGGTTTCCTTCGTCACGATCATCTTTACCTGGCTCATAGCCTTTCCGATCGGCATGTACTCCGCCACGCATCAATACAGCTGGGGCGACTACGGCCTGACTTTGTTCGGCCTTCTCGGCCTAGCCATTCCGAACTTCATGCTGGCGCTGATCCTGATGTATTTCGCCAACATCTGGTTCGGCACGTCCATCGGCCATCTCATGGACCAGCAATATCTCGGCGAGCCGATGAGCTGGGCCAAGGCGAAGTCGATCCTCGCCCATCTCTGGATCCCGGTCTTGATCATCGGCACCGGGGGCACGGCAAGTATGATCCGGCGGCTGCGCGCCAATCTGCTCGATGAGCTACATAAGCAATATGTCGTGACCGCGCGCGCCAAAGGCCTTCATCCCTTCAGGGCGCTGGTCAAATATCCGCTGCGCATGGCGCTCAATTTCTTCATTTCAGACATCGGCTCTATCCTGCCGGCCATCATCTCCGGCGCCGAAATCACGGCGATCGTGCTGTCTTTGGAAACGACCGGGCCGATGCTGATCAAGGCGCTCCAAAGCCAGGACATGTATCTGGCAGGGTCGTTCCTGATGTTCCTCGCCTTCCTGACGGTCATCGGCGTCCTGATTTCCGACCTGGCGCTGGCGCTACTTGATCCGCGAATTCGTTTGCAAGGCGGCAGCACCAAATGAACACGCAATCGCCGCTGCCCGCTCCGGGTGCCCCACTGCAACACTACGTTTCCATCGCGCCCTTTGACCTGCAGTCGGTCGAGGTGATGACGCCGGAGCAGTCGAAGGTCTTTCAGGCGTCGCAGTTGCGGCTGATGTGGTGGAAATTCCGGAAGCACCGGCTTGCCGTCATATCCGGCATATTCCTGGCGGCGCTTTATTTCGGGATACTGATCTGCGAGTTCCTGGCGCCCTACAATCTGCACACGCGCAACATGGACTACATCTATTCACCGCCGCAGCGGGTGCACCTGTTCCACAACGGCCAGCTCGTCGGGCCGTTCGTCTATGGCCGTCAGATGACGCTGGATATGGACACGCTCAAGCGGAACTACATCGAGAAACAGGATGATGTTCAGCGGATCCGTTTCTTCTGCAAGGGCGACAGTTACCGGTTCTGGGGCCTGATCGAAGGTGACAGGCATTTTGTCTGTCCTGCCGAAAACGGCCAGCTCTTTCTGGCGGGCACTGACAGGCTGGGGCGCGATGTGCTCTCGCGCATCATCTATGGTGCACGCATTTCACTGACAATCGGCCTCGTCGGCATCAGTTTCAGCTTCCTGCTCGGCATTGTCATCGGCGGACTGGCCGGCTATCACGGCGGTATCTTCGACCTGATCGTTCAACGGATAATCGAAGTTCTGCAATCGATCCCCAGCATTCCGCTATGGCTGGCACTGGCGGCGATCATGCCGATAACCTGGAGTCCGATCCTGATCTATTTCGGCATCACCGTCATCCTCGGGCTGCTCGACTGGACCGGACTGGCGCGGGCCGTGCGTTCAAAGCTTCTAGCCTTGCGCGAGGAGGATTACGTTCTGGCCGCGCAATTGATGGGCGCCAGAAGCAGCCGCATCATCGGGCGGCATCTCATTCCCGGCTTCATGTCGCATCTGATCGCGACGGCGACGATCTCCATACCCGGCATGATCCTGGGCGAGACGGCGCTGAGCTTCCTCGGGCTCGGCCTGAGGGCGCCGATAACCAGCTGGGGCATCCTGCTCACCGAGGCGCGCAGCGTCAGCGTCATCGCGTTCTATCCATGGCTGCTTTTGCCGATGCTCCCCGTCATTCTCGTCATCTTGGCGTTCAACTTCCTCGGCGACGGCTTGCGGGACGCCGCAGACCCCTACAAGTGAGATCGCTATTCCGCCGCGCGCCGTGCCGCCGACTCGACCCGGTATGGTCCTTGTCAGCGGCCTGTTGGCTTGTTGCAATGTTCATCGTTCGCCTCGGCAAGACTCGATCTGGGTTTAACACGTCGGCGTCGGGTTTCAGCCGCGAAACGCTCTGGTCGGGGGCAGTTGATTTCGTGGACTGGTTCAGGACATACAATCGCACATGAGTCGCCTCGACAGTTTCATCCGGAGGATGACCGCACAGCGCGACATACTCGATCATGTCTGCGCCGAGGTGGCGAAAATGGAGGGGCCTGTGCTCGAGCTCGGCCTCGGCAATGGCCGGACGTTCCACCATCTGCGCGAGCGCCTGCCCGGACGCCGGATCGTAGCGTTCGACCGCGCACTTGCCGCACACGCCAGCTCAATTCCCGAAGCGGAAAATCTCGTGCTCGGCGAAATACGCGAGACCGCGAGCAGGTTCATTGGCATCGACGCCGCTCTTGTTCATGCCGACATCGGCACTGGCTATGAAGATCGCGATGCAGTGACCCTTACCTGGCTTCCCGATCTGACCGCGCGCCTGCTTCGCGTCGGCGGCATCGCGGTCAGCGGCATGCCGTTAGATCATCCGCAGTTGCAACGCCTCCCGCCGCCGCCTTCGGTGCCCGCCGATCGTTATTTTATCTGTAGGCGCGTGTGAGGGGCCGAGACGATCCAAATCTTCAGGGGCCAAGCCTTCAGGGGATCGTATATACTGCTATCTCCCGCTCAATGCCGCGCAGCGAGACCTCGTGGGGCACGGGCGTCAGCGCCTTCCTGTGCAACAGATCGGCGGTGAGATTGTCGTCGACCACCGCCCGAGTGGCGAAGATCGCCTGTGCGTTGGCAAGGTTCTGGACCCGCGAAGCAATGTTGACCGTCTGGCCGAAATAGTCCTGTCGGTCGTTCATAGACACAGCAATGCAGGGGCCGGCGTGGACTCCGATCTTGAGCAGCAGATCCTCGCGCCCGCTCTTGTCGTTGAGCGTACGCATGGCATCGCGCATCCTGAGGGCGGCAGCAATCGCACGATCAGGCGTCACGAAGGTCGCCATCACCGCATCACCGATCGTCTTCACTACCGCGCCTGCCTCCGCTGCGACGATCTCGTGCAGAACCTGGAAATGCACGCGCACGAGATCGAAGGCTGAAAGGTCGCCCACCCGCTCGTAAAGCTCGGTCGATCCGCGCAGGTCGGTGAACAGGAACGTCAGGCTGGTGATCTTCAGGCGCTGGTTAATGTCGAGTGTATCCGTGCGATAGAGATCGCGGAATGTCTGGTTGGTGAGCAGGCGCTTGGCGGTCAGGAAGGGCCGGCGTTTTCCCAGGAAATCATGCAATGCCTGGCCGGCTATGAAGACCGTCGGCAGCACGCGGGTGTCGGTCCTGTTTTCCAGCGAAATGCGCAACGGGCCGGGTTGCATCTCCAGCGTCTGGTTCTGGACATGGTCGCGGTCGAAGGCCAAAGAGAGGCTCCGGCGCTCCTTTGTTGGTTCGCCCTTCCCGTCGATGAACTGCGCTGAATGGGTGACCGGCTCGAAGACGATGATGAATTCGGACGGAAGCTGTATGGGCAGAACCGCCTTTTCACCGGGCGCAAGCTCGATATCCTCCAGCGAGAACGCTTCCATCTTTTCCGCGAAATCCTCTTCCGGCAGATCGACGCCGGACGCCCAGTAGATCTGGCGGAAATATTCCGCCACCGGCAATTCGTGTGGATTGTGGGCGGCAATCCTGCGCACGCGGGGACTGACGGTGAATGTCACCTCGACCATCTCGTCGAGGGTGGGCGAATAGCCCTCGGAGCACAGCGCGCAGGTGTATTCGTCCTTCTGCAGGGTTTTCAGCGTGGCGTTGGTGTCGAGCACGCCGCCACAGCCGGGGCACAGAACATTCCAGGAAATGTCGAAGATGCCCACCCGCGCCGCATGGAGAAAGGCGCTTATGGCGCGCTCCTCGTCGAGGCCATGCTTGCTGGCGAAGGCTGGCGCATTGATGCGGCAAAGTTCGCGGTCCTCGCCCTCCGCGATGGTTCGCTTGATCGCGTCGATCGCCTGTGGATCGACATCGGCCGATTGTCGCAGAAGCGAGAACAGATCCTGAGCTTCGTTCATCGTGCAGGTTCCGGAAAATGCGCCCCGAGGCGTGTTGACCGGACCGGTCTTTGGTCCGAGTGCTCCATCTTACTTCGAAACAGATCGTACGGCCATTCGAATGGATAAGCCTGGTGACCGTCCAATTTCCATTCGGCGGATTTTCACCGGCCGCAAGCAGCACTATGATGGTCCATGGAGCATTCATCTTTGGGATTTTCTCCCATGCCGACATCCAACAACCCGCCATTTCCCACGGCCCTGCGCCTTTTCTCTGCGGTGGTCATCATCGTCCTGATCGTAGGCGCCGGCCTGTTTTTCGTGCCTGTTCTGGTCAAACCGGGCTGGCCTTGGGCCGTCACGCCGTTCAATGCGCGCTTCCTCGGTGGCTTCTACACCGCCGAAATGGTCGTGATGGCGGCGCTGCTGGTCTGGAATCGCTGGTCGCCCGGCAGGCTCGTGCTCGTCATGGCCTTCATCTTCACAGTCATCGTGTCGGTGGCTTCGTTCATCAATCTCGGTTATTTCAACTTCGAGCGCAAAGCGCCCTGGCTGTGGTTTTTGGTCTATCTTGCTTCGGTCGCGGTATCCGGGCTGTTCCTGTGGCGGGCCAGGGCCCGTCCTTCTGCAAAAGGCGTGACCTTAAATCCCGCATGGCGCGGCTACATGCCGGCGGAATCCGCGATCCTTGGGCTCTATGGCGTCGGCCTGTTGCTGTTTCCCCTGACATTCAGTGGCATCTGGCCATGGCCGATCGATGCCTTCCACGCTCAGGTCTACAGCGCCATCTTCCTCGCCGGTGCGGGCGGTATATATCTGGTCTGGAGAAGCGCGCCGCGCGAGGAACTGCTGGTGCTCGGCTTGGCGCAGTTTCTGGTTGGCCTGCTTGCAGTCCTCGGCGTCGCCATCACCGACGCTGCGGTGCACCGGATCGACTGGACGGCGACCGGGACATTGTGCTGGCTCGTCCTTTTCGGCTGGATCGGCATCAGCGGCGTCTTCAAACTCTACGCCGCCTCCCGGTATTTTAGCTCGCAATCGGCATCATAGGTTGCAGAGACGGCTGGATTTTCAGGTAACGTCCGGTGCATCGTACCGGGCCGATTGCCTTCGCCGGGAACGCCATGACCAGCACGACCTCGCCACCCTCCGAGAAAATCCAGCCGCAGCTCCGGTCCGTCCGGCCAAGCGATGCGGAGGCGCTTTGCGCTATCTTCAACATGCCGGGCTTCCGCTGGGGCACGCTCAGGATGCCTTTCGAGATGGTGGAGCAGGTGGCGCGGCGTATCGCCAAGTCCGGCCAGGAAACCACCTGGATCGTTGCCGAGCTGGACGGCAAGGTCGTCGGCCATGGCAGCCTGGTCGTGCAGGGTTCGCCGCGCCGTTCGCATATCGGCGAGATCAATATCGGCCTTGACGATGCCTTTGTCGGCAAAGGTATCGGCTCCGCCATACTTGGCGCGCTGCTTGACGTAGCCGACAACTGGCGCGCCCTGAAGCGGGTCGAATTGACCGTCTATGCCGACAACGAACCCGCCCTCCGTCTCTACAAAAGCCACGGCTTTGAGGTCGAAGGCCGGCATGTGAAGGCCGGCTTTACCGACGGGCAGTACCACGACCTCCTGAGCATGGCCCGCCTGCGGTTTTAAGATCCGCTGGTTTGGCCTTAACTGTTTAGCCAACCTAACAATTCGTGCCGAGTCGGCGAACAGGCGGTTGCTTATGGAGAACTCCGTAGGAGACGGTCATTTCGGCTCACACCATCTTGATCGAGTTGACGATCTATGTGTGGGCCGGCCGCATCCAGCAAGTCTGGTCTCCCTTGGCGTTTGCACCGCAAGCGGCTAGACGGGACCAATGACCGCCGTCCTTGACCCAACGCCTACGCCTCCGGTGGAAATTCTGGCTGTGCTGTCGCTGCTCTGCCCGGAGGTCGTGCGCGACATCGAGCAGAACTGGAATGCACCGGTTTCCGATTACGCCCGCCATCTGTGGCGGCCGGTGGCAAGGCCTGCATCGGCCCCGGCGATCGCTGCCCGATCGATCCTGCGCGAAGTCTTGCATCAGCGCCTTGGTGTGATGATGCAGCCTGACGAGATCGGCAAGACCCTCGACGAGTTCGAGTACAGACCGGTGATTCAGTCCGGCCTGCACTGCCTGCTTCTGATGGACCGGATCACCTTCGATGCCCTCCTGCTTGCCTGGCTCGGCGCGGTCGAAAACGGGCTGTCGGCCTTCTTCGGCTTCATGGGAACGACGATGACCATGGAGACAATTGGCCGGGAGGGGCCGGGATGGCTCGATGTCGGCGACGACAAGGTCAACCTGTTTGGCATCGGGCGCCACAAACTGTGCCGCAAAAGCGCCTGCGTGGCCGGTCCCGTTTCCCTCAACAAGCGCGCGCTTGAGGCGGTGGGCGATGAAACGGATGCCAGCCGCTGGCTGGGCACACTGCTTGCCAGCCAGGACAAGGTGTTTGGAACCGCCGCCGATGCGCTGACAGCCCTCAACGAGGATCTGGTCGCCAATTGGGATCGTGCCGGCATGGCCCTGCCGGTTTTCATCGATGATCGGCTCGCCGCGGCTGCCATGGCACGGCATCTAGAACATGACGGCAGCCTTCTTTCCAGGCTGCTCATTGAACCCGCAAGACGCCAGCGTCTCGAACATGCCTTGCAAGAGGCCGCATCGAGCCCGTTTGGCAGATTCCTGCCCAATGCCACGGACTATTTCTGGGGCATCCGCGAGGAGCGCGTGCGCAAGCTCGTCCTCGAGAACGGGCACCTGATCGAGCCTGACAGGCCGCATGGTCTTTTAATCCCGTTCGAGCGGCTGCATCTCAAGCAGGGGCTGCTGGACGGCGTGCTGCTGCCGAACTTGTTCCTGACGTTCCTCGTCCTTGCCATATTGCCGCGCGTGCGGGTCGTGGGCGGCCTGAGACAGATTGGCTATGTAGCGCTTTTCCACTCGATCCTTCTGGCCGTGCTAGACGAAAACGCGCCGGAAGAGCGCGATCTGGCCGCTGAGCTGCAGGTTCGGGAAAATGCCTGGGGCATGCGGGTCATCGATGAAAAGATCTCGGTCCGGGAGCAGCTTGCCGGCCTGCCGGAAGGGGCGCTCTTCCCGGACCTGCTCCGACAATACCGTTTGCGGACATTTGCCGAGACGACCGACGACCTGAAACTGGTTCGCGAAAACGCCCGATGGCGCAAGATCGGCCGGGCAGAGATCAAGCCGACCTGAGCCTCACTTCAAGCCTTATTTCAGGTTGATTTTCTGGTGAGCAACCGCAAGCGACGGCGACTATCGGTGTGAGCCTCTGGCGTCTGGTCCGGCCGCTTTCCTTGACGCTGATGCGTTTTGGGATTTCGACGACGGCTTCCGCCTCGACAGTCATATGGCTTGCCTGAGAGCCGTCTGCAGTTCAAGGCCTGACCTGACATGGCCTCACCTGTCATTGCACGACACCGGCCTTGCGGAACCCGTCCACAGCGAGTTCGAAATCGGCAATGACTGCTCTATCATGCTTTCGGACGTTCGACACTGTCACGCCGAGCGGCCGCTCTGGGTCAAACTTTGCCGTTTAAGGCGGCGCCCCGGAACGGGCAACTTGCGCCATATCCGGACCTTGCCAGTGATGCCGTGAATGTTAAGTCTCGGCTCCGATGCGGACGTTCCGCCCGAGTTCAAAGACTGACCGCGACCGTTCTCCTTCGCATCGACAGCGCCAATAAGCTGCGTCCCACATCCTACTCCTTGCGTCCATGGAAGGGTCGTTGTGAACCAAGCCCTACTGCCCGGGCTTGTGGGAAAGCCGATCCAGCGCGTCTCGAAGCGCAGTGGCGGCATCGTCACGCTCGTCAGCGGACATCAGCTCCGGTTCAAGTTCCAGCCTGAAGTGCGGCAGCTCGGTTCGAACGGCGTGACAAGCGCCGGCTAGATTGGCCTTCAGATCGATGACGCGGTAGGTGGCGACGGGATAGGCGATCCCCTTGACCTGGACATGCCCCATCTCCTCACAGTCGATCGTGTTCTTCACTTGCGCAAACGTCTCGTAGGAAATGAGGACGGTCCCCGGTGGCGCCTCCTGTTCCAGGCGCGAGGCGAGATTCACGGCGCCGCCGATTATCGTGTAATCCATCCGGTCCTCGCTGCCGAAGTTACCGACAGTGCAGTAGTCGGTATGGATGCCGATGCGGCAGCGCAGCGGTGTCTCAATTCCAATGTCACGCCAGATTTCGGCAAGTTCGCTCATCCGCTTTTGCATGGTGAGAGCCATCTGCACACACGCCAGCGCGTCCTCCTTGACGCCGCGCGTCTCAGGGTCGCCGAAAAACATCAGGATCGCGTCGCCGACATATTTGTCGATCGTCGCGCCGTGATCCGAAGCAATTTTCGACATTTCCGTCAGATAGTGATTGAGGAGCTGGGTGAGATCCTCGGATTCCATTTTGTCAGTGGTCTCGGTAAAGCCGGCGATATCGGAGAAGCATATTGTCAGTTTCTTCCGCTGGCTGGCGATTCTAACGTCTTGGCGGCCGGCGAATATCGAGCTGTACACTTGCGGCGCCAGGTATTTGGCCAGCTTGTTGGAAAGCGCCTCGAGAGCCGTGGATTTCTCTGCGAGGTTCTCCTCTCGTTGCTTCAGCTCAGTGATGTCCGAATAGACCGCGACCGTGCCGCCGGCGGTGATCCGCCGCTCGCTTATCATGATCCATCGCCCGTCGCCTCGCCGCTGCACCCACGGTTCGCCTGGGTTGCGGTGCCGGGAGAGCCGCTCGGCGACCCATTCCTCGAGCCGCCCCTCGGCATCCTTGATGTAGCCGCGCTCAGCGGATCGGCGAATAATGTGCTCGAATGTCGTGCCGGGCATCAGTTCGATCGCAAGGTCGCTGTAGAGCAGTTCGCGGTAGCGGCTATTGCTGAGGACAAGCCGGTCCTCCCCGTCGTACAGCGCGAATCCCTCGGAGATACTCTCGATCGCATCGATGAGCCGTTGGCGCGCCTCAGCGACATCGCGCAGGTTCTTTTCCTCGACCTCGACTGCGGTGTCCCGGAAGAGCCTAAGCGCTTCGGCCATCCGGCCGATCTCGTCGCGGCCCGCGGCAGGCAGCGGCGCACGAAGATCGCCGCCGGCGATTGCGAACATGCTTTGGCTCACCTCTCCCAGACGGGCGAGAAGGCTACGGTCGACATAGAGCCAGACAACCAGAACGGAACTCAAGAGGGTGAGAAAGGCGGAGCCAAGGACAACTCCGGTACCGTAGCGCTGGACCGTCGCGGCTTCGAGACCGGACGCGGTGATCTCGCGGTCTGCCGCGGCGACCAGGCGATCGACGGCAGCGGTGAGACTGCGCGACAGCCGATTGTTTTCGGCCAGAAGCTTTTCGCCCTCTGCGAGCACTGCTAGCTCGTCCTTGCGCGCCTTCGGGATGCTGTTCCCGCCGTCGATCAATGCCTTGAACTCGCCGACCCGCTGTTGGAAACGGGTTCGCAGCCTCTCGTCGATCTCGGTGGAAACCGTGTCGAGAACGGCGAGCGACCGGCGCAGCGGAAACAGGATCAACGTCAGATCGTCTGGCGTTGGCGCGTCCGTCGTCTTGACCAGCACGTCATTGACCGCCGATATCTCCTGCTGCGCTTTCTGCTGCGGAATGTAGGCCGCAATTGCCTGGACCAGGTCGGCCGCCGCCGCCGCACCGCGATCCGGCGCGAGCGACGTGTCGGCTGTAACCGCCTGCCATTGCTGGAGCTTGGAATTCATCACGAGGATACCGGGCGCCACAAGACGCTGGCTTGCATTTGTCGTAGCCGACAAGCGGCGTAACAGTTCTTCTTTGCGCGCCACCACTGTGAGGCGGGCGACAACAAGGTCGTCGAGGGCGTTGAGGTTGCGCCGCAGACCAAGAACTGCAGCCTCGATCTCAGCCACCACCGCCGTGCTAAGCGTGGCACCTTTGAGTGCGGCAAGCAGTTCCTCGAGGCGCGTCATCTCGACCCCGACCGCGGCGGAAACCTCGCCGTGCTGAGCTTTGCTGGTCGAAGTAAGTACGGCGGGCGCAGAGGCGGCTACCCGCTCTGCCTGGCGCGACAGCTGGAGGGACGCGAGCGCCAACGGTACCCGATCCTTGGTGATGCGGTCGACGACCTCTCCTACCTGGAGGAAGGCATAGAGAGCGGCCGCTGTCGCGAGTACGGCGAAGGTGCTGATGCCGAAAAAAGCGAGCAACAGACGGCCACGTATGCCGAAGCGTTCAAGCATAACGGCGACACATAGCTCTGAACGGTCCAGCTAACTCGATCTCCATCAGCTGTCTCAAGCGGCGACGGCATCGGCGGTCCTTATTCGACCGGCACGTACTCTCCACCTCGCCAGACGTACCATACCCAGTTTTGGCTCGTGAGATCGCCCTTGTTGTCAAAGTCGATACGGCCCAACACAGTATCAAATTGATTGCCGCGCAGCGCCGCTATCACGGCTTGGAGCTCTAGTGAGCCGGCCTTGTCCACTGCCTGCGACCAGGCCTGGACGGCGGCGTAACTGAGCAGCGTGTAGCCTGCGGGCTCGAAGTTTTCAGCCCGGAACCGCTCGACGACCGAGGCGGCTTCGGGATTTCGGCGAGCGTCCGCGGGGAACGTGAAGAGGGTACCCTCAGCCGCGGGGCCGGCGATCAAAGCAAATTCCTCGGTCGCCATGCCATCGCCTGAGACTAGCTGAACCGTGTAGCCGCGGTCGCGCGCAGCGCGAACCATGAGTGCGACCTCGGCATGATATCCGCCGACATATGCCACGGCGATGTTCGCAGCCTCTAGCGCAGCGATCTCGGCCGAATAGTCGTTCTTCGCGGGTGTGTATTCCTCGTAGATCGCTTCGACTACGCCGCGCTTGTTCAGCTGTTTTCGAGTCTCGTCAGCAAGACCCTTTCCATAAGTGGTGCCGTCATGAAGGATCGCAATCTTGCTGTTGCTCCAATGCTCGGCCAGGTAGTTGCCGGCCACGATCCCCTGCGTGTCGTCGCGACCAATGACTCGAAAAACGTTGGCGCGGCCTTGTTCAGTCAACAGCGGATTGGTTGATCCTGGTGAAATCTGCAAAACGCCCGCCGCCTCGTACACCTTCGATGCTGGGATCGAGGCTCCAGAGCAGTAGTGCCCGACGACGAGCACCACACCATCACCCACCAGTTTCTGGGCTGCGGCGACCGCTTGCTCGGGATCACAGAAGTCGTCGGCCGTGATGAGCCTCATCTGCTGGCCGAGTACGCCACCCGTCGCATTGATGTCGGCCACGGCCATCTCGGCGCCACGCTGCGCCTGCTCGCCGAACCAGGCGAGCCGTCCCGTCATCGCAGATGAAACCCCAATCAGCACCTCCGCCCGCGCGGAGCTGAACGCGGCCGCGAGAACTAAGATCGCCATGGCGATGATGCGGTGCATGTGTGCACCCCCTTAACTGTAGCTTACGCCAATCCCGTCAGAGCCGACAGCCCCTTCGGCAAGCGCGGCTGTCTCGGCGGCGTTCGCGGATCCGACAACTATTGCGCCTTCAACAATGCCTGCCCGCAGCGCCCTGCCACCGGACCCACACTGATCGCTCGATGCCCATTTGCGCTCCCGCTTGCCGGTCGACGACTATCGGTGCATCCTTGCGAATAGCCTGGCCGTGAAGTGCGTGGCGAGGTCACGCCGGGACGGCCTCTAGTGAGGTCTTGTTCGATGGACTGCTCGGGCTGCGGTTTCGAGGTTGAGGGCGGTTACGCCTTCTGTCCGAGGTGTGGCAGGCGCCAGCCCGTGCCATGCGCCAGTTGCGGCTACCCCTGCGCACCTGATTTCGAGTTCTGTCCGAAATGTGGGGCAAACGTCGGTGCGCCCGCAAAAGTCGTCGAACGGCCTGCTCCGACACCAAGCCGGACCATTGTGCCGCCTTCTCGAACTCCATCGATGCTTCCGGACATCGAAAGCGAAGAAGGGCTGCATCCCTTCTCTGACGCCGATCGCCGGACGGTAACGGTCCTGTTCGCCGACCTTTGCGGCTTCACGACGCTCAGCGAGCAGCTCGACCCCGAGGTCATGCAAGCGCTGCAGAACAAACTGTTCAAGGAATTGACGGCGGCCGTGCGAAACTTTGGTGGTTTCGTCGACAAATTCATCGGCGATGCACTGCTCGCGTTGTTCGGTGCGCCGGTCGCGCATGAGGACGATCCCGAACGTGCCCTTCGCGCCGCTCTCGACATGATCGCCCGGACGGCGCGGCTCGGCGAAAGCACCCCCCACTCCGGCTCGCCTCTGTTGCTCCACATCGGCATAAACACTGGTCCGGTCGTTACTGGCGGATTGGGCATCGGCACCGCCAAATCCTATTCGGTGACCGGCGACACAGTGAATACGGCGCAACGCCTGCAATCGCTGGCCGCACCGGGTGAGGTGCTGGTAGGCGAGCTCACTCACAGACTGACCCGGCATGCCTTCTCTTACGAGTCGCTGGGTGATGTCGTGTTTCGCGGCAAGGCTGGCAGTGTGCTCGTCCATCGACTGGATGCACCGCTTGCGACGCCGCGTGCAGCGCGTGGGCTCGAGGCGCTCGGCCTCAGTGCGCCGATAATAGGTCGTGGTGCGGAGCTCAGTAGAATGATGGCGAGCCTTGACCAGGCGTGCAGCGGCTCGGCCCAACTCGTCCGCCTCGTCGGAGAAGCCGGTATCGGGAAATCGCGGCTGGTGAAGGAGTTCGTCGCCCGCGTCGGCGACGAGGATCGTTTTCGCAACGTCGCCGTGCGGCTGGCCACGTGCTCACCGCTGGGCGAACAATCATTTGGCGCCTTGGGCGCAGTGGTGCGCAGCGCTGCCGGGATGATGCAAAACGACAATGGGGACGAAATGCGGGGGAAGCTCGCAGGCTTGCTTACCGATCTCGGCCTGCAGGGCGAGGAGGCGAAGCGGCTGATGCCTTTGCTCTACCATGTGCTCGGCCTTGGCGACCCCGATGCCACCTTGCAGCATGTCGAACCCGAGCAGCTGCGGCGGCAAATTCTCTACGCAGTCCGCACAATCATCGAACGGCGGCTTGCGTTGTCGCCGCTGTTGATTGTCGTCGAAGACCTGCACTGGGCTGACGCCGTGTCGCTTGAGGCACTACGTTTCGTGATGGACAGGTTGGAGCGCACGCGGTTGATGTTGCTGGTCACGCATCGTCCGGCGCCGGATAACGACCAGCTCGACTCAAGTCGGGTCAGTCACACAGCGCTCAGGCTTCCGCCGCTCAGCAGTGATGACGGACGCAGCCTGCTGGCGGCGCTTTTCGGCGAGAGCTGGGTAAACTCCGCAGGAGGGCTTCTCGACCAGATTCTCGAGCGCGCGGGCGGCAACCCCCTTTTTTTAGAGGAGATCGTTCGCGGCCTTATCGATCGCGGTGTACTGATGCGAGAGGGCCAGCGATGGCGGACTGTGGCAGGCGAAGTCGCAACCGGCATCCCCGCCACTATCCAGGCAATGTTGCTTGCCCGCGTCGACCGGCTGCCCCAAGAGGTGCGCCGGTTGGCCCAGGAGGCCGCGGTAATCGGCCCGCGCTTCGATGCCACACTTCTGAAAACTGTGACAACCGACCCCGGCCGGCTCGAAGCCGGCTCCGAACTGCTTTGCGATGCGGAAATCATCGAGGAAGTTGCCGGATCAGGCTCGGTCTCGTCGCAAAGCTACCGCTTTACGCAAACATTGCTGCAGGACGTGATCTACCAGAATCTACTCCTGCAACGGCGGACCGACATCCACGGGCGGGTCGGAGCTGCCTTGGAGCAACTGTTCGGCGACAAGCCGGAGCGGCTCGAGGATTTGACCGTGCTCGGTCATCATTTCGCACAGAGCGCCGAGCGGGAGAAGGGCGCGCATTACCTGCAGGCGGCGGGCGATCGCGCTCGCATGATATACGCCAACGACGACGCCCTTCGTTTCTACGAGCGAGCACTGACTGCGTTGGGCGCGATCGGGCAAACACCGCTCAAACTGGCAATTGCAGAGCGCATTGCCGATTTGAGCGGCCCGGCAGGCCGCCGCGAGATCGCGCACCACCATTACGAAACGGTGTTGCAGGTATACCGCGAGTCGGCCAATCGCGTCGCGTCGGCGCGAGTTTTACGCAAGATCGGTCGGCTGCTCTGGGACGTCGGCAAGCGGGACGACGCAGAATCCCGCTATGCTGAAGCGGCAGCGCTCCTCGATGGAGCGGATGCCCCGATCGAGCAGGCGCATCTCTGGCAAGAACGTGGCCGACAGGCGTTCCGTAGCGGAGATCACGCTCTCGCGGCAAAATGGGCAGACGCGGCGCTGGATTGCGTACGCACTCTGACAACGGAGCATGTCTCCGAGGTAGGGCGTGATGCCACCCTTGTGACCGCCGAGGCACTCAATACCAAGGCTGTTGCGCTGGCTCGCCTTGGGCGAAACCGTGAGGCCGTGCGTCAGGTTGAGCATAGCATTGAATTGGCCGAAGCCGCCGGTCTACTGGGCGCGGCCTGCCGCGGCTACACCAATCTCGGCGTGCTTTACACGACCATCGATCCGGCGCACGCGATGGAGGTCTGTCGGCGCGGTCTTGAAGTGGCGCGCCATATTGGTGATTTGGGTTTCCAGGCGCGCCTCCTCGCCAATCTGGCGGTCGCTTGTTGTACTTTCACGGATCGCTGTCCAACGGAGGGCGTACCTGCTGCCGAGAAGGCCATCGAGATCGACCGGGCGCTCGACCAGCGCGAGCACCTGCCGGTGCCGTTGATCGTGCTTGGGCAGATCCACCAGTGCAACGGGCGTCCGGAGCTGGCGGTTGGCTTGTTCCACGAAGCACTGGACGTAGCCCGCGAAACGGGCGAACCCCAACTGCTGTTTCCGTGCTATGATGGTCTTGCAACGCTTAATCTCGACCTCGACAATCTGGCCGAGGCCGAACGCTACTTTTCCCTGGCGCAGGGTATATGCGCCCAGCACGGGCTCGACCCGGAAGCGCTTGTGGTGCTGCCTTTTCTCGACTAGCCGGGGTTGGAGGTGGAAAATGTCCGCGCGTAGTGACTTGGTACCGCTTCAACCGGGCGACCGTGCGCCGAACTTGATACTCGACGCCATTACCCAGGAAGGCAAGATCGCGCTTGACGACTTTCGCGGCCAAAAGCCGGTGCTGGTCGGCCTGTTTCGAGGTCTGCATTGTGCGTTTTGCCGGCGCCATATCGCCGCCCAGGCGCGGCTTGATCCGGAGCTGCGCGAAAAGGGCGTGGAGAGCCTGACGGTGGTCAACACGCCAATCGAACGGGCGCGTCTCTATTTCCGCTACCATCCGATGCCGAATCTGCTTGCGGCCTCCGACCCTGAACGCGCTTCACATCGTGCTTTTGGACTGCCCAATCTCGAATTCACCCAAAACGAGACGAACTGGCCGTACAAGGTCTCGATGGCAGCGGCAAAGGATATGCGGGTCGATATACCAGGCGAGTTGCCCGGTCCTATGGACCCCATTGCGGCCAGCGAAATCCTTAATAAGAGGGACCATTACGAACTGACCGAAGCCGACGAGCAGATGATGGCAACGGGACACGGACAACTGGTCGGTCAGTTCCTACTGGATCGGCAGGGGATCGTCCGCTGGAGCTTCACGGAGGTTCCAGAGGGCGGGCGATACATGTTTGGGGCGCCAAGCCCGCAGGAGCTGATGTCAGCCGTGTCCCAAGTGGCCCAATAGACTTGCGAACGAGGTAAACGGGCGCGGCACTGAACAAAAAGCGGAACCAATTTGTTACAAATCTAACATTGGCCTCGACGAGCCAGAATGTACGGTCCTGGCAATGCTTTCTGTCGCCTCTGGACTAGCGATGTCCTCTGTGGATGGCTCCTGTATCGTGGGGTGGCTGCGACAGCACCCCTTCCAACCGTCAGAACGCTGTCGTCAACAACAACAATCTCGAAAGAGCGCGCAGCTGCGGAGCGTCTCGTCGATTGTATCTTGCGCATTGTGAGCAGGAATGATGACACTGACAAGCTCACCGTTCATTCGAGCACGGCCTCGATACGGGCAACAAAGTAATCGAGCGAGCGATCCCCGCGAATCTCGATCCGCGGAAGGTCGATGGGATCGCAATCGAGGTCCGCCGGCCCGTGTCTGCCGCCGAAGCCGATCCGATAGCCGCACTCCTTGGCCAGCCTGCCAAGCCGTCGGTCGGTGACCGAGAAGGGTGCCGCGAACGCCGTGGTTGGCCGACCGGTCCACCGTTCGATGAACATACGAGAGCGCAGGAGTTCGGCGGCCAAGTCAGAGCTCGACAGACCATCGATCGCGCGATGCGTCGCCAGATGGCTTCCGAAGAACGCACCTTCGCCGGCGAGGCGTCGCACTGTCCTGGCGTCCATAAGCTGCGTCGGCGGGCCACTGTAGGCGTCCCACTGTGCACTTTCACCCACCAGGTCCGTCACCAGGAACACTTCCGCGGTCAGGTCGTTCGCGCGCAAGGTCGGCCAGGCATGGTCGGCAAAGTTCTGGAAGCCGTCATCGAAGGTGATGAGCACTGGGCGGCCAACGAAAGGCTGACGGTTGGCGATGAACCATTCCAGCTGCTCGGACCTAATCGCGTGAAAGCCATTGGCGCGCAGCCATGCCATTTGGCTGGCGAATGCGGCGGGGGTGAGCCGAAAACGGGCGAGCGCGGCCGGACCTTCATCGGAGACGCTGTGATACATGAGGACGGGGATACGCTGTCGCCGCTCGCTACGTGCGACGTCGCGGCGCAAGGCCCGCGCCCCACCCCAGACGATTTTTCGCGCGACCCCGATTTCGACGGGCGCGCGGATTGGCACATGATCAATCGTCGGTTCCGTCGCCACGTAGCCTGGTGACAGGCGGCGGAAGCGGTCTATGCGGTAGAGTTCGGTCTGGATCGATTGCTCGAGGACGAGGCCGTCGGTCGCTGCCAGCGTCTCTGAGATCGCTTGTGCACCGAATGTATTCCAGTCGAAGCCCGTCCTTTCAACATTGTCACGTAGCACGAACGCGTGTGCGCTGATGAAACTGCCGCCAGGCGCCAACGCCTCAACGAGTTTTTTGGCGATGCGCCGCAACTCGGCGAGATCATCCAGGTAGTAGAGCACTTCCGAACAGACGATCAGATCCATCTCACCCGGCAGCGTGTCGGCGGAGAAATCCAGTACGCCGAACTCAACGTTCGGCTGATCGCCGCATCGCGCGCGCGCCCGCCCGATGGCTACGGCGGAGATGTCAGTTGCGGTCAAATGGCCCACCCGCGGCGCCAGCTGACGCGTGAAGTGGCCCTCCGCGCAGCCCAGCTCAAGCGCCCATCCGATGGGACCGGCAGGCAAAATTTCGAGCTGCCGCTCATATTTTTCCTGCTCATAGGGCGAGCCGTAGTTCCAGGGATCCTCGGTCGCGAAATGGCGATTCCAGAAAGACGTGCGATCATTGTCGTGCCCATCCGCGGCCCGTGCACGGCGCGGCGCTGCTAGAGGCTCTGTAGCTTCGGCGCTCGACCCAACCAGCGCCTGCGCTTCCGCGGCCAATCCCGCGAGTTTGCCGAAATGGCTGTCCCGATCAGACCGGCGTCCCGCTATGGACAACAATGCCTCGGCTGCAAACATGTCTGACTTGTCGGCACCGACGCCCTTTTGCGGTGCATGTACAGGTGATCGCCTCGCAAGCGGCGCGGCACTGTGCATAAGCCGCTCAGGGGGCACGAAATTCAGGATCAACTCAGTCCAATGACGCCTTGTCACTTTCCCGAGTACGCCGAACTGTACGAAAGCCTCGATCTGGCCATCCATCATCAGATAAGCATAAATTTGATCGATTCCTTCCGGAAGCTCGATCGAGGTCGGATTTCGAGCGTCGACGCGAATGCCGAGTGTCCGCGCCAGTTTGCGCGGCGCGGCAAGATCGTCGAAGTCGAGAAGCATTTGCTCGAGGTGATACTGGACGCGGCGACCCGCTACGGGATCGTCCCAGACCTTGCCGAGTTCGATGATCAATTCGGTGAGGGAGCCGCCGAACCTGTCCCACTTGGCAGCCAATTGCGCTGGCACCGATAGGCTTCCTACCATAAGGCCATCGAAGACCACCTTGGCGATCTCACGCGCCCACTTACGTCCTGCCGGGAGCGCGCGCAGGGACTGCGGGTTGATCGAGCGCGAGCCGCAGCCGCAATCCGATGCGGCGTTCCACAACGCGAACCACGCGAGTGCTTCGGAAGCGGTGCGGCCGTTCGCTTCGATCGCTCCATTGGCGTGAGCCGATGCTGGGTGTTTGACCCTGGGATCAGCAGAAAAACCGCGGGCGATCACGATTTCCGCATCTGCCAGCATCTGCGTCGAATTGCGGCTGAGCGAGTTGGGGCTGACCCGATGGAAAGCGAGCGGCTCGTCGACCATCACCCAATTTTTGCCTAGACGTGCGAGGCGCTGCCACAGATCCCAGTCCTCGCAGGTGCGCAGCGACACATCGAAACCGGCCAACTCGACAATTGTCTCCCGGTCGACCAGCAGCGCGTGAATGGCGATGGCACACCGGCGGGCGAATGTCTCGAAGGGCTGGATCGCAACCTCCGTTGCGATGCTCGACGGGGTGAGTTCGCCATCGGGCATCACGCGCCGAGAACCGCAATAGGCGGCGACCGCATCGGGCGCTGCTTCAAGTGCGGCCAGCATTTTCGCAAGGAAGCTGGCATCCACCCAATCGTCCGCATCCAAAAACATGAGCCAGTGGCCGCGCGCTGTCGAAATCCCGCTATTGCGCGCGCCGGCGGCGCTGTACGCGCAAGAGCTTAACGTCCGAAATCGGGCATCGTGCTCCACATAACCGGCGATGATCGCGGGGGTGCGGTCCGTGGAGGCGTCGTCGACGATGATCGCCTCCCAGTCCATTATTTCCTGATCGAGAAGGCAATCGAGTGCGCGCGCCAGCGTTACCTCCGCGTTGTGCGCAGGAACCACGATTGAAACCAAGGGATTAGGCGCCACGCCGTCTTACTCGCGCCCGGTTCGAAGGTAGAACAAGATGCGTCGATCTTTCTCGGCATAGGCCGTCACAATCGACGCCGATCAGTCCATCGACCCATCGTCTACCACGACTATATCCAGTATCTGGTAGGTCTGCCGGCGGATGCCGGCAAGCGTTGCGCCGACGGTTTGCTCGGCATTGAGCATCGGTACCACACCGCCTTGCGGTAGCATTGTCCTGGATCATCGAGCTTTCGTTTTCTTCGGCAAGAGTCGGCGAATGTCAAAACCGGATGACGGCATCGGCTGGCAGCACTGCCCTGTCAAGATCGGGGCGAATTAGAGGCAGGCGAAAAAGACTTGAAGACAGGCCGAATGGCAAGCGCGCATGCCCGACGGCTTAGACTGAGGCCGATGCGCCGCGGCATTTCCTTTCGCGCATTTCATCTGCAAAAAGATGATCGCGGGCGAGACGCGAGCGTAAGCTGATCCGGATCGAGCCGCATGTCCAAATCTACCCGAATGGGGACGCACGAAACGACTTAAGCCGAGAAGATTCCGGCTTGCGGGTCGGCTATTTTGCTGACATGTTTATCAGTTGCTAAATTAGCGCTGTGACAATGTTCAAAAGAAGGGGCATGGGATGGCCAAGGAATCTTCGAGTACCGCTTCTTCGGCAAATAAAGCGGACGCAAATCTGATAAGTAATGCAGACGGAAACGGGCTGACCTTCGTGGCGGGCCAGGCTCGCGAGAGCGGGGCCCCCGGCGACGCTGTAGGTGTCGACAAGATACGTGATCTGCTGTTCGGCAACCAGATGCAGGACTATGACCGCCGCTTTTCCAAGCTTGAAGAACGGGTCTTGCAGCGCTTCAAGGATGTCGAATCCGAGGCCAAGCGCAATCTTGAAATGTACGAGTCAAATGCAAAGAAGCAGGTCGACTCGCTTGCCGCGCAATTGCGGAACGAAAAAGACGCGCGAGCCGACGCCGACAAGGAGATTGACCGGAATCTTCGCGAGCAAAATCAGGCGCTTGAAAAGCAGGTGCGGGCGTTGTCGGATCAGTTGAGCGAGCTTGAGCGCGAAGTTGCGGACCGGATAAATCGAAACGACCATTTGCTGCGTGAGGAAATCAAGCAAAAGAATGAAAGCATTCAGATGCTGATGGAGAAAATGTTTTCCGATCTCGGCAATGTCAAGACCGACCGAAATCTTTTGGCTGGCCTGTTTGTCGAGGTTGCAAAATGTCTAAATCAGGATCCCGTCGGCAGCAAGAGCAACTCGGAGCGTACCTGGAAAGTGAGTTGATCGGAACTTGACGTCGACCGTCGACCCAATCAGCCTTCCTCAAAGAGCAGCTTCGAACGATACAGAGATTGATCGCGAGGCTCTGGCTCGCCTTTTGATCGAAATTGCCCGGAACGTTGATCCGGACTATCGTGCGCGTCTCGACGGAATCCCAACCGCCGATCCTCGCATGGAAACGCTTCGCCAGTTGCTGGTCGGCCGCGAAATTTCGGAGCTTTCACGAGTTACGCACCTGCTCGACGAACCTGAGCAGCTTGCGGCCGCAGTGGGGGGCGTCCTCCCCAGTGCAGCCGCACACGCGTCTCATGCGCAACTCGGCGAGGCCCTTGCGCCAGTTGTCGAGAGGGCTGTGCAACGGTCCATCCAGAAAAGCCCGGGCACGCTGACGGATATATTATACCCGGTGTTTCTGCCGGCTATTCGCAAGTCGATCGGCGAAAAGATCGACCAAACCTTTCAGTCGCTGAATGAAACTTTAAGACATATATTTACTTGGCATGGGCTCAAGTGGAGATTTGAAGCTTGGAGAACGGGGGCAAGCTTCTCAGAAGTTGTTCTCAGGCATTCTCTTGTCTATCGTGTAGAACACGCCTTTCTCATTCACCGCAATTCCGGGCTTTTGATCAAGCATGTAACTGCCGAAAACGCAACCAGCGAAGATCCTCAACTGATCTCTTCGATGCTTAGTGCAATTCAGGATTTTGTAAAAGACTCGTTTAACGAGAAAGAACAGAGCGGCCTTGACACTATTCGTTTCGGGGAGCTTCGTCTCTGGTCGGAAGTTGGACCGTTTGCGACCCTGGTTGCGGTGATCCGGGGAAATCCGCCGGAGGAATTACATGAAATAATTCGCGATGTATTGCTTCGCATCCATGATGAATACTCACAGGCTCTAGAGCAGTTTGACGGCGACAGTTCGCAGTTGGCTGGCGTCGAGACGCAGTTGCAGACCTGCGTTGAACTGAAGCAGGAGGAATCAAACCAGGGATTTCCGTGGCTGGTAGTGGCTGCAATCCTGCTGGTTTTGATTCCTGCGGGCGGTTGGTTCTTTCTTTCCTGGCAATCCGGGCAGCGTTGGCAGGCGTATGTGTCGCGACTGGGGACCCAGCGGGGCATCATCGTTGCCGAACAAAAGGTGCGCGATGGCCAATTCTATATTGCCGGCCTGAGAGACCCGCTTGCCGCCGACCCGCAGTCGCTGTTGGCCGGAACGCAGGTCGATCCCGCCCGCGTTCATTCACGCTGGCAATTCTATCAGAGCCTCGAGCCGGAGTTCGTGTTGAAGCGGCTAACGGCGTCGCTGGTTCCGCCGGATTCAGTACGACTTTCGATCGTCAATCATCGCATCGTTGCCGAGGGTGAGGCTCCCGACACCTGGATAGATCGCGCACGCGCAGCGGCCCGACAGCTTTCGGCAGGCGGACCGGAATTCGACATCTCCAGAGTTCGTGATGTGAGCCCCGAAGCACGCGCGGCGGAGCACTGGCAGACTTATCTGTCGCGATTGGAGGCCCAACCGGGAATCATCGTCGCCCAACAAACGGCGAGGGGCGGACATTTCTATATTTCCGGCCTGAGAGACCCGCTTGCCGCCGACCCGCAGGCTCTGCTGTCCGGAACGGAGGTCGATCCCGCCCGCGTTCATTCGCAGTGGCAATTCTATCAGAGCCTTGATCCGAAGTTCGTGCTGAAGCGGCTGATAGTGTCGCTGACCCCGCCGAAATCGGTTCGGCTTTCGATCGTCGAGGATCACATCGTTGCCGAGGGTGAGGCTCCCGACACCTGGATAGATCGTGCGCGCGCAGCGGCCCGACAGCTTTCGGCAGGCGGACCGGAATTCGACATCTCCAAGGTTCGTGATGTGAGCCCCGAAGCACGCGCGGCGGAGCACTGGCAGACTTATGTGTCGCGACTGGAGGCCCAAGCGGGAATCATCGTCGCCCAACAAACGGCAAGGGGCGGACATTTCTATATTTCCGGCCTGAGAGACCCGCAGGCCGCCGACCCGAAGGCTTTGCTGTCCGGAACAGGGGTCGATCCTGCTCGCGTTCATTCACAGTGGCAATTCTATCAAAGCCTTGATCCGAAGTTCGTGCTGAAGCGGCTGATGGCGTCGCTGGCTCCGCCGAAATCGGTTCGGCTTATGATCATCAAGGATCGCATTGTTGCCCAGGGTGAGGCTCCTGCCGCATGGATAGATCGGGCGCGGGTCGCCGCCCAACAGCTGTCCGCGGACGGACTCTCTCTAGAAATCTCCGAGCTGCGTGAGTTGACCCCTCCGCAACTCACTCATTTGAGGGAGGCTATTCAAGCGGTCAACATTTTCTTCGATTCTGGCAAGGCTGTACCGGGACCAGAGCAACTGCCGGTTCTCGACAATTTGGCGAATCAGTTGAAGCAATTGGCCAAGGACGCCCGCAACGCAGGCGTGACAGCACAGTTCATGTTGACCGGCCATTCGGACGAGACGGGCCGTGAAACGGCCAAATTGTCGATCAGCGCCGCGCGCGCGGAAACAGTTCGTGCGCTTCTCAAGAAGCGCGGCGTCGATCCGGAGTTGCTCTTGGTTCGCGGCGCGGGCACCTTTGAGCCAGCGGAGATTGAAAATAGCCGAACGGGGAACTCCGCCAACCGCAGAGTTTCGGTTACGGTAAACTTCCACTAGGGCGGAGCCCAGGAAATTGCAAAAGAAGATCTGCATGTTGGGCGGGTTCGCTGTCGGAAAGACGAGTCTGGTTCGCAGGTTTGTGCAAAGCATCTTTTCAGAAACCTACTTGACCACGGTGGGAGTGAAAATCGACAAGAAGAGTGTCGCATTCCCGGACAAAACCGTGGATCTGATTTTGTGGGATTTGGCCGGCGAAGACGATATCGGCTCATTCCGCGTCAGCTATGTGCGAGGTGCGAGCGGGCTCGTGCTTGTCGTCGATGGAACCCGCGCCGCCACTCTCGCCGTGGCGCTCACGTTGCGCGAGCGGGCCGAGGCTGAATTCGGCGCTATGCCGTTTGTATTGCTGCTCAACAAATCCGATCTGGCCGATCGGTGGGCAATATCGGATAGTGAAATTAACGAACTGAGGCAACTTGGATGGCAAATCTATCTAACAAGTGCGCTTTCGGGTGAACATGTTGATGATGCGTTTCGTCAGCTTGCTTCGATGGTCGCAAAATAGACCATGCATGAATTGCCAAGAGAAGTCAGAAGCTGGATTTACGATTTCTTCTACAACGAGCGCTCCGTCGCATATCTGAAAATCGACGCCCAGCTTTGCATAGCTGCGAAGGGCGGCAACGTTAAACATTACGGACTCTCATCAGTTCGCATAGGTAAGCCTGTTGCCGAGCAGCTTGAATTCATGGAAGGTTTGCTGCCCTGCCCGGAGCTTCCATATCATATGGCCATGGTCGAACTGCCCAGCGGGCGTGTCGCGGACCTCCATCTTTTTGCTGACAATGCCTGCGTGTGGCTGCTCTTTCTTGACGCCACTGCCGAACGCGACAATAGGCAGCGACTTCAACAGAAGGCTTATGAAATGACGCTCCTGCAAGAGAGGGAGCGTCAACTCAACGAGAAATTACAATCGATGAACGAGGCGTTGAGGGCGAGCCAAGAGGGATTGTCGCGTGAATACCAGCGCGCCGAAGCCCTGCTCCTCAACATTCTTCCGGCGTCTATCGCGGAGCGGCTAAAAGCGCACGAAGAAATTGCAGACAACTACGCAGAGGTGAGTGTGCTTTTTGCCGACATCGTCGGTTTTACGGAAAGAGCGCGGAACGTCGGAGCCGTGACGACGCTCGCTATTTTAAATTACTTCTTCAAGGCGGCGGATCTGCTCTCGGAGCGATACGGCTGCGAAAAGATCAAGACAATCGGCGATTGTGTGATGGTGGTCGCTGGCCTGCCCGCCGCGCGATCCGATCATGCGGAAGCCCTTACGCACTATGCACTTGAACTGCGGAAGGCGGTTAAGCTCGAACGCTTCGCAGGAGAACCGATAAGACTCAGAATTGGAATTCACTCAGGACCAATCGTGGCGGGCGTTATAGGCAAAAGGCGGTTTGCCTATGACCTATGGGGCGACACCGTTAATCTCGCCGCACGTATCCAAACGTCCGCGGAGCCCGATGAAATCCGTATTTCGGATGCAACTCATCAACTGCTTGGACAAAATTTTGCTTGCGACCCACTCGCGGAAACGGAATTGCGTGGTACAGGTCGTGTGCGAATGTGGCGGCTCCCGGGGGAAATCGGATCCTGATATCTGACGTCGCCATCGTTCTTCCCTGCACGGTCATGCGCCCAGTTTCCATCACATAGCCTCGGTCGGCGATGCCCACCGCGGCATACGCGTTCTGGCCTGGGGGATCCTGGTGCCGGGTCTTTTACGCCCAGCATCACGGATGCGCAGTTCATATAACGGCTGGAGGCTGGGCCTAGGTCGGAATGCCCTCCCCCGGCGGCTAAGTAGACACCGCGAAGTACCCGGCGTAACGGTCTGGGTCGAAACGATGACGTCTTGCACCGCAACATCGGTTTCTTCAAGGTAGGGCAACAACGGACATAGATGTCGTTGCTAGCCGATCTGACCGGAAGGTTAACAGCACGATGCCACGCATCACTCGACGATTGGGGGCCAGGAACCTGGCGCGCCTGGCACGGCGTCTCGGAGACCTGACTGCGATGTTTGCCCTGATTGCCAGGCCGCTCGTCTTTGGGATCGCCCTTTTGTTGACAGGTCAGGCACAGGCGCAGGCGCCGGCGACCGCCCCGCCTGAAAGGGTCAAACAGCTGCTCGACCTTCTCGACGATCCGTCAGTGAAGGCCTGGGTGGCCGAACAGCGAAATCAGGACGCCGGGTCAACGGGAGCGCCTGCCGAGACAGGAGTTTCGCCGACCGACGCATCGTCCGGCGCCGTGGCCGCACCCGGCCAGATGAATACGATGGCATCCTCGACGCTCGATGGGATCAGGCATCATATCGAAAGAATCGTGCGAACTTTGCCCTTGCTGCCAGGCCAGTTCGCGCGCGTTCGGGCAGAGACGATGGAGGATATGTCCAGCAAGGGGTCAGCCGCCGTATTTGTGCTGATTGCGATGTTCATCGCTGCCGGCCTGGCACTCACTTGGGCAACGTTCAAGTTCACCCGTCCATTTCGTCTTTGGATTATCGCGCAACCGAAGGATACGCCGATTGGGCGAGCCAAGAAGATTGGTGGTCGCATGCTTTATTCCAGCATGCTGATCGTCTCTTTCGCACTGGGCAGCGCCGGCGCGTTCATGTTGTTCGACTGGCCAATGCTTATCCGCGAGATTGTACTGACATTTCTGATGGCGGCAGTCGTTACATGGGGTGTGCGCATGTACGTCATGGCCACGCTCGTCCCTTCCTTCATGAACGTCGAGAACGCCGTCGAGGTTCGTGCTTTGCCGATCACCAACGAAGCGGCTGACCATTGGTCCTATTGGCTACCCCGGATCGTCGGCGTCTTCGCCTTCTTCGGCGCCGCGTTTATCCTCTTGCCAGGTCTCGGCATCGATCAGGACGGAATGATGGTCCTGTCACTGGGCGCCGACTTCGTGCTGCTGGTGCTCCTGCTGCTCGCGATTTGGCGTCGGCCAAGAACGCAGCGAGACGGTGCGCGCCACATCGGTCACACGGAAGCGACATGGCTATTGACTGCTTATTTCGTCGTCCTGTTCCTGCAGCGCATCGCCGGCCTTAATACATACTTCTGGTTTACCTTCGCCGCATTCTTCCTGCCTTTTGCAATCGTGATGACGCAGCGCGGGGTTAATTTCGTTCTGCGACCAGGTTCGGAAGATGTCGGCCGGCCTACGATCCCGGCGGTGACGATCGCTGTCATCGATCGCGCAATCCGAATGATTTTCATCTTGGCGGCGGCTTACTTTCTCGCACGTGTCTGGGGTCTGGACATGCAATCCATGCGGGACAGCGATACGACGACGACGTTCATATTGCGCGGCTTGGTCAATGTCGTGGTCATTGCCCTAGCAGCCGATTTCGGCTGGTCGATCATCAAAGCTTTGATCGAACGAAAGCTGGGCATCGAAACACCGCACCCTGTGATCAGCGACGAGGATGTCCCGGTCCTCGATCCGCAGCAGGCGCGGCTGCACACGCTCTTGCCGATCCTCCAGAACATTCTGCTCGCATCGATCATCGTGATGGCGGTGCTTATGATGCTCGCCTCGCTGGGTATCCAGATCGGCCCGCTGATCGCCGGCGCTGGCGTCGTCGGCGTCGCCGTGGGCTTTGGGGCACAAACCATCGTCAAGGACGTCATTTCAGGCGTGTTTTTCCTGCTCGATGATGCGTTCCGTGTCGGCGAATACATTTCATCGGGCAATTACAAGGGTACTGTGGAAAGCTTTTCGCTGCGCTCGGTGAAGCTGCGCCACCATCGTGGTCCGCTGTTCACGATACCTTTCGGTGAACTCGGGGCAGTCCAGAACCAGAGTCGTGATTGGGTTATCGACAAATTCAACATCACCGTTGGTTATGACACCGATATCGACTTCGCTCGCAAGCTGATCAAGCGGATCGGCCTCGAACTGGCGGAAGATCCCGAGTTCAAACACTGGGTGCTCGACCCGATCAAGATGCAGGGCGTACAGGAGTTCGGCGAATACGGCATCGTATTGAGGGTCAAGGCCACAACCAAACCGGGAGGCGCCTTCGGTATGAAACGCAAATTCTATGTACGCCTCCGCCAAGTCTTCAAAGAGCAGGGCATCGAACTCCCATTTCCGACCGTCCAGGTCCAGGGGCTACAGAACCCACATGGGGCAGAGAATGCGCCGTTGGAGATCACACCCGAGTTGAAAATGGCCGTTGCGCAGTCGCACACTATTCGGCGCAGAAAAAAAGCCAGCACACCGGAGTAGGAAAGCTGTGACACCTGCCGGTCACAGCGTCGCTTTCCGCGCATCGCCCGTGGCAGGGATACTCTTCTATCTTCAACCGTTAAGACGAAAAAGACGGTCTCGAGGCAGTCTACAACCAGAGTCCGTCCCGAGATTTACATCGGGCTGCGTAAGTTGATACAGCGGTACGCTCGAGACAGCGCCATCGGCTACCTGCCGCGCGTCAGTCACGCGATAAGGACCGTCCCGCGAGAAGCGGCGCGTACGCGGCGAGCCTGCGGGATACGAACTCGGTGAAGAGCCGCACGCGCTTTGTCTTGCGTGTCTCCCCCTGTGTGAGAAGCCAGAGCGTTCCGTACATGTGCAGGTCGGTGCCCGGCACCCTCACCAGTAGGGGGTCGGCATCTCCGACGAAGCACGGCAGTGTCGTCATCCCGAGCCCTTGCCGTACTGCAACGATCTGCGCCTCGCCGTCCGTGGTCCTGAACGGAACCCCCGTGGTACGAACCTCACCCTCGCTGGCCCAATCCGGGATGCCATGAATGCTTATGACGATCCACCGGATGGGATCAGGCGCGCCCGCACGCCACGCGGCTAGTCGATCGCGAGACATGTAGACGCCGCCGAACAGCTCCGGTCCCTTCAGGCCGTGAAGATTGAGCGGCAGGGTTTTGCGGTCGTAGACGACGCGGATCGCGACGTCGGCCTCCCGGTTGGTCAGATTTGCCAGCTCGCCGGACGACAAGATTTCCATCTCGATGTCCGGATGCAGACGCGCGAAATCGGCGAAATCCGGCATGAGCAGGTGTGTCGCGAGGGGCGGTGCCAGCGTCACCCGCAGAAGCCCGCGCACGCTCTGGTCGCGCCCGAAGACGCGCGTCTCCAGCAGGTGCGACGACACTTCCATCTGGTCCGCGAACTCGAGGACCTCCTCGCCCGCAGCCGTCAGGCGGTAGCCCGAAGGCAGCTTTTCGAACATGTGCACCCCGAGGCGTTCCTCGAGCTGGGCGACGCGTCGCAGCACGGTCGAGTGGTTCACACCGAGGCGCTCGGCGGCAGCCCGCACGGAGCCTCCGCGCGAGACGGCAAGAAAGTAGCGAACGTCATCCCAGTCGATCATGGTGCAATCCGGCACCGCGCGGTGCGCCTTCCAAAGCCCGTATCTAACACATCGAACAGCAGTACGGGCGGTCATCATAGCCTATGTCGACGAGCGCGGGCCAATTTCGAACGGCGGACGCCGATCGTCGCGGCTGGCCTCAGTCGTCCAGCCGGATCGATTTCGCACCACCGATGTGCGCGCTTCCGCACTCAACACCTGACGCCTGCGGACCCATTTCGAGGTTCTCGGAGGCAGATGCTGTCCCGACACCACGAAAGGAGAAGTCATGGGAAAGCTTGAGGGTAAGGTTGCAGTCATCACGGGTGGATCGAGCGGCATGGCGCTGGCGAGCGCCAAGCGGTTCGTTGAAGAAGGCGCCTATGTTTTCATCACGGGCCGGAGACAGGGGGCGCTGGACGAGGCCGTCAAGCTGATCGGCCGGAACGTGACCGGCGTGCGCGGCGATGCGGCCAATCTCGACGACCTCGACCGCCTGTTCGATACAGTCAAGCGGGAAAAGGGCAAGATCGACGTCCTGTATGCGAGCGTCGGCACGGGCGAAGCCGTCCCACTGGGCGAGATTACCGAGCAGCATTTCGATGCGACCTTCGGCCTGAATACGCGCGGCACGCTGTTCACGGTGCAAAAGGCATTGCCGCTGTTCAACGATGGCGGATCGATCTTCATGACCGGATCAGTTGCTTCGGTGAAAGGTTTTCCTGGTTACAGCGTGTATGCGGCGAGCAAGGCGGCGTTGCACGCATTCGCACGCGGGTGGCTCAACGAGCTGAAGGGCAGGAATATCCGGGTGAACGTGCTGCACCCGGGGCCGATCGCCACACCGATGCAGGACCAAGTTCTCGACGAGGAGGGGAAGCGGATGTTCGAATCCCTGATCCCGCGGGGAAAGATGGGGCGTCCTGAGGAAATTGCGACGGCCGCGCTGTTTCTTGCTTCAGACGATTCGAGCTTCGTGAATGGGCTGGAGTTGTCTGTCGACGGAGGCTTCTCGGCCATCTGAAATCGCGGCGGATCGCGGGAAGCGGCTGACCGGCGGGAACTAGCGTGTCCATGATGGAACGCCGGGACGTCTACGCAAAGGACGCCACACAGTAGAACGGATAACCCAGCGCCGTTGAGGGCCGGGGAATCAAGACCAATACGGATCGGAGAAGCACTATGAGCTACGCTATTGTAGGATTCGGTGCGGTAGGCCAGGCCCTCGCCCACGCCTTCGCCCGTAAAAACATCGACGTGACCGTCGCGAGCCGCCGGC